>JAQBPM010000062.1 GCA_028287525.1 Vulcanimicrobiota bacterium | reverse complement strand
GCGACGCGATGATGCCGACGAGCGCGAACGGCACGGCCATCATGATGACGAGCGGATCGAGAAACGACTCGAACTGAGAGGCCAGCAGCATGTAGATCAGCGCGATCGCCAGGATCACGACCAGCGTGAGGTTCCCGAAGGTGTCGTTGTTCTGCGTGACGGCCGGTCCGTATTGCCAGCGATAGCCCGCCGGAAGCGGATAGGCGTTCATGACGCTCGTGACTTCGGAGAGCACGTCGCCGAGGTTGCCGCCGACGACCGGCGCGTCGACGTCGACGCGTCGCGCTTTGTTCTGACGCGGAATCTGCGAAGGACCCGTGCCGAGCGTCAGCCGGGCGACGCCGCCGAGCGGCACCGCGTTGAGCGACTGCGATGACGGCTGGTTCGCCGTCGATCCGCCGGGGGTGCTCGCGGCGGTGGCGGCGCCCGCGGTCGTCGTGTTCGGGAGAATCAGCAGCGAGTTGAGCGAGTCGAGGGTGCGCCGCTGTGCGGGCGGCAGCTGCACCAGAATCGGATACTGCGTGCCGTTCGTCTGCCAATACGAGGCAATCGTGCCGCTCGTCGCGGTCGAGATGATGTTCGCCACGTCGCCGGTCGAGAGGCCCATTTGGGCGGCCATACGGCGATCGACCTTGATGTCGACCTCCGGCTGCGAAGGCGTGATGTTCGTGTCGGCGTTGGTGATGCCGGGGATCTTCTTGACCTGCCTCACCACGCCCTGACCGAGGTCGTAGAGCTTGATGATGTCGGGGCCGTACAGCTGGATCTCGATCGCGTCGGAACCCTGGCTGACCGTCTGCTGGACGATGTCGATGCTGCGCGCGAACGCCTGCGTTCCGACGAGCGCCCGGCGCATTGCCAGGAAGTCCGCGCGCTGCGCCGGCGTGAAGTTCGGCAACGCCGCAGAGGCGGAGGATCCGCCGCGGCGGGCGACGCCGCCGAGCCGGCGCTGCCACTGGTTGACGAAGTCGTCGGCTGCGGCGCCCTGGATGTCCGGCCGGAGCGAGACCGCGAGCGACGCTTGGTTCGTCACGATGCGGGAGGTGCCGCCGTTGAACGAGGAACCGACCGAGTCGGCGACGTTCGTTACGCGATCGTCGTGGCGCAGCGCATTTTCGACGACGACCGCGACGCGGTTCGTCTCCGCCACCGACGTTCCGTTCGGCGTGCGCAAGTCGATACGGATGAAGCGCGACGACGATGCTGGGAACGTCTCCGTCTTGACGACGCCCATCTTGACGGCGGCGAAGGAAAGGCCGAGAAAGACGACGCCGATCCCCAAGACGAGGGCCGGCCGATCGATGGACGCGCCCAGCAGTCGCCGGTAGCCGCTCTCGAGGAGTCCGTAGACCGCATCGAAGCCGGCGCTGAAACGCTGATACAGGTTGCGCTTCCCGCCGTGACCTTCCGCGGCGTGCACGGTTTCCGCGTCGAGCATGAAGCTGGAGAGCATCGGCACCGTCGTCGTTGCGACGAGCAGCGAGATCCCGACGCCGACGATGATGACGAGCGCGAACGGTCCGAAGATCAGCCCTTGCAGACCCGGGATGAGCAGCAGCGGGACGAACACGGTGACGACGGTGACCGTCGAGGCTAAGACGGCCGTGAAGATCTGCGAGGTCGCATTGCGCGCGGCTTCGCGCGGCGACTCTCCCATCGCCAGGTGGCGATAGATGTTCTCGATGACGACGACGGCGTCGTCGACGATCAGACCGACTGCGAGCGCAAGGCCGCCCAGCGTCATGATGTTGAGCGATTGATGCAGCATGTAGGCTGCGAAGAACGTGCCCAGCACCGAAATCGGCAGCGAGACGGCGACGATCAGCGTCGAGCGCAGCGAGTGCAGGAACAGCAGGATGATCAGCACCGCCAGCAGCGCGCCGTACACGGCGGTGTGCTCGAGTGCGACGACCGCCGAATCGATGAAGCCTTGCTGATCGAAGACGACGCCGAAGTGCATCGTGGGATAGCGCTTCTGGAAGTCCGCGATCTTCGCGTAGGCCCCTTGCGAGACGGCGATGACGTTCGCATCGGGCTGCGCGGTGATGGAGATGGCGACCGCAGGCACGCTGTCCAGGCGCGCGAACGACCGGATCTCCTCGATACTGTCGCTGACCTTGGCGACGTCGCGGATGTAGACCGGAGCGCCGTTCTTCACGGTGAGCACCGTGTTCCCGACCTCGGCGGCATTTTTGTAGAGGGCCGAGGCACGGATCGTGAACTCTTTGGGACCGATCGCGATCAAGCCGGCCGGCGCGTCGACGTTCTCGTTCTTGATCTTGTTGACGATCGCGTTCGTGTCGAGGTTGTAGCCGGCGAGAACGTCGGCGTTGGGCTCGACCATGATCGCGCGCTGCGCACCGCCGAAGATACTGACCGATCCGACGCCGGCGACGCCGGCGAACTCATCGGCGAGCTGGTTGTTGAAGAGGTCGTAGAGGTCGCGTAGCTGCCGGTTGCTGTCGGTGACGAACACGCGCACGACCGGAATCGAGTTCGGGTCGGCCTTGATGACCTGCGGCTGCTGCAGGTTCGGATCGTTCGGCAGCGTGTTCGCGGCGCGCGCGACCTGCTGTTGGATATCGGTCGCGGCGACGTTGATGTCGGTACCATACTTGAACGTCGCGCGCACGCTGGATTGGCCCTGAACCGAGTTCGACTGGAGGAAGTCGATGCCGGATACGCGGCTGACCGCGTTCTCGAGCGGCCGCGTGACGGTCGCTTCCATGGTCTCGGGGGAGACGTTGCCGTAATTCACCGTGACCGAGACGACCGGCGGCTGGAACGAGGGCAGCAGGGCGATCGGCAGTCTTGGGATCGCGAAGAGGCCCAGCACGACGATGGCCGTGGCCATCATGGCGACTGTGACTCGGCGCGTTACAGCAAAATCGGCAATTGACACTCGGGGAAGTCTCCGTTCCGGGCAGCGGCAAACCTCCGCTTAGATTCGTAGAAGTTGCTGGGAACCTGCGGGGAGACCGACCCAACCTTCGTACCCGGCCTTGCCGCCCTCGTGCTGGGCGTGATACTATCCGGGGGTTCTCCCGGAGTCTCCGAGGCTCCGGTGAGCTTTCCCGCTGCCCGGCCCAAGCGCCGGGCCGCCGGCTCTGCCGGCGTCCAGAGAGGGTTCCATGGCCGTCACCGATTACGAAGTCACCTATATCCTGCGTCCCAGCCTCGAGGAAACCGAGGTCGACGAGCGCGCCAACGCGCTGGCCGAGGACGTGAAGGCCCGCGGCGGAGAGCTGGTGGGCGAG
>JAQBPM010000035.1 GCA_028287525.1 Vulcanimicrobiota bacterium | reverse complement strand
CCCAGCAAGCCCTTGGCGAGGCGGTCCACACGGATGCCGCTCAGCTCGTCGGACTTCTTAATGAATTGGAAGCCGCAGAGCTCGTGTCGCGGCGGCGCGATCCGAACGATCGCCGACGTCACATCGTGGAGCTCAGCGCACTTGGGGCCGCCCGACTCGGGGATGCAGAAAACTGCGTCGCGCAAACGGAGGAACGCCTTCTTGCCGGCCTCGATGCTGCGGATCGAGCAAATCTCCACCGCCTTCTTGGACAGATCGTAACGAACACCGGCTCAACGCTGAACTGCGGCGACGCCGAAGAAAGCTGTTAACGAAGGCCGATCGCGTTACGAGCCGACAAGCGCGGCCGCGGTAGCGACGTCTTCGACGCCGAGTCCGAGCGAGACGAACGTAGAGACTCGCCCGCCGCGCGGCGTCACTCGTTCGAGCAGTACCTCGCCCAGCGAGACGATGCCGTCCCACGAGGCGATGCCTTCGGCAACGGCGAGCAGGATGTCGCCCGCCTCCGCGCGCGCCGCCGCAACGTCGTCGACGACGAGCGCCGATTGGCCGATGAGCCGCCCGGGAAGTTCGCGTTTGTCTGCGACGCACGCGCCGATCGCGTTGAGGTGAGCGCCGTCGGCGACCGACGCGGCGTCGAATAGCGGCTCCGCACTTCCGGTGCAGGTCGTGATCACGTCGGCACCGTGCACCGCGTCGTCGGCGGTCTCGGCGAGTCGCGCGGCAATGCCGAGCGCGCGCGCCGCGCCGACCAGCCGCTGCGCGCGGTCGCGATCGCGCGACCACACCGCCAGCCGCTGCGGCAGTCCGGCGCGCGCAAACGCTTCGAGATGTGCGGACCCTTGAGCGCCGGCGCCGAGGATCGCATGACGTCCGCGTGCACGCCGCGCCAACAGGCGCGTCGCGACGACGGAGACCGCCGCGGTGCGCGCTCGAGTGAGCGCTTCGGCTTCCACCCACGCGGTCGGAGCGCCGGTCAGCGGATCCAGCAGCACGACGACCGCGCGATGCGTCGGCAAGCCGCGCGCGGCGTTGCCGGGGATCGCCACCACCAGCTTCGCGCCGAGCGACGAATGCGGCGCTGCGCTCCAGGCCGGCATCGCAGCGAGCCAGACGCCTTCGCCGGTCGTCAGCGCGGAGCGCACCGGGCCGCCCCCCTCACCAGCTGCGGCGGCGCGCAACGTCGCCGCCATGAGTTCCGGCAGGTCGAGCGCGGCCAGCCGCCGCTCGACCTCCACCTCGTCGAGAACGATCAGGTCGCCGGTGCGTCCTCGATGGCGACCTGCACCATCGCATCGCCGGGACGGATCGAATCGACGACGGACTGTCCTTCGACGACGTGGCCGAACACCGTGTACTGGCGGTTCAAGAACGGCGCGTCCTCGAGGCAAATGTAGAACTGGCTGCCGGCCGAGTTCGGGTTCGAACTGCGCGCCATCGCGACCGTCCCCTTGAGATGCGGCAGTTCGTTGAACTCGGCGTCGAGCGTGTAGCCCGGTCCGCCCGTGCCGTTGCCGGCCGGGTCGCCGCCTTGAATCACGAAGCCCGGCTCGACGCGATGGAACGTCAAGCCGTCGTAGAATCCGGCGCGCGCGAGCTTGATGAACGCCGCCGAGTGCAGCGGCGCTTCGTTCGGATAGAATTTGAAAACGATCTCGCCTTTGGGCGTCGTGATCCGGGCGAGGGCGGTCTTCGCCTCGGCGGCGAGGGTGGTCAGCTCGTCGCCGCTGGGCTTCGTATAGGTGGGCATCTCCCGAACCTACGGCGTCGGGGACGCCGGGCCCCGCAGGCGGGAGGCCCGGCCGCCGTTCGCGCGGTACCCGCCGGGATGCGTTCCTCCCGTTCGCTCCTTGCCGCGTGCGCACTCTTGCTGTGCTCGTCCGCCGGCGCCGGTGCGCAAGTCCCCGCGCCGCAACTCGACCCGGCGATCACCGCCGCGCTGGCGAAGATCTCCGCCGCCGAACTGCGCGCGACCGACGAACGCCTGGTCGCGTTCGGCACGCGCTCGACGTTCTCCGAAGGCGCGGGGGCCAAGCGCGGCGTCTTCGCGGCGCGCGCGTACCTGCTCGAACGATTCCGCGCCGTCGCGCGCCGCAGCGGCGGCCGGATGACCGTCGCGCTCGACTCGTACACGCAGGCGGCGGATCCGAAGAAGCGCATCCCGCGCGACGTGGTGATCTCCAGCGTGGTCGCGACGCTCAAGGGCGACGACCCGACCGGCCGCACCTACGTGATGTCGAGCCACTACGACTCGCGCAATTCCAACAACGACGACGGCGTGCACGACGCGCCGGGCGCCGACGACAACGGGTCCGCCACCGCCGCAGTGGTCGAGGCGGCGCGCGTGCTCGCCGGCGTCCCGCTGCACGCGACCGTGATCTTCGCCTGCTTCGACTCCGAGGAACAAGGCCTGTTCGGGAGTGCGCATTTCGCCAAGACGCTCAAGGACGCGCACGTCGACGTCCAGGGCGACCTCAACAACGACATCGTCGGCGCGTCGGTCGGCGACGACGGCGTGAAGCGCGACGACATCGTGCGCATCTTCTCCGAAGCGCTGCCGCCCGGCACCGACCCGGCGCGCGTCAACGTGATCGGCGGCGAGAACGACTCGCCCTCGCGCGAGTTGGCGCGCTTCGCGAAGGAGACCGGCGACGCGTACCCGACCGGCCTCCACGGCATGCTCGTGTATCGCGCGGACCGCTTCTTGCGGGGCGGCGACCACGAATCGTTCAATGCGGAAGGCTTCGCGGCGATCCGCTACGTCGAGCCGGTCGAAAACTTCAACCACCAGCACCAGGACGTGCGGGTCGAGAACGGCGTGCAGTACGGCGACCTGCTGCAGTACGTCGATTTCGACTATCTCGCGAAGGTGACGCGCTACAACGTCGCCTCGCTCGCGACGCTCGCGCTCGCGCCGGCCTCGCCGAAGGTTTCGGTGCTCACGAAGGCGCTCACCAACGACACGGCGCTCACCTGGAACGTCGTCCCGCGCGCGGTGCGCTACGAAATTCTCCGGCGGTCGACGACCGATCCGACCTGGACCAGCGTCGAAGATGTGGGCAACGTCAACGCGACCGTGCTGCACTTCTCGAAGGACAACTGGCTCTTCGGCATACGCAGCGTCGACGCCGAGGGCCACCTGTCGGTCGCCGCCTATCCGGCGCCGGTACGCACGTAGCGCGATGAGCGCGCTCTACCTCAGCCTCAAACTGCTGCACATCCTCCTCGCGATCACCGCGCTCGGCGCGAACCTGACGTACGGCGTGTGGATCGCGCGTTCGAAGATGCAACCGGAGTTCGCGACGTTCGCCCTGCGCGGGGTCAAGTTCATCGACGACCGGATCGCGAACCCGTGCTACCTGCTGCTGCTGCCGACCGGCGCCGCCATGGTGCATTTCGGCGGCTACTCGTACAGTCCGCGCGCGGCGGCGTTCGCCGCGCGCGCCAACGTCTTCACCCCGATTCTCGCCGTGCTGATCGTCGCGATCCTGATCTTGATGGTGTTCAAGCCGGCCTGAACGCCGGCCGTCTCAGAAGTCGTACTCGAGCTGAGCGCGGTTGTACTTGAAGAGCGGTAAGCCGCCGTACACGGCGGTGTTCTCGAACACGCGCGCGCCGTATCGGTAGCGCAGGAGGAGCCCCTTGTAGAGGCCCCTGCGCAGCGGCTGCGCATACCACAACGCGTCCGCATCGGTCTCGTTCGTTTGCTGAAAGCCTTGTATGAACCCGTAGTTGTAGTACGCGCGGCTGGCATAGACGATGAGCCGCTTATTGGGCGACGTGTACGTCACAGACACCTTGAAACCGTCGCCGGTCGCACGACGGTCGACCATGCCTTGCGTCAAACTCGTGCTGAAGAGCGGATCCGCCGCATACGTGTCGGTGTACGGGCTCGCTACGCCGCCGAAAAAGA
>JAQBPM010000502.1 GCA_028287525.1 Vulcanimicrobiota bacterium | reverse complement strand
ATCACCTGGGCGCTCGAACAGCTGCGCGCGGCGCTCCCGCGGTACCCCGGGCCCTAAAACGAAGACCCCTCGCTTCACGGACCGGCTCGCCGTCGCGGCGGATGCCGGCTTCATCGTCGCCCTGCACGCCGCTCCGCACGCGCGCCGGTTCGTGCACGCACCATCCGAGGACGAGGTGCGGCGCCGCATCGAGGAAACCGACCTCGAGCAGCGCATCATCCTCGACCGCGACACGCCGGTCGGCATGTGGGCGCTGCACGTGCGCGACGAATGGCTGGCCGAGTTCGTCCGCATCGTCGCGATCGCGCCGGGGCGCGGCATCGGCACGTACGCGCTGCGCCGGATGATCGCGCGCGCCTTCGACGATCTGAGCGCGCACCGCGCATACCTCGAAGTCGTGGCGGAGAACCCGGCGCGACGGCTCTACGAACGCGAAGGCTTCGTCCTCGAAGGGACGTTCCGCGACGGCTATCGCGAAGCGCCGGGCGTCTACCGCGATCTGTGCGCGTACGGCATGCTCGCGGCCCACCGGGCGCCCTGACGATAGCGAGCTATGACTCGACGCCCTCGAGCAAACGGTTGTAGACGAAGAAGACCGTTTCGCGGCGGTAGCCGGTCGCCTCGTACAGATGCTGCGCGCGCAGGTTGTCGACCGCCGTCGAGAGCGTTAGCCCGACCGCGCCGGTTTCGCGCGCCAAGCGCTCCGAACGTTCCATGAGCGCGCGCCCGACACCGCGGCGGCGCGCGTTCTCCGCGACGAAGAGATCGTTGAGCAGCCAGAGTTTTCCTGGCGGCGTGGTGGTCGACGAAAACGTCGGATAGAGCTGCACGAAGCCGAGGCCCCGGCCATCGGCATCTTCGGCGACGAAGATCACTGACTCGTCGTTCGCCAAGCGGTCACGGACGAAATTCTGCGACCCCTCGACGTCCGCGGCCTGACGATAGAAGACGCGGTATGCATCGAAGAGCAGCCCGACGGACTCAGCGTCGTCGAGCGACGCGCGGCGAACGACGAAGGCGTTCATTCGTCGCGCAGACGCGGAGCGGAGCGCACCGCGCTCATCGTTTCCGCGGCGACCGTACGCGCGCGTTCGTTGCCGTCGCACAGGATCGCTTCAACGGCAGTCTCGCTCAAGCAGTTCCCCAGCGTGCCGAGCAGGTGTCCCAGGTGAAGGCGGCCGGTAGGCCGGTGTCCCGCCATGACGCGGGAACCGGATGGGGACGCGGTTTTTTCGGCGATCATAAGGAGTGCGCTGATCCGCTTGTCTACCGGCGAACGGCTGACCTGCGCGCAACGCGCGTTCCGGCAAACGGTTCGCCGGTCTCGATCGCGTCGCGCACGCGCGCGCGCGCAGCTTCGATCGCCGCCGGCAAATCCGATTCGCGCGCGAGCTCCGACGCGATCGTCGCCGCGAGCAGATCGCCGGTGCCGCGCAGCTCCGCGCCGATGCGCCGTGACGCGAACGTACGAAAGTCGTCGCCGTGCGCGAGCACGTCGACGGCGTCGCCGCTGAGGTGGCCGCCTTTCACCAGCGCGGCCTGCGCTCCGAGCGCGACGAACGCGGCCGCCGCGTCGCGCATCGCGTCGACGTCGCGCACCGTGCGGCCGAGCAATGCGCCCGCTTCGGCGAGATTCGGCGTCACCACGGTCGCGAGCGGGATGAGAACGTCGCGCAGGGCGTCCGCCGTCCGCGCGTCGGCCAACGCGTCGCCGCCGCTCGCGGCGAGCACGGGGTCGACGACCAGCGGGACACCGGGAAAGAGCGCCAGCCCCGCCGCGACCGCACGCACCGCTTCGGCGGATACGAGCGCGCCGACGTGAAACGCTGCGACCCCCGCGCCGAGGAGCGCCGCGAACTGGGCCTCGATCGCCGGCGAATCGATCGCCCGCAGCGCGGTTACGTGCGACGCGGTTTGGGCGCTGACCCCGGCGACCACGCACACCGGGCGCGCGCCGTCGTCGGCGATGGCGAGCGCCGCGAAGACGAGCCCCGCGAACGCGAGCGGGTGCGTCGTCCCGACCGTCGCGACGACCGGCGCCCTCATCCCCACCGCTGGACCAGCGCGCGGGCGGCGCCCTCGGGATCGTCAGTGCCGATTGCCGAGATGACCGCGGCCATCGCCGCCCCGGTCTCGCGCACGCGGCCGAGGTTCGTCGCGTCGATCCCGCCGATGGCGGCGCACGGCAGCGACGTCGCCTCGACGACCGCGCGCGTGCCGCTGATCCCGATCGGATACCCGGCATCGCCTTTCGAGGGCGTGCCGAACACCGGGCCGACGCCGATATAGTCGACGAGGGCCGGGTCGGCGGCCCGCGCTTCCTGCGGCGTCCCGCACGAGAGGCCGATGATTCCGGCACCGAGCGCGCGGCGCACCTCGCGGAGGTCGACCGTCGCGGCGTCTTCCTGGCCCAAGTGGACGCCGTCGGCCAAGCGCGCTAGGCCAACATCGTCGTTCACCAGAGCGAGACCTCCGGCCGCGCGCACCCGCGCCACGATCGCGATGAGCGTCGTGCCGTCGATGCCGAGCTTGGCCCGGATCTGCACCAGTCGAATCCCGCCGCGCAAGATCGCCTCGGTAAACGCCACCGGTTCCGCCCGCTGGGGATCCACCAGCGCGTAGATCCCGCGCAAACGGAAACGAGGAGCGTCGCCGCTCCCCGCCGTCGTCATCGGAGCGCGCTCGCTATTGTTCGGGAAATTGCGGGTTCACGATCGCCACGATGACCGACCCGGTGGTGAGGCCGTCCGGCGTCGACGCGTTCAGCACCGCGCAATAGGCGTTCGTAGAGGTCGAACCGGCCAAGATCCCGGTCGTGCTGCCGGCTGGCGCCGGAATCGTAACGGGCGGCGTGAACCTGGCGTTCGCCTGGTTTGCCGCGGAGACGACGATGAACGCGGTGTAGTCGGGCGCGAACGCGACGGGCCCGGCCGGCGGGGTCGTAATCGACGGCGTCGCGCAGGGCTTCGTACCGCCGAGGGAATTGACCGGATAGGTTCCCGACGTCACCAGCGCGGCCGTCCACTTGAAGGCGTTGGTCGAGATGGTACTGCCCAACGCCCCCTTGAGGGCCTGCGCGCTCAAATCGATCGAGGTGCCGGCGATCACGCGCGGAGTGTTCGTTTGACCGACCTGCGTTATCATGATGTGGTCCGGGATGCTGTTGCTGCCGAAGTTCAGGACCGACCCACCGCCGGTGCACGCACTCAGCGCGGCGGAGCCCAGGACGACCAGGGTGAGGGCGATGCGGCGCATGGAAGCGACTCCCGTAAGCACGAAACGGCATCGGCGGGATGGCGCCGAGACGCCCCGCCGGGCGGTGCGACCGTTCCGTAGGCTCGAGGTCGGTTCCTCTCGCAAGCGGAGGGACTACGCGCGCGGTCCGATGCGTACGACGATCTCGAACGGCGCGTCCGCGCCGTCGCGCAGCGCCGGGGCGATGGTGAGGCTCCACGTTCGCTGCGCCGCGTCCAGCCGGGCGGCGGAAAACGCCAGCGAACCGGTGTACCGCGCGTTCGGCGCGAGCGGGATACCTTCGAAGAGATGCTTGTCGGTGATCGCCCAATTCTTCGTCGCGATGATGCGGTAGACGCCGCCTCGGTCGTCGCGCAAAACGCTCTTGTTGTACGGCAGCAGCGTGACGAAACGGTCGCCGAGATTCGCGAACGTCACGACGACGTCGATCCGGTCGGGAAAGAAGTCGAGCTTCTTCACCGTGACGCGCACACCGGATTCCTGGACGCTCGACGCGCTCGCAAACGCGCGGTACGGCTTGCCCGGATCCTTCACGTGCAGCGCGCCGTGCTCCGGCAGCACGCCCAGCGGAATCGTCGCGTCGATGACGCGGCGCTCGTCGCTCGCGTGATCGACGTACGCGATGCGCTCGCGCACGAAAAACACGCGTCCGCGATCGTCGCCGCGCGCGCCGACCACCTTCGCGCTCTCGAGCGCGAAGCCGTCGGCTTCAAACACGCTGCGATACGCGGCGGCGTCGCCGAAGTACTTGCGCTCGCCGTCGGTCAGCATTCCGTACGCTTCGTCGAAGCGTGCGCCGCGCAGCGCCGCGACGTACTTCTTCACGACGACGGTTTGCGGGGTGCTGGGGACGGGCCCGTACTGCATCGGGGGCGCCGCGCCGAGCGAACCCACGATCGCCAGCGCGCAGGCCGCGGCGGCGCACGGCTTCACGACGATTCTCCCAGCAGCAGATCGACGATGCGCAGCAAGTCCGCCGGATCGGCGTAGCGCAGCTCGATCGTGCCGCCGCGTTCTTGAGCGACGAGCCGCACCTGCGTCGCGAACTTGTACCGCAGCCGTTCGACGAACGCGTCGTCGTTTGCATCGCGCGCCGGCGCGCTGCGCGCACGCGCGCGCTTCGGCGCAACGTCGGCGGCGAGCCGCTCCAAGACGCGCACGGAGAGTTCTTCGTCGACCGCGCGGCGCGCCATCGTCTCGCGCCGCTCCGGCGGAAACGACATGATCGCGCGCGCGTGACCCGCGCTGAGCTTGCCTTCACGCACGAACGCTTTGACCGCGTCGGAGAGCGAGAGCAGCCGCAGCGCGTTGGCGATCGCCGAGCGGCTGCGACCGAGCCGCTCGCCGACTTGTTCCTGCGTGAAGTCGTACGCGTCCATCAAGTGCGCGAAGCCCATCGCTTCTTCGAGCGGATCGAGATTCTCGCGCTGCAGGTTCTCGATGATCGCGACTTCGAGCGATTCGCGGTCGTCGGCTGCGCGCACGAGCGCCGGGATCGCGGTGAGGCCGGCGTTCTGCGCCGCGCGCAGTCGCCGTTCGCCGGCGATCAGCTCGTAACCGTCGCCCACTTCGCGCACGATGACCGGAACGAGCACGCCGAACGAGGCGATCGACGCGCGCAGTTCGTCGAGTGCACCGGGGGCGAACGTCTGGCGCGGCTGGCGCGGATTCGGGCGGATGCGCGCGATCGGCAGCTGCTGGAGATCGCGCTTCGGCACGGCGACCGGGGCCGTCGTGACGTCGGAGGTGCCGCCGTCGCCGAGCAGCGCACCGAGTCCCCGGCCGAGGCCGCGTTTCGCGGCGCTCACGCGGCGGGACCGCGCGACTGCAGCGCCGGCACGAGTTCTTTGGCGAGCGACAGGTACGCTTGCGCGCCGCGGCTCTTCACGTCGAAGAGGATCGCAGGTTTTCCGTAGGACGGCGCCTCGGAGAGGCGGATGTTGCGCGGGATCTGCGTCTGGAACACGCGGTCGGGGAAGTAGCGGTGGACCTCTTCCAACACCTCGCCGGCGAGCTTGGTGCGGCCGTCGAACATCGTGATGAGCACCCCGCGAATCATGAGGTCCGGATTGAGACCTTCCTTAATACGCCGCACGATCGCCACCAGCTGGCTGAGCCCCTCGAGGGCATAGTACTCGGCCTGAACCGGGATGATGACCTCGTTGGCAGCCGTCAGCGCGTTGATCGTGAGCAGGCCCAGCGACGGCGGGCAGTCGATGAGGACCTCGTCGTACTCGCGCAGCACCGAGGCGAGGGCGGTCTTGAGGCGGTTCTCGCGCTGTAGCGCCGAGACCAGTTCGATCTCGGCGCCGGCGAGGTTGAGCGTCGCCGGCACGATGGCGAGGTTCTCGACCTCGGTCGCGTGGCGGACGTCCGCGATCGCCGCGTCCTGCAGCAGCACGTTGTAGATGTCGCGCTCCACGGTACGCTTGTCGATGCCGACACCAGTCGTGGTATTGCCCTGCGGATCGATGTCGACGATCAGCACGCGACGGCCCATCAGTGCGAGCGAGGCACCGAGGTTGACGGCGGTCGTCGACTTTCCGACTCCACCTTTTTGGTTGACGATCGCGATGACGCGAGCCGTCGTATTGGCTGAGGCTACGGCGGACAAAAAACCGACCTACTCGGGCACAGCGAAGTGCTCGTCGATGTAGCGTTCCGCACGCGCGACGAGCAAGCCCGCCTCGTTCCGAGACGGGTCGTCGGTGACCTCCTCGAACAGCGCACGCAGCACCTCACCGATTCGACTATCCCCCGCGAACCCTGATTCGACAAGCCCTTTTCGCTCGAATGCCGCGATGACGTCCGCCCCGCTGAGGCGCAAGTCGCGCACGCTGAAGGCCGGTTCCTGCGCGAGCACGTCGTCGATGCGCGCTTCGAAACGCTCGTTCGAGTCGTCGCGCTTGGGTAGGCCCGAGCCGCTGATGTCGGCCCAGCGCAGCGCGAACAGCCGCCCGAGGTGCTCGCGCCCGATCCGGCGGACGAATCGCCGCAGCGTTTTGTCCTGGGCGTCGGGATCCGCGGAGTACATGTGCTGGCGGACCAGGTGCGCTACGGTGTCGACCGTCTCGTTGGGAAGCCGCAGGCGGGCCAGCATCGCCGGCACCATGTCGGCCCCGACGTGCTCGTGCTGGTAGAACGTGTTACCTCGTCCGTCGGGCCGCGGGGCCGCAGTGCGCGGCTTTCCGACGTCGTGCAGCAGCGCCGCAAGCCGCAGCGTGATATCGCCTGGAGGCGCGGCGTCGAGCGTCGCAAGGTTGTGGCGGTAGACGTCGTAGGCGTGCCAGTCGTTCTGATCGACCCCGATCCCCTCGAGGAGCTCGGGCCAGAGGTGCCCGAGGACCCCGGTGGTGCGGAGGATCTCGATGCCGACCGACGGCCTCGCGGCCGTCATCAGCTTGGCGAACTCCTCACCGATGCGCTCCGCCGAGACCGACGTCACGAGGCCCGCCGACGCCGCCATGGCGGCCTGGGTGCGGTCGGTGATCGCGTAGACGAACCGGGCCGCGAACTGCGCGGCCCGCAGCATCCGCAACGGGTCTTCCTCGAACGTCGCCTCGTCCACAATGTCGATCCGGCCGAAGCGAATGTCCTCGACGCCGCCGTACGGGTCGACCACCACGTCGTCGCTGACTCGCCGGGCGATCATGTTCATACGGAAGTCACGCCGGCGAAGGTCGTCCTCGAGCGGGATCGCGGGCCCGGACTCGACGGCGAAGTCCTTGTGTCCCGGCCCCGTCGAGCGCTCGCGTCGCGGCAGCGCAATGTCCGCCTCGCCGGCGGGGTGCCGGAACTTCAGGACCGCGAAGGACGCGCCCACGACGTCGACGCGTCCGGCGGCGCGGAGGGCGGCGAGCAGCTCCTCGGGACCGATCCCGGTGACGACGTAGTCGAGATCCTTCGGCGGCCGATCGCCCCCGTCGAGCCGCGCCCGAAACTCGTCGCGAACGCGCCCGCCGACGGCGTAGACGTCGGCTTGCGGAAGGGCGGCAGTCAAAACGTCGTCGAGCGGAAGGCGCACAGAGGCCCTATTCTACCGCCTGGGCGACGTCGCTGTCCTGGAATGTTTCACGTTTGTCATGACTCTGCGACACAAAGCGATGACAAACGTGAAACATCGCTCGGCTGCCGGCTTCTTGTCACCCTGACAAGGGGGCGCGCTCAGCACAACGGGCGCGCTCACGACGACGAGGGGCGCGGCATGCAGAGGGGGCGTTTCGCGGGGATCCCGTTCTTCCGCGGGAAGCGCGGGCCGGTCAGGACGCGCTTCTCGAGGACGAGCACCCGGCGCTCGCCGTCGAGGGGACGCTCGGCCGTCAGTTCGGCGCCCAGGACCAGCGCGGAATCGGCCACGGCGTTCCGCTCGAGTGGGTCCAGCGAGCCGCGCTGGAGGAGTGCCCGGCCGCCGACCGCGAGGAAGGGAACGGTCAGCTCGGCGACCGTGGGACCGCTCGCAACCGCCCGCGCCGTCGCCGTCGCGAAAGCGCCCCGGAACGCCGGATCGCGCGCCGCGTCCTCCGCCCGCATCGCTACTGCTTCGCCGTCTATTCCCAGCGCTCCAAGAGCCGCAGCGAGGAAGGTCGCACGTTTCTTGATCGGCTCGAGTAGAACCACGCGCGCCCCGGTCGCCAGCGCAAGCGGAATCCCCGGAACCCCGTTCCCGGAACCGACGTCGATGAGCGGCGAAGCGACGTCCTCGCGCAGCGTCAGGGCGTCGAGGACGTGGGCCCCGAACGCCGTACCGTCCTTCGCGCCGGTCAGGTTGAGCCGGCGATTCGCGTCGAGCACCAGTGCCACGTACACGGCGAGCCGCTCGGCGAGAGCCGGCTCGATGCCGGCCGCGATGAAGGCCGCGAAGGCGTCGGGTTCAGGCAGCGGAGCAGGCCGGCTCACGCCGGCGCGGCGGCGAGCCGATGGACGTGCACGCTGACGAGCGCAACGTCGGTCGGCGTGATCCCCGGGATCCGGCTCGCCGCGCCCAGCGTCCGCGGCCGGGTGCGGTCGAGCTTCTGACGCGCCTCGAGCGAAAGCGCGCGAATCCCGCCGTAGTCCATGTCGGCGGGGAGCGCCACAGCCTCGTCACGCGCCGCCCGCTCGACCGCGGCCTGCTGCCGCCGCACATACCCATCCATCTTGAGTTCGATCTCGACCCGTGCCGCGATCCCGCCGTCCGTTCCAGGCGGAAACCCGTCTATCACGTCAACGATCGTCAGCTCCGGCCTGCGCAAGGCATCAGCCACGGTGGACCCGGCTGGAAGGTTGCTCCTGCCAACAACCGCGGGCGCCCGCGTCGCGCCCGCGTGCCGCAGCCCGGCCGCCAGCGCCTTGCGCCGTGACTCGAAGGCCTCCCAGACGGAATCGTCCACCAACCCGATCTCGCGCCCGATCGGGGTGAGTCGCGAGTCGGCATTGTCGTGGCGCAGCATCACGCGATGCTCGGCCCGCGACGTCAGCATGCGGTAGGGCTCGTCGACCCCGCGGGTCACCAGGTCGTCGACCAGCACGCCGATGTACGAGGTCTCCCGGCCGAGCCGGAGCGCTTCGCGGCCCGCGGCCCGGCGCGCGGCGTTGATCCCCGCGACCAGTCCCTGCGCGGCGGCCTCTTCGTAGCCGCTGGTCCCGTTGAGCTGGCCGCAGTGGAAGAGCCCCGCAACGCGGCGCGTCTCGAGGCTCGGGTCGAGCTCGGTCGGCTGCACGAAATCGTACTCGACCGCGTAGCCCGCGCGCAGCATCACGACGTCCGCGAAGCCGGGCAGCGTCCGGAGCATCGCCGCCTGCACGTCGGCGGGCAGCGACGTCGAGAAGCCGCCGACGTAGAACGTCGGCTCGTCCCAGCCCTCGGGCTCGACGAAAATCTGATGGGTCGGATTATGGGCGAACTTCACGACCTTGTCCTCGATCGAAGGACAGTACCGTGGGCCGATCCCGCGGATCAGGTCGAGGCCGTACAGCGGCGAGCGGTGCAGGTTTTCGCGCACGAGCGCGTGCGTGCGCTCGTTCGTCTCGACGATCCAGCACGACAGCTGCGGCCCCGCGAACGCGGCCGGGCTCGCGTACGAGAAGGGCAGCGGCGTCGCGCTCGGTGCCTGCACCGCCATCGCCTCGAGATCGAGGCTCGTACGGTCGACCCGCGGCGGCGTTCCGGTCTTGAGCCGCGCCAGCGGGAAGCCGAGGCGCGCGAGCGCCGCGGAGAGCCCGACCGCGGGCGCCTCGCCGAAGCGGCCTTCGGCGCGCACCTCGTCGCCGCGGAACGTCTTGCCGCCGAGGAACGTCCCGGTCGCGAGAACGACGTTCGGCGCGCGCAGCGTCCGGCCGTCGCCGAGCAGCACGCCGGCGACGGCGCCGTCGCGCACGACGAGATCCTCGGCCATGCCGCGCACGACCCTCAGGTTCGGTTGCCCGGCGACGGTCTCGCGCGCGACCCGCGCGTAGGCCGGTTTGTCGGCCAACGCGCGCAGCGCGCGCACCGACGGTCCCTTCGACTCGTTGAGGAACCGCGCGTGCAGCGAGACGCGGTCGGTGACCCGCGCCATCTCGCCGCCCAGCGCGTCGATCTCGCGCACGAGCTGCCCCTTCGCGCTTCCCCCGATCGACGGGTTGCAGGCCAGCGTGCAGATGCGCTCCGGATCGCCGGTCACCAGCAGCGTCTCGGCGCCGAGCCGCGCCGCCGCCAGCGCGGCCTCGAAGCCCGCATGGCCGCCGCCGACGACGATGACGGCGGCATCGTCTCCGCGCAGGAGGGTGGTCATGAACGTCGCCCATCGTACCACCCACGCGCGGCCTTGACCACGCGCGCCGCTACGGCGATGCGAAAACCTAGGCGCCCTCGTCCCGGAAGCGGACGTACAGCGCCCCATCCTCGTAGCCGAGCCGGGTGCGCAGGCGCCCCCGCAGGATCGCCTCGAGCTGAAAGCCGGCGCGTTCGGCGACGGCCCGGCTCGGCGTGTTCTCAGCGGCCGCGAGAATTTCGAGCCGGTGCACGCCGTCGTGACGAAACGCGCGCTCGGCGATCGCGCGCACCGCGCGCGTCATTACGCCGCGCCCGCCGAACGCCTCGCCGAGCCAATAGCCGATCGCCGCCACGTCGTTCACCCGGTTGAGATCGTGCAGGTCGATCGCGCCGGCGAACACGCCGCGCACCAGAACGGCGAACGCGTCACCTGCCTCGCGCGCACGGTAGTCGTCGACCGCTTCGATGTAGCGCAGCACGTCCGCAGCGGTGCGCGACTCCGCGGCCCACGGCATCCAGCGCACGAGCCGCTCGCGGTTCGCGTCGATCAGCGCGGCGCACGCGGTGGCGTGTTCGGCCCGCAATGGTTCCAGCACGACGTCGTCGTCGATCGGTATCACGCGGCGTCTCTTCGCCGCGCGACACGGCGGCACCGCGCGCGACGCGCGGCGCTTTGCAGGCTGTTAGGCGGCCGTCAGCGCCGTATCGAGCAGCCGGGTAAGCGCGTGCACGTGCGACGTCGCCGGCGTCGGAACGCCGAGCAGCGCGCCGAGCTCCACGACGGCGCCGGTGATGCAGTCGAGTTCGAGCGTACGCCCGCGCTCGACGTCCTGCAGCATCGACGTCTTGTGCTCGCCGACGCGGCGCGCGCCGTCGATGCGCTGCTCGATCGAAACCGGCAACGCGACGCCGAGCGCGGAAGCGATCGCCGCGCACTCTTCCATGATGCGCCGTACGAGCGACTCGATCGCCGGATCGCGCAGCATCGTCGCGAGCGTCGTGCGCGTCAGCGCCGAGATCGGATTGAGCGCGGCGTTGCCGAGCAGCTTCACCCAGATCTGCGCGCGCAGGTCCGGATCGATCGGCGCCTTCAGCCCGCCCGCAACGAATGCGGCGGAAATCTGCAGCAGCTCGTCATCGACGGCGCCGTCCGGACGGCCCAGCGCATACCGCGTCCCTTCGATGTGCCGGATTACCCCTGGCGCTTCGATTTCGGTCGACGAGTAGATCACGCAGCCGACGACGCGGTCGGGATGAAACGCCGACGCGAGCGCGCCGCGCGGATCGACGCTCTCGAGCGTCAACCCCTCGTGCGCGCCGCCGTGCCGCTGAAAATACCACCACGGAATGCCGTTCTGCATCGCGACGATGCGCGTGCGATCGTCGCACAGCGGCGCGACCATCGGCAGCAGCGGTGCGAGCTGATTCGCTTTGAGCGCCACGATCACGCAATCGAACGGACCCTCGGCGCGCGCGTCTTCGGTCGCCGCGACGCGCACGGTGAAGTCCCCGCGTTCCGATCGCACTTCGACGCCGTTCTCGCGCATTGCGGCGAGGTGCGCGCCGCGCGCGATCAGCGTGACGTCGCCGCCGCCGCGCGCGATCGAAGCTCCGACGTATGCGCCGATGGCGCCCGCTCCAACAACGGCGTATCGTTCCACGGATTGCATCGTCTAGCACTACCACGACGGCCGCGCGGAGCGCACGCTCTGCGCC
The DNA here is from genome assembly GCA_028287525.1 of Vulcanimicrobiota bacterium. Classification (GTDB taxonomy): domain Bacteria; phylum Vulcanimicrobiota; class Vulcanimicrobiia; order Vulcanimicrobiales; family Vulcanimicrobiaceae; genus Vulcanimicrobium. The sequence goes on along the minus strand of JAQBPM010000502.1, from coordinate 5,250 downwards.
CGAGTGGTACGAATGCGAGCGCGAACGGCGGGAAACGGCCCGCGAGCGATTACCGGGCGCGCGCCTCGCGCTCGAGCAGCGCCCGCTTGCGCGCGAGCCCCCAGCGGTAGCCGGCCGGCTCGTCGTTCTCGCGGACGGCGCGGTGGCACGGGATCGCGACGGCCAGCCGGTTCGCGGCGCACGCCGCCCCGACGGCCTGCGCCGCACCGGGGGAGCCCGCGGCCCGCGCCAGCGCGCCGTACGACACCGTTTGGCCCGGGCCTACGGCGCGCAGCGCGTTCCACACCCGGCGCTGAAACGCCGTTCCCCGTACGTCCAGCCGCAAACCGTCCGGCGCGGTTCCGCCATCCACCACCGCCACGACCGCGGCGAGCGCGACCCCCAGCGCCGCGTCGTCGCGAACGCGCGCTGCGTGCGGGAAGTGCGCCGCGAGCGCCGTCTCCACGTCGTCGTCCCCGTCACCGAGCTCGATCGCGCAGATGCCGCGTTCGCTCGTGGCGACCAGAACCGCTCCGAGGGAACATGCCGCCGTGGCGAAGGCGATCCGTTCGCCCCGTCCGCCCGCGCGGACCCGGCCCGGCGTCATGCCGAGCACCGGCTCTCCGTAGACCCGGCTGGTCGAACCGAATCCCGCGTCGTGGATCGCTTCGGTGATCGAGCTTCCGCTCCGGAGCCGCGCCCGCAGCCGCTCGTCGCGCCGCGCCCGGAGGTACTCGCCCGGCGTCACGCCCAGCACGCGCAGGAAGACCCGCTGAAAATGGAACCGGCTGAGGCCGACCTCGCGGGCGACCTCGGCGATCCCGGGCGGCTCGTCGGCCGCCAGCAGGGCCGCCGCCCGGTCGATCAGCCGGGCGGTCGCAACATCGGCGCCCGTCTCTTCGGGCGCGCAGCGCTTACACGGGCGGAATCCGGCCGCGCGCGCCTCGGCGGAGCCGGGGAACGGCACGACATTGCGGCGGTCCGGCGTTCGCGACGGGCAGCCGCTGCGGCAGAAGATCCCGGTCGTGCGCACACCGAAGCGGAAGCTCTCGTCCGGCAGCCGACCGGCGATCGCCGTCCAATGCCGGTCATCGAGGTTTTGGCTCGTGTCCATGGGACGCAGCGTACCTTGCTTCGTCTTCCGCTCGCGTTCCGTGCATTGCTCCGGCACTCCGGGCTTCACTTCCCGATGCAGAACCGGGCGAAGACGCCGTCGAGGACCGCCTCGGTCGCCTCCGCACCCGTGATCTCTGCAAGGGCAGCCGAGGTCAGCACGAGATCCGGCGCGAGCAGGTCCACCGGTGCACCCTCGGCCAGCGTGGCGCTCGCGCCGGCGAGCGCTTCGCGCGCGCGGGCGACCGCATCGGCCTGGCGCGCCGAGGCGAGATGGGGCCGGGCGAGGTCGAGCGTCTCGCCGTTCCAGCCGGCGCGCGCGACGGCCGCCTCGACCGCCGCGAGGACGCTCGGCTCGTATACCGATCCGCACAGCGCGTCGTGCTCGGCCGAGTCTCGCGAAGCGTAGCCGAGCGTCCCGAGATCCTGCTTGTTGAAGAGCACGACCCGCGGCCGTCCGCGGGTCGCCGCAAGAATTCCGCGCGCGTCCGCATCGAGCGGCCGGGATCCGTCGACGACCACCAGTGCGACCGCGGCGCCGGCGAGCGCGCGCTGCGCGCGTTCGATCCCGCTGCGTTCGATCGCGTCGCCCGTCGCGCGCAGACCGGCTGTGTCGAGCACCCGCACCCGGACGCCGTCGATCGCGAAGCTCTCCTCGATCACGTCCCGAGTGGTGCCGGCGACGTCGGAGACGATCGCGCGGTCTTCGCGCAGCAGGGCGTTGAGCAGCGACGACTTGCCCGCATTCGGCGGGCCCACGATTGCGAGCGACGTCCCTTCGCGCACGATGCGGCCGCGTTCCCAGTCTCGGACGAGTCCCGCCAGGAGCGCGTCGACCTCGTCGACGGCCGCCTGGAGCCGCGGCCGGGGCGGCTCCGGGACTTCGTCGGGGTAGTCGATCGAGCCGGCCAATTCTTCGAGCACGGCAGCGAGCGCGGTGCGCGCGTCGTCGACAACGCGGCGCAGGCCGCCGGTCAGGTTGGCCTGCGCGGCCCGCGCGGCGGCGCGCGACTCGGCGTCGATCATGTCGGCGACCGCCTCCGCCGCGCTCAGATCGAGCTTGCCGTTGAGAAAGGCGCGGCGCGTGAACTCGCCGGCTTCCGCTGCGCGCGCGCCGGCGTGCAGCAGCGCGCGCAGCGTCTCGCGGGCGACGACGGGGCTGCCGTGAATGTGCAGCTCCACTACGTCTTCGCCGGTGACGCTGCGGGGGGCGTCCATCGCGAGGGCGAGGCCGCGGTCGATGACGCTTCCTTCGACGTCGAGGATCTCGCCGTAGACGACGGCGCGATCACGCAGCGGCTCGCTGCTGCGGAAGACCCGCGCGGCGATCGCGCGGGCATCCGGACCGCTGCAGCGGACGATGGCGATTGCGCCGCGCCCGGGGGGCGTGGCGATCGCCGCGATCGTCACTCGGCCTTGGGGTACACGACCAGCCGGCGTTCGGGTTCGACCCCTTCGGACTCCGTGCGCACGAACGGCGAATCGGCCAGCGCGAGGTGGACGATCTTCCGTTCCGACGGCAGCATCGGGTCGAGCTTGATCGGGCGCGCTTCGCGCACGACCCGCTCCAGCGTCGCGAGCGCGAGCGTCTTGAGCTGGTCGGCCCGGCGCGCGCGATACCCTTCGGCGTCGATCGTGTAGTAGCGCCGGTTGCTGCGCACGCCGGCGTTGATGATGTTGTTGTAGATGAGGTTGAGCGCTTCGAGCGTCTTGCCTTCACGCCCGATCAGCGACGCCAACCGCGCACCGCGGACTTCGAAGTACTCGCCTTCGCTGCGCGCGATGTAGACGATCTCGACGTCGTCGAGTCCCATCTTGGACAGGATCTCTTCGAGCAGCGCGCGGGCGGGCTTCGCCTCTTCGGGCTCGGGCGAGGGTTCGACCGCCGCCATTGGTTCGCGCGGCGGGCCGGAGCGCCGCGGCGGCGGACCCGAGCGCCGTTCGCTGGGAGCGCTGCTCGGCACGGGACCCCGCTTCTGGAGGTCCCGTCCGGCTTGTCGCCGCTGTCCGTGGCCGCGCCGGCGGCCGCCTTCGTAGTCTTCCATCCGTCCTTATCTCTTCGCGCGCTTCCTGGGGCGGTAGGCCCGCTTGCCATTCGCGGCAGCGGCACCGTCGGCGGTTGTTCCGTTCGCGGCCTTCGAGGCCTTCGCCGGCTCCGGCAGCGCCTCCGCGGCCGCGGCGGCGAGGGTCGCCGCGCGGCCCGGTCCGATCAGCCCGTAGCGGCGGAACATCATGTACTGCTGAGCCACCGTGAAGATGTTGGTCGCCAGCCAATAGATGTACAGCGCCGACGCCCACCGGTACTTGAAACCGAAGAACGCGATCATCGCCGGCGAGACGAAGGCCATGATCTTCTGGGTCTGCGCCTGCTGGGGATCGGTCGACGGCGGGCTGCCATAGCGCACCGTGAAGTACATCGAGACGACGTAGAGGACCAACAGGATGACGTCGGGGACCGCGAGGCTCGTCCCCAAGATGTCCGGGTGCGCCTTCGAGAACTCGGTCCCGATCCAGAGCCAATGCTCTCTGGTGAAGATGCTGTTCGGGACGGTGACCTGGTTCTGGATCGCCCAGTAGAGCCCGATGAGGATCGGCATCTGGATCAGCATCGGGATGCAGCCGGCCACCGGGTTGACCTTGTGCTCTTTGTAGAGCGCCATCATCGCGGCGTTCTGGGCCTGCGGGTCGCCCTTGTACTTCGCCTGGATCTGCTTGACCAGTGGCTGGACTTTCTGCATCTCCGCCATCGAGCGAAACTGCATGTCGGAGAGCGGCCACATCACGATCCGCACCAGCAGCGCGAGCGCGATGAGGGCCCAGCCGTATGACGGAATGACCGAATGGATCGCGGTCAGGACACCGCCCAGCGCGTTGACCAGCGGGTCGAAGAACATGTTGGCGGCGAGCAGGGCGATCACGGGCGTCAAAGGGCCTTTCGAGTCTGAGGAACCGGGTCGTAGCCGCCCGGGTGCCAGGGTCCGCAGCGGATCAGCCGCAGCGTCGCGAGCTTACCCCCGCGCAGGAGTCCGTGTTTCTCGATCGCCTCGGCGGCGTATTCCGAGCAGGTCGGGCTGAAGCGGCAAGCCGGGGGAAGGATCGGCGAGACGAAACGCTTGTAGGCCCGCAGGACGACCAGCGCAGTCGACCGGGCGATCATGCCGGCGCCCCGAAGACCCGATGGACTTCGTCGACGAGGGCCTCGAAGGGAAGCTCGCCGGCACCCGGGCGGGCGATGAAAACCACGTCGTGCCAGGGCGGCCGCTCGAGGGGATACCCGTCCAAGATCGCCTTGATCCGGCGGCGAAGCCGATTGCGCACCACCGCGATGCCGACCGTTCCGGCGACCGTGATCCCGACTCGCGTCCGGCGCCGGCCGTCCGCGACGAAACAGGTGAGCGCGGCGCCTGCGCGGCGCTTCCCGCGCCGGGTCACCCGAGCGAAATCGCCGCGGCGGCGGAGCGAGTCGTAGGATCGCATGCTGCCGCGGTGAGCCCCCGGTCAGACCGAGAGGCGGTGACGGCCCTTCTTGCGGCGGGCGGCGAGGACGCGGCGTCCGTTCTTGGTGGACATGCGTTCGAGGAAGCCATGGACGCGCTTGCGGCGTCGATTATGCGGCTGATAGGTCCGCTTCACGAGCGAGTACTCCTGGGGGCGGATCCGGCGCGGCGGACCCCGAGTGGTGCGACATGACAGTATACGAGTCGCGCGGGGCAGGCGTCAAGGAAAATTTCAAACCTGGGAATCATTCCTGATTTGTCCACATCGGTGGAGAGAGCTGTGGAGAACCCAGCAGGCGAGCACGGCTCCGATCCATGCGGCGCGCGGGTTTCCGGCCCGATTCCTGCGTGAGAGAAAGTCGTGGATACGTCGGGCGGGCCTCGGCGGGACGCGAGGGTGCCCCCTGTGGAGAAGTGGACAAGTCCGGGGGAAAACATCGCAGGAAGCCACCCTCGCCAGGCCAATCCCCGATGCTCATTCTCCCCCGGCGCGTACTCTGCTCGCCGGTTCGGACCATGCGGCAGGTAACTCTATGAACCAGACCAGCACGGTCGCCCCCGAAGGTCTTTGGACCGCGGCGCTCGAGCGGCTCGAACCCCGGTACAACAAGCCTGTCTTCGAAATGTGGCTCAAGCCCATGCGGTTGGTCGCCCTTACGCC
>JAQBPM010000495.1 GCA_028287525.1 Vulcanimicrobiota bacterium | reverse complement strand
CGTCCGTCAGTTGGACGAAGCGCCAGTCGTCGCGGCACTGCTCGTCAATCGCGCCGGTTGGATCACCGACCTCCTGGAGTATAGCCTTGCCTGGCCCGAGCATGTGCCTGTCGCCGAACGACTCGCCGTGCGCGACGCGCTTCGGTTTGCGTTCAAAGAGTGCCGCCTCGAAGTCGTCGAGCTCGACGAGAAGTCTCTTCCCGATCTCGCGGAGAATGCGCTCAGCCTCTCGTCGGCAGAGATCGACGCACGCCTGAAGGGTCTTGGGCGCGACCGTGGGTAGACCGTTCTGATTTGCATGGACACGTATTCCAGGCATTTCTTCCTGCTTCTACGCCGCCGGTTTCACCGCGAAGTCATCTTCGCGGCCAGTGCCTTCGGCTCCGCAGGCTGACGCGGGTGAACTGTCCGCGTATCGTGCGAGATTGCGCGCCGCGTTGACGTCGCGGTCGTGGGAGGTGCCACACGCTGCGCACGTCCACATGCGCTCACTGAGCATAAGAGCGTCGTTCTTCGCTCCGCATGCCGAGCAGAGCTTCGAGGACGGAAACCATCGGTCGACGACGACGATGGTCGAGCCGGCCATCGCGGCTTTGTATTGCAATTGCCGCCGAAACTCGAAGAACCCAACATCGGCAATCGCACGGGCAAGAGTCCGGTTCGCGAGCATGCCGGCAACGTTGAGGTCTTCGATGACGATGGTACGATACTGCGTGAGACTCGTCGTGAGCTTGTGCAGCACATCGGTCCGGATGTCGGCGATCCGCCGGTACAGTCGTGCGAGCTTGGTTTTCGCCTTGGCACGATTGCAAGAGCCGCGCTGCTTGCGAGCGAGCGAACGAGAAAGCCGTTTGAGTTTCTGGAGATACCTCCGTAGCGGCTTGGGAGCGAATACTTTCGAGCCGTCGCTGAGCGTCGCAAGCGCCGTGATCCCGAGATCGACACCGATCACCGTGTCGTCGCTGCGCGGGTCCGGCTGGTACTCCATTTCGATGGCGAAGCTCGCATACCAGCCATCAGCAGTTCGTGAGATCGTTGCCGAGAGAATCCGCCCGGCGAAGCGCACTCCCTCGCGCATCGCCACCCATCCGACGATCGGGAGCCGCACGCGCTTGCCATCGGTGCGCACGGCATCGGCATGGTGCTTATCGGGACCGTTATCCGCCCGGAAGCTGTCGTGACGGCCCTTTTTTTTGAACGTTGGGAACCGCAAACGCTTCCAGGGAAGTTCGCCGCGCCGATGCTTGGCCAGGTCCTCGAAGAAGTTGGCATAGGCGCGGCCGAGATTCTTGACTGCTTGCTGCGGTGCGTTCTTGGTCACCTCGCGCATCCACGGATACTGCTTGCCCTTGAGCGCGTTGAGTTGTTTGCGCAGCGCGGCCTCCGAGGGCTTCCCGCCGGCGGCATATTGCCGCTGCCACTCCGCCAACGCCCAGTTGTAGACGAATCGGGCGACACCACAGGCGCGGCGGAAGTACTCCTGTTGCGCTGGAGTCGGATCAAGCCGAACGCGGTGCGCGAGCCTCATCGAGACGACTATAGATCGTGAGTGTGCCATATGTATGGCTCTCCCAGAGACGCAAGGGATACCAAAGCCTGTCCAAGGACGTCCACAAAATCAGCAACAGCTAAGAACCCTGGCGGAAAGAACAGAAGCTCGCCTGCTTATCCGCGTGGGTTTCGATTTCCAGCGTCACTTGCTCAAATCAGGCCTGAGCTTCGGCAGCGCACGAACGACCTGGACTGAGAAGGGGAAACCTCATGCGATCAATTCCGATCGGTGCAAAGGGGTCATTCGAAGCGGTCGTCCGGCGCGAGGATCTCGCGAACACCTTCAAGGACGCGAGTCTCCCGCCGGTCCTCTCGACGCCGGTCATGATCAAGTTCATGGAAAATGCGGCGCTGCGCGCAATTCAGCCATACCTCGATGGCAACGAAACCGCGGTCGGCACGGAGATCAGCGTGCGGCATCTCGCGGCAACGCCCATTGGGCGCAAGGTCCGTGCCGAGGCAGAAGTGACAGCGGTCGACGGAACACGCATATCGTTTTCAGTGCGCGCGACGGACGTCGAGCACGAAATCGGAGAGGGTTCGCACGAGCGCAGAGTTGTGGACCGTGCCCGCCTGACACGCCACATCGCTGAGATGACAGCGAGCGACTCCGCTTAGCGTCTTGGCGTTTTAGTCGTTCGCTTCCGCCGTGCTCTGACGGTTCGGCGCTCGCCGACGGCGTGCTTGGGGCGGCTCGTCGGGCGGCGGCTGCGGTCGCAGCTCCAGTTCCGGCGTGGGATCGCGTGCAAGGGCGGCCTTGAAGAAACGATACGACCACTCTTGCCCGAGCTTGCGCGACTCGACGTAGACGATCGGCACAGTCGGATACCGCACCTGAAGCCGCGCGGCGAGATCGGCCAAGTATCCCGCCGGCGCGTGCGGGTGTCGGAGCAACGCCGAGTACGTGCCTTCGACGACGACTGCGGCCGCAGGCAAGAGAGCGAGTTCGGCCATCGTGTAGCTGAGCTGCGCGTTCACGAGCGAGTTGGCGAAGTCGTCCATTCGCTTGCGCTCGACCGCGGCGTACGAGTCACCCATCGCGACGGCGTAATCGCCTGCCTGCAGCGCGCGGCGCTCGACACGGACGGCATGACCGGCGAAGGTATACCCGTAGCGTTCGCGCGTGTCGATGAAGATTACTGAGAGAGGCGATGCCGACGCGGACGGGATACGAACGCCGGGACGCGCGGACGTCGCAACCTTTTGCGTCTGCCAGAGAACCATCCGGCGTCCGCGTGCCGTCGTCGTAACGAATTGGGAGCGCCGGTTGACTCCGCGCTCGAGCACAAGGTCGATCGCGACGCCACGCCGCGCGCACGCGCGGACGCCGACCCGCTCTAGGATCTCGAGCGCGTCGACGTCGACGGACTCTGCGGGATGACAGTACACACGTGCCGTGCGCGGCCACGAGTCTTTC
>JAQBPM010000465.1 GCA_028287525.1 Vulcanimicrobiota bacterium | reverse complement strand
GTAGGCGTCGGGGTGGGAACGGGGGTCGGGACCGGCGTTGCGATCGGCGTTGCGATCGGCGTCGGAGCGGGCGTCGGAACGACCGCGGGGACGTAACGAACGACGACGATACGACGATCGGGGACCCACTGAACGTAGGCGCCCATGCCCTCGGAGATCACGCGTACGGGCACGACGACCGCGCCCTTGTAGATCTCCGGAGGAACGTCGAGCGGACGGCTCTCGCCGTTGATGACCACTTCCGGACGGCCGACGGTGACTTTCACGTCGGATCCGGGCTTCGAGACGTCGACCGTCTTAGAAGCCGGATCGTATGAGACCGTGGCGCCCATCTGCTCGAACATCGAGCGCAGTGGGATGAGGATGGTGTTGCCGCGCACCAGCGCGGCGAGGACACGGTTCGCCTTCAGGCGATCCGGCTTCGAATAGACATGCCGGTCGTTGAAGAGGATCGGGACCTCGCCGGAAGGCGGCGTGCCGAAGTCAGCGGGCGGCATGGCCGGCCCGGCTTGCGCAATCTGCGTCGGGGCGAAGGTTCCAATGTTGCCTTTCGCCTGCGCCGAATTTGCGGCCGAGACCGACGTCGTACCGATTCCGACCGCGACAAGCGCGGCAAGAAGCCCGGTGCTCAGTCGTTTCACGTAATACTCCCTAGCTAAGGTGTTGTGGAAGAGAAGGGCGTTGGCGCCGGCGTGGCCGGCCCGGTTACGGGAGCCAGCGATATACTCGCTTGCTCAGCCGTAACGGACCTACCCACCAGACCGGGCCGTTAATCACCGGAGGCGAGGCCTCCGGCCCCACTTCCTGGACTCCAACGCCAGGCGATTGCTCGAGGTTCCGCCCGAGAGCGACCGAGCGCTGGATCCAGTCGCGTAACGCGTGCTTTACACTCGGCGGTTCCAGGACCCATGTGTCGCCGCTCACGCTCGCTTGAGAAGTCGAGCGAGCGTGAGCCGGTCAGCCCAGCTTCTCGTTGAGCCGTTCGCGGAAGGTCGCTCGCGAGCTGACGTATCGCTCGTGCGTCCCTTCGGCGATCTTCTCGCGCTCGTCGAAGGCCGTGAAGGCGAACTCAACCCGGCGGCCGTCGACCTTGAGGACCTCCACCTCGGTCCGGACGATCAGTCCGACCGGCGTCGCCGCGAGGTGGGCCAGGTCGACGTGAGTCCCCAGACTGATCTCCTCCTCGGAGAGCATCGGGGCAATGCATTGCATCGCCGCCTCCTCTACGAGCTGCAGGAGCATCGGCGTGGAGAGGACGTCAACCCCGCGGTTGCCGGCTTTTTCCGCCGTCATCCATTCCTCCACCCGCGTCTGGCTCTGATAGGTCCTCCCCACCTCAATTTTGCCGCGCATCCCGGGGGACCTTACGACCGGCAACCGGGCGAATCATTTTCACGTTCCAGCCGGTAGTACCGCCGGACGGTAACGTCGTAGAGCACGTTTCCGAGCCCGTTCGCAGTATTTATGAAGTATAAGGAGCACCATGATACGGAGTCAGCGTGTGTCGCTGGCCGCGGCGCTTGCCATCGCGGTCCTCACTGCCTGTGCGAAGGGCGGGGCACCGCAGCGAGCTGAGGCACCCCTGGCGGTCGACGTCGCTCAAGCGCACCGGGGGGACATCGCGACCTACGTGACGCTGGACGGCCAGATCGCGCCCCTTCAAGAGTCGACGCTTAGTTCGCCGCAATCCGGGAACGTCGTCGCCGTGTATGTCAATGAAGGTCAGCACGTCGGCGCGGGTCAGACGATCGCCAAGCTCGATGATTCGACGCTCAGCGCGCAGCTCGCGCAGCAGCAGGCCATCGTGCAGCAGCAGTCGGCCTCGCTGGGCTCGTCCAATCTGCAGGCTCCGGTGACCGCGGCGCAAGCATCGAACACCGTGGTGACCGCGCAGCAGCAGCTCAACTCGGCGCGCAACAACGTCTCGATCGCCAAAGCGGGCTATGAGAGTGCGAAGTCGACGTACGACGCCGATCAGAAGCTTCTCGCCCAAGGTTTCGTCGCGCAGACCACCTACGAACAAGCGCGCTCGGCGTACGTGCAGGCCGAGCAAACACTCAACAATGCGCGCGAATCGCTGCGTCAGGCCGAAACCGGTTTGCGCTTCGCTCAGACGCAGGGCGGCAACGCCGTGCCGATCCAGAAGCAGCAGATCGCCGTCAACCGCGGCCAATTGGCCGCCGCGCAGGCGCAAGTGCGGATGCTTCAGACGCAGATCGCGCAGACCAGCGTGCGCGCGCCGTACGACGGCGTCATCACGCAGCGCCTGCTCGATCCCGGCGCGTTCGCCGGACCGAACCAGCCCGTGGCGCGCATCTCGCAGGTCGCGGCCGTCTACGTCAACGTCAACGTCCCCGACGACAATCTCGCTTACGTGCGTTCGGGCACGCCGGTCACCTTCACCAGTTCGAGCCTGCCGGGCCGCACGTTCAGGGCTGCGGTGGTGGACGTCAACGCGACGCCGACGTCGGGCACGCTCTCGTACCGGGCGCGCTTGCGCGTGCCGAACGTGGGCGACGCGCTGCGCGGCGGCATGCTGGTCAGCGTCGTCGTGCGCAAAGAGTTCCATCCCGGTGCCATTGTGGTGCCGCGCACCGCCGTGTTCCAGAGCGATACCGGCGCGAGCGTCTACACCGTCGCAGCGGCGCCCGCTCCGCCGGGCGGAGCACCCGCAGGCGGCGGCGCGCCGCCGGCCGGCG
>JAQBPM010000431.1 GCA_028287525.1 Vulcanimicrobiota bacterium | reverse complement strand
GCGGGCACCCGTTTGGCGATAGGGCGAGTTTGGGAACATTGGTCGTGCGGGGATCGTTACGACCGCGAAAGGCGAAGCCGAAGTGGAGCGATTGCACTACGCAGAAGTTATCGCAGTCTCACGATATTGGACGCCGAATCACCTCGACGTGACGGACGCTCCGATGACGTACGCTCGGCCCAAACCCGCGTGGATCGAGCAGTATGACCGGCGTCGCCGGCGTGCTACGGACGGTCAGGATCGCCTCGCGCGGCACCGCATGCACAGCGGCGCGATCGTCGAGCCTTGCGAGATTCCCGTGCTGCCGCCGATTGCGGTGCCGATCAGCGCGTCCGCGCCGCCGCGTGAACCGTTTTTCGTGAGCCTCTACGGGGCTGTGGCGCGCCGTCTGCCGAGCAGACGCGTCGCGGTGTAGGCGATTCCCGCCAAAGCCAGCGGCAGCGGAGAGTAAGCGACGCACCACGCGATCGTGCTGATCAGCGAGACGAGCGTGTCGGCAAGGGCGTTGAGCCCGCTGTGCCACGCACCGTCGATGCGTGCGCTGGGACCCGGCTTTGCGGGCGTGGCGTTGGGGCGGTCTTCCGTCAGCTGAATCGAGATCGTGCTGGTCGCGATGCGGTGCAGATCGCGCTGATGCTGCGCGTCGAGCTGTTCGATCTGGCCGCGAGTGTCGTTCAGATTCTGCTGGACGGTGAGGATGTCGGTGACTTTGCCGCCGCGGTCCATCAGCGCGCGTAGGTCGTTCTCCGCGCGGCGCAGGTTGCGCAGGCGCGCTTCCTGGTCGACGATCGCGGCGTCGAGATCTTCCGCGTCGATGGCGCGATTCTGCACGGTGCCGAGCAGACCGAGATGATCCAGCGTGTCGTCGAGCCGGCCGGCCGGAACTTCGACCTCCAGGCTGGCGCCGTGCACGGTATCGGTTCCGTGCGGGTTCGCGTCGGCGAGCGCGGTCACGTCGCCGCCGGCGCCGCGCACCATTGCCTGCGCCGCTTTGAGCGATGCTTCGACGTCACGCACGATCAGCTCCAGCCGCGCTTTCTTGGCGAGCCGGTGCTGCTTCGCGACGCTCGGCGGCGGCGCGGCGTCCGCGTTCGCCTGCGCGACTGCTGCCGGCTGCCCGGTGTTGACGCGCATCTTCGGCTGGAGCTTGGCGGCGGGACCCGGCGTGACGCGATAGACGAACGTCGTCCCGCGATCGGTAGCTCCGGTGCCGCTCGCGACCCCTTGGCCGCCGGTGTCGCGTGCGTGCCATGCGGCGAGACCCGCCGCGCTGAAGCCGACCACGAGCGCAGCGGCCGTCGCGTATCGCGCGGGAACGCCCCACCATGCCGTGCGGAACCTCGTCGAGGCGGCGGAGTGGGGCGGGATGTTGATGCGCGCGAGCGCTGCGTCGAGCACGTTCGGCGGCAGAGACGGCGCAGCGGCGGCGCGCGCCTGCAGCGCGCTCGCGAGCGCTTCCACGTGCTGCAGTTCCTCGGCGCACGCAGGGCAGGTCGCGAGTTCGGTCTCGACGCGGCCGCGGTCCAGCTCGTCGAGCGTGCCGTTTGCGTAGAACGGGAGCAGTTCGCTGATCTCGTGCTTCATCGCAGATGCTCCGCGGTGGCGAGTGTTTCGCGCAGCCGCTGCTTAGCATAGAAGGCGCGCGTCTTGACCGTCGCCGCCGGTGCGTCGACGATCTCGGCGATCTCTTTTTGCGAGAAGCCTTGCACGAACGTCAGCTCCAAGACGGCGCGATGATCCGGACTCAGCGCGGCGAGCGCGCCTTCGAGCTCGCGCCGGTCGGCAGCGCGCATTGCAGCGTCCTCCGGACCTTCCGCGCTGCTCGCGACGGCGAGAAGGTCGTCGAGCGGAACGGTCGGCGTGCGGCGGCGGCGCAGCGCGTCGATCGCTTTGTGATGCGCGATGCCGAAGAGCCATGTCCGTACCCGCGAGCGGCCGGCAAATTTGCCCGCGCTGCGCCAGACCTCGACCATCACGTCGCTCGTCAACTCCTCCGCCAAACCGTCGTCCCGCACGAGATCGCGGACGAACCGGTGAACCCCGGATCCGTGTACGCCGAAGAAGGTCTCGAACGCGACGCGGTCGCGGCGTGCGATCCGCTCGATCAAAGCGCGGTCTTCGGCGTCGGTCATTGGCCGCTCACACCCCTGTAGTCGGAGCGGAACGGCCGCAGGTTCAGCCCTCGGCCTTCGGGGCGAATTCCAAAGCGAGCGAGTTGATGCAGAAGCGTTGACCCGTCGGCTTGGGTCCGTCGTCGAAGACGTGCCCGAGATGCGACCCGCAGTGCGCGCAGCGCGCCTCGGTCCGGACCATGCCGTGGGAGCGATCCTCGATCAATTCGACGTTGGCGCGGTCCTCCGCCGCCCAGAAGCTCGGCCAGCCGCTCCCGCTTTCGTACTTCGTGGCGGAGGAGAAGAGCGTGTTGCCGCACGCGGCGCAGGCGTACGACCCTTCATCGTGGTTGTGGTAGAGCGCCCCGGTGAAGGCGCGTTCCGTCGCGCCCTCGCGCAGCACGGCGTAGCGGTCGGGCGCGAGCTCGGCGCGCCACTCGGCGTCGGTTTTCTCGATCTTGTTCACGCTGCCCAAGACCGCGTGCCGGGCGCGCCAGGTGGCACTGGGGTTCAGCGGCAGGCGGCGCAGGTTCCGCTGAACGTCACGATCTCGCGATCGATGGTGACGCCGTGCTCGGCGGAGAGCCGCTGCAGGGTTGCCGGCGGCAGCGCAAAATCGAGATCGCGGATCGCCCCGCAGCGGGTGCAGCGGAAATGGGCGTGCGGGCCGGCCGCCGGCTCGTAGATCGCTGAGGCTTCACCCGGCACGTCGATCTTCAACACGCCGCCGAGCTCGTGCAGCCGGATCAAGCTCCGGTGCACGGTCGCGAAGCCGATCCGCGGCTGCAGCGAGCGGGCACGTTCCCAAATCTGGGCCGCGGTCAGGTGGCTGCCCGGTCCAGCTTCCTCGACCACCTGGAGCACGGTCCGGCAATTGGCCGGAAGCGCGCGATCGTCGGCCGGCGGGACTGCCGCATGAGCGCTTGACACTGCTGGCGGAATGGGATAGCCTCCTACGGGAGTGAAAATGGTTCTCACTATCATTTATAGAGGAGAGCCGCTCCCATTACAAGTGTTATTCGGAGGAATTTGTCTGTGCTAGCGAAGGTCGGCCAGCCCGCACCCGCGTTTACGCTCCCGTCCACCAAGGGCGCGACCAGCCCCATGGACTTGGGCAAAGAGATCAGCCTGTCGGACTACAAAGGCAAGTGGTTGATCTTTTTCTTCTATCCGCTCGACTTCACGTTCGTCTG
>JAQBPM010000420.1 GCA_028287525.1 Vulcanimicrobiota bacterium | reverse complement strand
GGGACCGCTTCGTCCTCGAACGTGAACCCGAGCGGATGCAATGCTCCGCGCACGCCTCTGCAGAGTGCCGCGAACGCGGGCTGCGGATCGCGCGAGCCGACCCAGGCGACGCGGACGTGCTTTGGATTGGGAAACGCGCCGACCGCGTCGAGCGGCAATTCGAACGGCGCAGCCGCCGCGGCGGCGGTGCGGACCGTCGCAGCGATGTCGTCGAGCCGGCTCTCATCGACCATGCCCAGGAACGCGACGGTGAGGTGATAGCGTTCGGGCGCCACCCACCGGGCGGCAAGGCCGCCCTCGCGCAGCGCGGCGGCAACGCGCGCGCACGCCTGGCGCGCGGCGTCGTCGAGTTCCGCGGCGACGAAGAGGCGGATCAGTGCTGGAACTTCGTTCCGGCGTTGACCGGCGCCGAGCGCAGCGCTCCCTGTTCGAGTCCCCAACGTTTCAGCAGCGCGTCGTACGTCCCGTCGCGGATGAGGTCTTCGAGCGCGTGCTGCACCTGATCGCGCAAGGCGACGTTCTGTTTCGCGACCGCGATGCCGTACGGCACGATCCCGAACTGCCGGCCGATCACCGCGTATCCGCGTCCGCCGGCGAGCGTGCGCGCGAGGTACGAGACGACCGGGTAGTCCGAGATGTGCGCTTGCGATTTTCCGGCCAGAAACGTCTTGAGCGCAACCTCGTCGGTGGCCGCGGCTTCGATGGCGATCGCGCCGAGCCCGACCGCGGTGCAGGACGCCTGCTGACGCCGGATCGCTGCCTCCTGCGAAGTCCCTTTTTCGACGTCGACGCTGTGACCGCAGAGGCTCGCGAGGTCCCACAGATGGGCCGGGTTCCCGGCTCTGGTCAAGATCCCACTGCCCGAGAGAAAGTAGTCGACGAAATCGACGTCCCGTTCGCGCTCGCGCGTATCGCCCATCGACGAGAGCACCAGATCGAACTTGCCCGCACGCAGCGCCGGGATCAGCGAGGCGAAATCGTGGTTGCGGAATTCGACCGGCCGGCCCATGCGTTTCCCGAGCGCCTCGGCGAGATCGTAGTCGAAGCCGACGATCGTCTTCGTGTTGGGCTTGTAGAACTCGAGCGGTGCGTACGACACGTCCGAGGCGACGCGCAGGACGCCGCCGGCGGCGGCAGGGAGCGGCGCGACGGCGGCGAGCAGCGCGGCCAGCGCAAAACCGAGGAGCGTTCTCAAGCGAGCTTCCATGCGACGGTTATAGTACCAGGCGAGCGGCACGAACGCCTACGGCGATTGCGGCGTTTCGGGCGCAACATCGAACACCGCGCTCGAGCGGGCGTCCCGGCCCGCACGTCGAAGGGACCGCCCGTGCCCGACTATTATGCAATCCCTCTGTTCCTGGTTGTGCTGTCGCTCGCGCTCGTCGGCGTGATCTATTGGGGCGGCTTCGTCGAAGAGCGCCGCAACGGCCGCACGGGCTAAGCCTGGGGCCTCGGCAGAAGCAGAAGAACCTTAGCTGCTCGCCCCGATCAGCGCGCGCGCCGGGACGAAGATGCGTTCGGGGAGTGCCCCGGCAGGCGGTGCATCGGCGTCCGCGACGACGAAGCGCGCGACGAGCCTATCGAGGTGCTCGGCCTGATCGCGCAGTCCGCGCAGGGTCTGGTCGATCGACTGCACGCCGGCCGCCAACTCTCCGGTCGCCATCGCCGCCTGCTTTGCAGCGGTGGACTGCTGCTCCGCGGCGGCTGCGACCGGCAGGATCGCCGAGGTGATGTCGTGCGTCGTCGTGCGCATCTGCGTCGCCGCGGCGGCGTTCTCTTCGACGCCGGCCGATGCGCTCGAGACGTTCTCGGTGACGCGCAGCGAAGCGTCGCGCATCGATTGCGTGCGCTCTGCGAGGTTGCGCGCTACCCCGGTCGTGGCGTCGATCGCCCGTCCCACGCCTTCGAGCGCTCCCGCGGCGCGCTCGGCGAGCAGCAGCCCCGTTTCCATCGATTCGCCGGAGCTGCGGATCGCCTCGGCCGCGGTGATCGTCTCGCGCCGGATCGACGAGAGGATCCCCGAGATCTCGCGCGTCGCGCCGGCCGAGCGTTCCGCGAGCTTGCGGACCTCGTCGGCGACGACCGCGAAGCCGCGCCCGTGTTCGCCGGCGCGCGCCGCCTCGATCGCGGCATTGAGCGCGAGCAGGTTCGTCTGATCGGCGATCTGTTCGATCGTACTGACGATCTCGACGACTTGGGCCGAGCGGCTCTCGAGCGCGATCATCGCGTCGGCGGCGCGCTGCGAGATGTCGCGCAGCTGCACCATGGCGCGCCGCGTCTCGCCGACCGCCGCGTTTCCGCCGCCCGCCTCGCGCGACGCCTCTTGCGCGGAGCTCGCGAGGCCGGCGCTGTCGCTCGAGAGCGATTCGATCCCCTCGTCGAGCTGCTGGATCGCGCCGGTTGCCTGGAGGATCGCATCGGCCTGGTTCGCCGCGCCGAGCGCGATCATCTCGGCCGAGCGGGCAAGCTCCTCGATGGCGCTGCTCGCCTGAGCGATTTTCAGGGCCTGATCTTTCGCTCCGTCGGCGACGCTCTCGATCGACTTTGCGATCTGGTCGACGGCGACCGAAGTCTCGTTCGCGGCGGACGACGTCTCGTCGGATGCCGCGGCGAGGCTGCCGGAGATCGCGATGACGCTCCCGATCAGCTCGCGCAGGTTCGCGAGGCCGCTCGTCAGCTCGACGCCGATCGTGTTCAGCCCCGCGGCGAGCGCGTCGTAGCTGCGCACGAGATCGGCGATCTCGTCGCCGCTCCGGTCGCCGATCGGCGCACGCTGTGACGCGAAGCCGCGCCGCAGATCGCCGTCGGCCATGCCGCCCAGAACTGCGGAGAGCGCGGCAAAGTCCGCGGTCACGATCGCGTCGAGCGCGCCCGAGACACGGCCGAGCCGGCGCGTCATCCGGCGCGCCATGACGGTCGCGATCGCGATCGAGGCGACGAGCGTGAAGACGCACGCCAGCGCGATTCCGAGCACGAGCGAACGGGTCAGCCGGTCGAGCGACGCCGACGAGTCGTCGACGGCGGAACGCGCGAGCGCGACGAGCGGCTTCATCGCTGCTTCGAGCCGGTTGTTGTCGCCGGAAGCCGCCTTGATTGCCTTCCGCACCTCGGGCGTGCTGTTCGCCTTGTCGCCGCGGTAGGCCGCGACCAGCGCGTCCGGATCATCGTGCGCGAGCTGCAGCAGCGTCTTCGTATGGTCGCGGATCACATCGACGGCGCCGGCGACGGCGTGGACGTGCTCGTTCAGCGCCGGGACGAGGGCGGCGCGATCGGTCGCATAGCGCAGATCGGCGTCGGCGTCCGCGAAATGCTGCGGAATGCGTTCCGCCTCGCGGCGTTTGAGCGAGAGCGCATAGCCGCGCGCAGCGTAGCGGCCGCGCGTGGTTTGCAGTTCGACGTCACGGATCGAAGCCAGCAAGGCCTCCTTCGCGATGATGTCCTGCTTCGCGCTCTGGAAACTCGCGACGCCCGCGAAGACCGCCGCCGAGACGAGTGCCAGCGCGATCACCGGAACCGCGAACCCCACCCCGAGCTGCATGCCGATGCGCATCCTCATGATGCCGAACTCCTCTCGCACCCGTGGGGAGGACGCTCCCTCCCCCTAGAGTCCTATCGGCTATTCGCTGTAATCATTGAAGCGATTGTTGAGGTGCCCAAACGAAAGCGGGCACCCGAAGGTGCCCGCTTTGTGGGTCCTTGCGACGCGCCGCTTACGCGACGTGTGCCGGGGCCAGATCGTGCTGCTGCAGCACCAGACCGGGCGAGTTGATGTGCTTGTTCATGCCGAGCAGCGACGGATCGATGCCGAGCGCCAAACCGACGAGCTGCGGGAGATGGAAGATCGGCAGATCGGTGCGGCCCCAGCGCGCGACCGAGTCGGCCTGGTAGCCGTCGAGCGCGAGGTGGCAGAGCGGGCAGGGCGTGAGCACGGCCTCGGCGCCTTGATCCTTCGCCATGCGCATGTTCTGGCCGACCATGTTCGCGGCGATGCCGTCCTTCTCGAGCTGCACGTGGAAGCCGCAGCAGCGCGTCTTCCCCGCGTAGTCGACTGCTTCGCCGCCGAGCGCTTCGATCAGGTCTTCGAGCGAATGCGGGTTTCGCGCCGATTCCCAGCCATTCACGGACTCCGGACGGATGATGTGGCAGCCGTAGAACGCGGCGACCTTGAGCCCGTTGAGCGGGTTCACGACCATCTTCTTGAGTTCGTCCAGACCGATGTCGTCGATCAGCAGCCAGAGCAGGTGGCGTACCATCACGGTGCCGTCGTACTTGGCGCCGAACTTCCCGAGGATCGCGTTGGCCTGGCCCATGTGGCCTTCGTCCTCGAGCAGCTCCTTGTTCGCGGCGCGCATGTGGCCCGTGCAGGTGGAGCAGATCGTGATCACGTCGTCCAGGCCGAGCGCTTCGGCCTGCGCGTACGTGCGCGCGTTCAGCACGCGCGCGACGTCGCGGTTCGTGTCGTTGAGGACCGACGCGCCGCAGCACGACGCCGCGGTGAGTTCGACGAGCTCGATGCCGAGCCGGTCGGCCAGGAGCATGGTCGAGTTGAAGAGCTCCTTGCACGACTCTTTGGCGACGCAGCCCGGGAAGAACCCGTACTTGCGCATCTGCGCCGACTTCGATTTGCCCTTGATCGCGGGCTTGTCCATTACAGCGGTCATTTGAGTACCGGAGCCTCCAGGGTGTCGAAAATGGTCCGAATCTCGTCGACCTTCGGAACAGGCTTGAGGAACAGCGGCGGGATTTTGCCGGCGAGCGCGAGGCGAATACCGAACGGGGCGACCTTGATCAGGCCCTTGATGTTGAACCGGCCGACCGTGCCTTGGATGACCTCGGTCTCGTGGAGCATCCCGGTCTGTTTGATCGTCTTCGCGACGACCAGCGCGTGGCGCGGGCCGGCCGCGTCGGTGATGCCTTCCTCGATCGTCGCGCGCTTGACGGCGATGATGTCGTCGTGCGGGTCGACGTGCTTGGGGCAGTACGAGCACGCGTAGCAGTGCGCGCACAGCCACAAGTAGTCGTCGCTGATCTGCGCGGCGCGCTCTTTGCGCTTCGAATCACGCACGTCTTCGATGAAGCGGTACGCGTACGCGATCGCGGCCGGACCGGCGAACGCCGGATCGACCGAGACGACCGGGCAGAGCGCGTAGCAGGTCGCGCACATCACGCAGTTCGCGACGGCGACGAGCTTGTGCATGTCCTCGGGGGAGACGCGACGCTCGGTCGTGTGGTCCTCGTCGCGATCCTTCGGCTGCAAGTAGGGCTTCAGCCGCGTGTACTTGTCCCAGAACGGATCCATGTGGACGACGAGGTCCTTCATGGGCTGGAAGTTCGGCATCGGATCGATCGCGATCGACCGATCGCTCTTGAGCACCGAGCGGACCGGCGTCTTGCACGCCAGCCCCGTGGTGCCGTTGATGTTCATCGAACACGAACCGCAGATCGCGGAGCGGCACGAACGGCGGAAGGTGATCGAACCGTCGATCTCCGCCTTCGCGTGTTCGAGAGCATCGAGCACGGTAGCCGTCTCGGGGAAGTCCGTGATCTCGACTCGATCCCGGTGCGGAACTTCGTCCGTCGCCTGATCGAAACGAAAGATGTCTAACGTGTACGCCATATTAGTACGTCCGAACCGAGGGTTGCCATTTGGTGATGACGACCTTGCGCGAATAGTCGGGCTCGGGGTCAGCGTTCGGGCCCTTGTAGTTCATGCGGGTGTGAACCATCCATTTTTCGTCGTCGCGCTCCGGGAAGTCGGTGCGCGCCTGCGCGCCGCGCGACTCGGTGCGGTTCTGGGCGCCGAGCATGATCGGCTGCGCGATGTCGGCCAGAAACTCGGTTTCGAGCGCGCCGACCAGGTCGGTGTTGAACGTCTTCGACTTGTCTTGGACCGTCATCGTCTGCACCATTTCGCGCGCCTGACGGAGTGCCGTCATCCCGGCCTTCAGCGTCGCATCGTCGCGGAAGATGAAGGCGTGGTCGCTCATCGCTTCGTTGATCGCCTTGCGCGCGTGGCTGTGGCGCTCACCGCCGCTGCGCGCCAGGATCCCGTCGATGCGGTCGCGTTCCGACTGCAGGGTCTTGGTGCTCGGCTTCACGTCGCCGAGGCCTTTGATGTAGTCCGAGGCGTGCTGCGCCGATCGGGCGCCGAAGACGATCGTCTCGAGCAGCGAGTTGCCGCCGAGCCGGTTCGCGCCGTGGACCGAGACGCACGCGCACTCACCCGCGGCGTAGACGCCGGGGATGCGGGTCGCGCCCCACTTGTCCGTCTCGATTCCGCCCATCGCGTAGTGCATGCCGGGCAGGATCGGGATCGGGGTGTCGATCGCGTCCTTGCCGGTCGCGTCGAGCGCCAGTTCGCGAATCTGCGGCAGGCGCTCGAGGATCTTCTCGCGGCCGAGATGGCGCAGGTCGAGGAAGACGCAGCCGTCGACGCCGCGGCCTTCCGTGATCTCGGTCCACTCGGCGCGGCTGACGACGTCGCGCGAGGCGAGCTCGCCCTTGTTCGGGGCGTACTTGAACATGAAGCGCTCGCCCTCGGAGTTGAGGAGGTACGCGCCTTCACCGCGCGCCGCTTCCGAAAGCAGGACGCCGTTTTCTTTGAGTGAGGTCGGATGGAACTGGACGAACTCCATGTCCATCAGCGGGATGCCGGCGCGGTACGCGATCGCCATGCCATCGCCCGTCGACGCGTACCCGTTGGTCGTCTTGCGATAGACGCGGCCGAGGCCCCCGGTCGCGAAGATCGTGGCCTTCGCGGTGACGAGCTCGAGCTCGCCGTTGCGCATGTTGTACGCGACGACGCCCGATCCGACGCCGTCCTCGACGCACAGCGCCGTCGCGAAGTACTCCTCGTACACTTTGACGCCGAAGCGCTCGAGCTGTTCCCACAGCGTGTGCAGGATGACGAGCCCCGTCACGTCGGCCGAGTAGCACGTGCGCGGTGAGCCCGCGCCGCCGAAGGGGCGCTGTGCGATGCGGCCGTCGGGCATGCGTGAGAAGATGCAGCCGCGGTGCTCGAGCCAGATGATTTGGCGCGGCGCGTCCTCGGCCATCGCTTCGATCGAATCCTGGTCGCCCAGGTAGTCGGACCCCTTCGCGCAATCGAAGGCGTGGTTCTCGGGCGAGTCTTCCTCGCGGTTGCCGAGCGCGGCGTTGATGCCGCCTTGAGCGGCGCCGGAATGGCTGCGGACCGGATGCATCTTCGAGACGATCGCAACGTCAGCGCCGCGTTCAGCGGCTTCGACTGCTGCGCGCATCCCGGCCAGGCCACCACCGATCACGACGATGTCGTGCTTGATCACGTGTTCTGTCTGCGCCCCTCGTAGACGTCATGAGTGAGCGGCAAGCCGCTTCGTTTGAGCGTCATCGTATCTGGAAATCGCGTCCCCGACGCACCACCTTCGTCGCACAGGGGTTCGGGGACTTCCGCGGACGCTGTTTTAGACGGGTTCGGGGGCGAAGCGGAAGCGGTTTTTGCCGGCTTGCTTCGCTTCGTAGAGCGCCCGGTCGGCGGCTGCGAAGAGGGCCATCGCATCGGCACCGTGCCGCGGGAACAGGGCGATCCCGGCCGAGCACTTCAGGTTCGTCCCGTCCAGCGCGCTGTAGAGGCGCCGCAGGACCGCTTCGGCGGCGATCCGGTCGGTCTGGGCCATCACGACCACGAACTCGTCGCCGGCATACCGGGCCACGATGTCACCGCGGCGCGCGCCGGCCTTGAGGGCCTCCGCGAAGCTGCGGAGCGCTTCGTCGCCCGCGTGGTGCCCCAGGCTGTCGTTGATCTTCTTGAGGTCGTCCAGGTCCAGCACGACGAAGGCCAACGGGGCGCCGTAGCGCTCGGCGTTGTGCAGCTCGCGCTCCATGAGCTCGGTCAGCGCGCGGCGGTTGGCCAGGCCCGTCAATGGGTCGGTCGAGGCCAGCCGCTGGGTCTCCTCGAGGAGTCGCTTGGTCTCGCTGTAGAGGCGAGCGTTCTCCATGGCGATCGCCGCCTGCGCCGCGAAGTCGAGGAGCATCCGCAGCTGCGTCTCGCTGATCTCGGGCTCGGGCGGCCGGTCGACGTAGAGGATGCCTCGGACGGTGTTCCGGCTGATCAGCGGGAGCATGCAGTAGGTGCCCTTGACGTCGACGAGCGGGCTCTCCGCGTCCTCCTCGACGCCGAAGCTGAATTCGGACGTCCCGGCGACCATCGCTTCGAACGAGCCGGAGTGGCGCATCGCCTCAGGATCCGGGCTCGGCACGACGGTGCCGTCCAGCTCCGTCTCGAGCCGCCGGGTCGCGACGCCGTCCCGCACCTCGAACAGCACGACCCTGCCGAAGCGGAGCGCCTCGTGGACGCCGCGCAGGACCGTGGCCAGGATGTCGTCGATCTCCAGCGTGGAGTTCATCGTCGAGAAGACCTGCTGCAGGACGAACAGCTCGGAGTTCTGCTGCTGGTACTCGTCGCGCTCGGCTTCGAGCATGGCGACGCGGCTGCGCAAGTCCGCAAGCTCCTCTCGGAGCGCGGTCAGATCGACGTTTGCGATGCCCGGCCGCACGGTTCCGAAAACTTCCGGCTCAGGGAGAGGGTTGTCGCTCGCAGGGTGCCGATACGGTTCTCAGGTATCTGGTGAGTTTCCCGCGCCCGTCCGCCAGCCAAGGTTAGCTTTCCGTTGAGTTCGTCGTTCGTCCATCTGCACGTACACAGCGAGTACTCGCTGCTTGACGGCGCCTGTCGCGTCGACTCGCTTTGCAAGAAGACGGCCGACGAAGGCGCCCCGGGCATCGCGTTGACCGATCACGGCGTCATGTTCGGCGCGGTCGAGTTCCACGACACCGCGAAGAAGAAGTACGGGCTCACGCCGATCATCGGGTGCGAGGCCTACATCGCGCCGCGCGGCCGGCTCGACCGCACGGTCCGCGACGAAGCCCACATCACGCTCTTGGCCGCCAGCGACGTCGGTTACAAGAACCTCACCACGCTGATCTCCAAAGGCTTTCTCGAAGGCTACTACTACAAGCCGCGGATCGACATGGATCTGCTGGCGAAGTACAACGAAGGGCTCATCGTCCTCTCGGGCTGCATGTCGTCCCTGGTGGCGGCGCCGCTGCTGAAGAACGACTACGAGACGGCGAAGAAGAACGCCAAGATGTTCGGCGAGATCTTCGGCGACCGGTTCTACATCGAGATCATGCGCCACGGGATGCCCGAAGAGGACGCGATCAACTCGGGGCTGATCAAGATCGCGCGCGAGCTCGAGATGCCGCTGGTCGCGACCAACGATTCGCACTACCTCACGCAAGGCGACGCACAGGCGCACGACGTCCTGCTCTGCATCGGCACCGGGAAGACCGTCCAGGACACGAACCGGATGAAGTTCTTCTCGGACCAGTTCTACGTGAAGTCGGCCGAAGAGATGCGCGAGCTCTTCGCCGACATCCCCGAAGCCTGCGACAACACGCTGGAGATCGTGAAGCGGATCGACATCTCGATCCCCGAGAAGATCTTCTACCTGCCCGATTACCCCGTGCCGAAGACGGCGGCGAGCGACGTCGCGGGCGTGCTGGCCGCGGTCGACGTCGCCGGGATGAGCGATGCGGACGCCGCACGGGCCATCGATCTCTCGGCCGAAGACTACTTGCGCCTCGTGTGCGAGCAGGGGCTCATCGCGCGGTACGGCGCGGAGCGGGCCAAGAACGACGTCGCGCTGCGTGAGCGGCTGGACTACGAGCTCGGCGTCATCAATACGATGGGCTTTGCGTCCTACTTCCTCATCGTGTGGGACTTCATCAAGTACGCGCGCGATCAGGACATCCCGGTCGGGCCGGGCCGCGGCTCGGCGGTCGGCTCGGTCGTCTCGTACTGCCTGCGCATCACCGACCTCGACCCGATCAAGTACGGGCTGATCTTCGAGCGCTTCCTCAACCCCGAACGCATCTCGATGCCCGATATCGACACCGACTTCTGCGTGGAGCGGCGCGACGAAGTCATCGACTACGTCACGCAGAAGTACGGCAAGGAG
>JAQBPM010000396.1 GCA_028287525.1 Vulcanimicrobiota bacterium | reverse complement strand
GCGCTCGAACAGCTCGAGAGCACGCTGCGGCGCTCGGACGTGAACGAGTACTTCGACTGGAGCGTGATCGGCGGGCCGCAGAACAACGCGCCGCAGGATATCCTGGGCGCGTTCCTCGGCACGCTCGTCCCCGACGCCGACGGCGACGGCGACGAGATCAGCGAGAACTAACCGCCGGAGCTAGGACGTGTAAGGCTCGAAGGGTGCGACGGGGGCGAGGATGTTGTCCATTTCGCGGAAGATCTCGGGATCGACGTCGAGGTCGGCGGCGGCTACGTTGTCGTCCACCTGCTCGGGACGCGTCGCGCCGATGATGACCGACGAGACGTCGGGCGTGCGCAGGCACCAGGCCAGTGCGAGCTGCGCGAGCGTGCAGTGCGCGCGTTCCGCCAGCGGCTTCAAGCGCTGCACCGCATCGAGGACCGGCTGGGTGAAGTAGTCCTCCATCATGTCTTTGGAGCGGCCCGCGGCGCGCGTTCCGGCCGGCGGATTCTCCGCCGTCGTGTACTTGCCCGTCAAGATTCCCATCGCCAGCGGCGACCACACGACGTTGCCCAGACCGTACGCGCGGGTGGTCTGGAAGACGCGCGGCTCGACGCGCCGGTAGAGCGCGCTGTACTGTGGCTGGTTCGAGACCGGCTCGGCCCAGCCGCGTGCCCGCGCGAGGTTCACGGCGCCCGCGATCTGGTCGGCGTTCCACTCGCTGACGCCCCAGTAGAGAATTTTTCCGGCGCGCACGAGATCGTTCATCATCTCGACCGTTTCTTCCAGCGGCGTCGTCACGTCGTAACGATGGCACTGGTAGAGGTCGACGTAGTCGACCTGCAGGCGGCGCAGCGAGGCGTCGATCTGCATGCGGATGTGCTTGCGGGAGAGGCCGCGGTCGTTCGGACCCTCGCCCATCGCGAAATACACTTTCGTCGCCAGCACGATCGCGTCGCGCGGGAAATCTTTGAGCGCGCGGCCGTAGACTTCTTCCGCGCGGCCGCGCGCGTACACGTTCGCCGTATCGAAGAACGTGACGCCGCGTTCGAACGCGCGCACGACGCATGCCTTCGCCGCGTCTTCCTCGACGCTGCCGCCGTAGGTCAGCCAGGAACCCAACCCGACCGACGAGACCTTGACGCCCCAGCGTCCCAAATTCCGATAACGCACGAGGGGTCGTACACTTTTCGCGCGGGTGCTCCTGTTGCGGCCGCGCGAAAAGTGTCCGGCGGTGTATCTACGGCAGGTCGTCGAGCTTCTTCAGCTGTGCGCGAACGACGGTGGCGGTGAGCGGCAGGTACTTGCCGTCGCGCTGTACCTCTTCCTGACCCTCCTGGCTCAGGACGAATCGAATGAACTCCTTCACCATGGGATTCATCTTCGTGCCCGGCTTGACGCTGGTGTAGAAGTAGGCTTGGTTGAACAACGGATAGGTGCGGTTCTGCACGTTCTCGATCGTGTGCTCGACGTACGGTCCGCCTTCTTTCTCCGCCACCGGAAGGCGCTTGGTGCCGGGACGGTCGCCGCGGTAGCGGTTGTATCCGATGCCGTAGGGATCGCGCGCGATACTATCGGTGATCTGATCCGCTTCGATGTACCGCTTCCCGTTCGGCATCACGATGTGAGCGTACGCGTGGATGTTCTCGTTCCACTTGTCGCTCGCCCCAAGGACCTTGTCGGCGAAGTCGGTCGCCGTGTTGTATCGCAGGTTGAACCCGTACACGCCGATCGGCTTGTTGGCGTACGACCCGCCCAGGCCGAGTTGGCTCCAGTTGCGGAGATTCAGCTCCGGACCGCGCGCCAAATCGGGGCGGAAATTAGTACCCGCCCAGCCGCCGTCTCGAGCCGCTCCGAAGATGCCGTCGAGCTGCTGCATGGTGATGCCCTTGAGCGGACTCTTCTCGTTGACGAGAATCACCGTCGAGTTCTCCCAGCCGGCGACGTCGTACGATCCCGTCACGACGGTGAATTCCTGCGGATCGTAACCCAGCATGCGCTGGTAGGCCAAGAGGTCGTAGAAACCGGGTTTGTGGCCCAAGACCAAATCGGCTTGACCGTAGTACAGCGCGGCGAACGCCGACGCCGACGTCGGCATGTAATAGGAAAGGTTGATCCCCGGCTGATATTTGGCGAACGCCTTCTGCCAGTACTCGCCGAGCATGCCGTCGGTCAGGTAGTTGCTTCCGTGGATGCGAATCCAGCCGGTGAGCTGGGCTCCCGGCGTGTAGTGGGGCAGGCCGCTCAGGTCGAATTTCTTCGTGTAGTGCGGCCGCCTGCCGCGCTCGTAGACGACGCCGGCGCGTTCCGCCTGCGCTTGAAACGACTTCTTGCTGTCTTCCGCCGAAGCGGTTTGCGCCGGCGAAGCGATCGGCGTCAGCGAAGCCGCCAACGCGAACGTCAACGCGGCAATGGAAAGGTTCTTCACAGCGCCTCCAGCTTTGCGAGCGCGGCTTTTGCAACGTCGGGCGTGAGCGGCAGGTATTTTCCGTCGCGCATGATCTCGGCCTGACCCTCTTGGCTCACGACGAAGCGCATGAACTCGACGACCTTGGGATCGAGCGGATGGCCCTTCGCCCCCGGATCGGCGTAGAAGTAGATCTCGTCGATGAGCGGGTAGGTCCGATCGTGCAGCGTCTCGATCGTGTACGGCACGTACGGGCCGCCGTCTTTCGCAGCGACCTTGAGGATCTTGAGCCCCTGTGACTCTGCAGTGTCGCGGCCGAGGTTCGTGGTGGGCGCCGCGATGTAGGCGATCCCGTACGGGTCGCGGGCGAGATCTTCGCTGAGGCCGCGACCGAGTACGCCCTTCTTGTTGACGAAGTTCGCGTAGATCCGCAGATGTTCGTTCCACTTGTCGCTCGACTTGAGCAGCTTGTCGGACATCTCGATCGCCTGATGGTACCGCTGCGTCAGACCGTAGACGTGAATCGGCTTGTCCGCCCACGCACCCTTGAGCCCGAGCTGACCCCACGTGCGGATGTTTGTCTCGGGGCCGCGCGCGTACTGGGGTCGCCAGCTCGTGCCGTCCCAACCGCCGGTGCGTTCGGCGCCGAAGATGCCGTCGAGCTGCCGCATCGTCAGCTGGCCGATCGGATTCTTGTCGTTGACGACGATGCCGAAGCCCGGGTTCCAACCCGGAACGTCGTACGACCCCGTTGCGAGCGTGATCTCGAGCGGGTCGCGGTCGGTGTAGCGCTGGAACATCTCGAGTTCGGAGAACGTGATCTTCCGCCCGATGCCGAGGTCGCCGACGCCGAAGATCAGCGACGGCACGGCCGCGAGCGTGGTCTTCATGTGCCAATCGAATTTTACGTTGGGATGATACTTGGTGAAGGCAGCCTCCCAATATCCGCCCAGCGGCCCATCGGTGATGTAGTTGCTTCCCCACACGCGGATCGTACCGGTGAGATCGCCTTTGGGCGCGTAGTGCGGAATGCCGCTGATGTCCCATTTTTTCGTATAGGCGACGAGCTTCCCGCGTTTGGTCATCATCCTGGCGCGGGCGGCCTGCATGTCCAGCCCTTCGGTCGACGTCGGAACTTCGGCGGCTGGCTTTGCAGCGGGAGCGGCAGTCGCAGGCGTGTGCGCGGGCACTGCGGATCCGAGCATCAAAAATGCACAGAGCAGGGCGGTACGAACGGGTTTAGACACGGTTCTACCTTTCGAGACGAGAAAGTCTACGAGTTGTTGAAGTCCTCGGCCGCCGGAACGTTCTCCGGAGAAACGTTTCGACGCCGGTGTAGCCGAGTGCCACGACGCCGATCATGCCGGCCAGCATGAGACATTGAACCAAGACGCCGCCGAAGTGGCCGGTGTGCAGCGCGAGAAGCCAATAGTACAGCTTCGAACCGGCGTTCAGCGTTGCCCAGGGGCGAGACTCGACGATGTTCGCGGTGCGCGAATCGATGAAGACGTAGCTGCGCGCGTCGGCATGCGGCGCGCCTTGCTCGACGATGCCGATCTCGATCGCCTCGCCCTTCGCCGGATAATGCACCGAAGCCCAGAGCAGCGGCCCGCCGATCACGCTCCGCGCCTTCTCCCAAGCGGTCTGCATCGAAATCGCCGTGCCGGATTTCGTCTCGATGCTGGGCGCCGCGACGGGCAGCCTCGCATCTTCCGTCATGTCGGTCGATCCGGTCACGCCGAACATCGCGGTTTTGGCCCAACCGAGCGACAGCGGCACGGCGGTCACGGCGACGACGAAAAGGACCACGGCCGCGTATGCGCCGATCGTGGTGTGCACGTTGAGGGCGAGCGCACGTCCTTTTAAGCGAGGATTGAACTTCAGCGCCCCCTTCCATACGCTCGTGCGCCGAGGCCACCACAAGAACAGGCCGCCGGCGACCATCACGATCGCGAACAGCAGCGCCCCCCAACCGATGATCGTCAGGCCCGCGCCGCCGCTCATGAATCTGAACCGGTGCAGCGCCTCCATCGTCCCGTACAATCCGCCGTAGCGGGCTTGGTGACCGAGAACCTCGCCGCTGCACGTGTCGACGTACACTTGGTCGGCGTCGGAGAAGCGCACCATGGTCGACGCGGTGCCGGAGCCGTAGAGGTAGACGTAGGTCAACTTTCCCTTCGGATGGACCGCCCGCGCTGCGGCGGCCAATCTGTCGACCGGCAACGGCTTCGCGCACGACGGAATCACCATGAGCTCGGGGTAGGTGACCGGGTCCAGCAGGGGCCGCAAGACGATCCATCCGCCGGTCACGGCGAGAAAGACCGCCAACAGACCGGCGGTGAGCCCAACCCACCGATGGAGCTGGATCACGCCCGTTCGCATCATGAACCTCACGGCAGCGCCGCGACGCGAACGCTGAGCGATACCGTTCGCGGCGCGGCGATCCCTAAGGCGCCGTTTACCGCCGAACTGAAGTAGCGCTTGTCGGTGAGGTTTCTGCACGTCAGGTTGACGGTGATTTGCCGGCCGTTGATTCTCGTGTCGTAGCCCGCCCCGACGCTCGAGGTCGTCACGCTGGGAATCGTGCCCTGGTCTTGCGGGTTGATCTGACGAGCCCCGACGTACTGCACTCCGCCATTGAGCTTCAGCCCCGGGACGGCGCGAAAGCGGTAGGCGAGGTCGATCGATCCGCTCAGCTTCGGGACGTTCTCCGGTATTTTTCCGTCGATTGTCGCGTCGCCGGCGGAATGCTCCGTCGCGTTCATCAATTGTCCGCCCATCGTGAGGGTCCAGCGCGGAGCGACGTTCGCCTTCAGAGTAGACTCGAAGCCGCGGAAGCTGTTCGTTCCGTTGATCGAGTAGATTTTCGTGACGAGGTCCGTCGTTGCGTTGGCGCGATCGATGGTGAAATACCCCAGCGTCGCCTCGAAGCCGTGCCGGCCGTTCGCGCGGACCCCGGCTTCCTTTTGCGTCGCGGCCGCCGGCGGCAGCACTGCGAACGCATTCGCCGAATTGATGGGCGCTTGGCCGGTCTGATCGAGCGATTTCACGTAACTGCCGTAGAGCGAGAAGCTCCTCGTCAGATCGAACGTGCCTCCCAAAGCCGGCGCAAGATAGAAGGTCGTCGAGTGGTTGGTCCCGCCGCTCGCGAGCTTGTCATCCGCCGAATAGTTGATTTGGCGAAGCCCCCCGCTGAGCCGAAGCTTCGCAAAGAGCACGACGGAATCCGAGAAATAATAGTCGTAGTCCGAGCTGTTCTGCGGCAGATAGACGATCGGCCCCGCCGGAAATTGTGGTGCGGCGAGCGGGACCGGAGCGTAGAGGTACTGCTTGTAGGTGACCTGGCCGTTCACCGGATTGTTGAACAGACGCTCGTTGCGCGTGAAACCGACGGTGAGCTCGTTTTCGATGGGACCTGCGTGCGTCGTTCTGAACTTCGCCTGAAAATCTTCGAAGGTGTTGACGTACCGCTGATCTTGGATGAGGGTGACGGTTTCCGTCCCCTTTCCGGTCGAGAGGTTGTAGGTTCCGAACTGCGAGACGTCACGCCGCGGACGATCCGCATCGGAACGTCCCATTTCGCCCGAGACCGAAATACCGTGGCCGAGGTCGTAATCGGCGCGCGCCGCGATGTTCTGCCCAGTGCCCACGGCTCTGGCCCAATCGCCGGAAAGCAGCGCGTACGGGTCCGGCATTCTCGGGAGCGTAATCGTGCCGTCCGCTCCCGGTTTGTTCTGGAGCAGCGACGTCTGTTCGACGAAATTGATTCCGAACTTCTCGAAGTCGAACCGCACCTTCGCTCTTTTCGTCGTCCAGTCGGCGGTCATGGCGCCGAGCCAGCGGGTACCGCCGCCGTCACGCACGTAGGTCGGCGCGTCGCCGCCGGCGAGGTTGATGCGAACGCCGAACTGCTGATTCGGTCCGAACGAACGACCGAGATCGAGTGAGCCGATCGACTGCCCGAATCCGGTGCCGCTGAAAGAGACCGCGGTGATGGGCGCCTTCGTAGCGCGCTTGAGGACGTAGTTGATGATGCCGGCGGGGCTCGCAATGCCGAACTCCAACGCGCCCGCACCCTTGAGGACCTGGACCTGCTCCTTGTCTTCCGTCTCCATGATGAGGTTGTTGACCATCGGCAAGCCGCCGTCGAGCCGATACCCGGTCGCACTGTCGAGATGGATACCGCGGATCTGCAGGTTGTCGGAACCGCCGCCCGCCTTCGCATCGGCCTGTGTCACGCCCGGCACGTTCTTGATGGCGTCGTAGGTGTTTTGAGCGCTCGACGAGCGCATCTCGTCATTCGAAATCGTCGTCTTGGTCGCGACGCCGCCGTTTTCGGCAGCCGGGGCGGCAGAGGGTTTCGGCGCGGCGGCAGCCGGCGCGTTCGGCGCTTGCGTTTCCTGCGCCGCAGCGGCCGAACACACGACCGATGCCACGGCGAGCCCTGCGAAAAGGGCGAGCGCCGATCTCTGCGCGGGCGGGCGTTTCCTCATGCGGGCCTCCCTTGGCGAAAAATACTCTTTGACGAACGCTGTCAAGGACAGGGACATCACTCAGGGATCCAACGCGACGAGCTGCTCGACCGAGTCGATCTGCGCGCGAAGTTCGTCGCGGATCTTTTCCGCGCCGCGCAGCGCGAGCTCGTCGCCTCCGGCCTTGTACGGATACGCCACGTTCAACGAACCGATCGTGGTACCGCGCACGTCCTGCAGCACCAGCTCGAGCCCGAACCGCTTGCCGGCGGCGTAGATGCCCGAAGCCGTCTTGCCGGACACGATCACCTTCATGTCGTCCTCGTCGGCTTTCTTCCCGATCCGGCCGAAGCTGGAGCCGAGGATAACGTTGTCGCTGCTGTTCGGGAGCGTGACGTGCATCGCGAGACTCAGAACCTCCGGATGGCGCGCCATCGCCTGGTCGACGAGTTTCTGCGCGCGCGTTTTCGTGCTGGTCAGCGGATCCATCGGATAGGGGTCCATGAGATTCGCTTCGTTGAGGATGCGCCGCGACAAGCCGTCGCGGATCCGCTCGGCCTTGCGCTGCAGCGCCGTCTGATCGCCGCCCGCCGCGTAAGGAAACACGAGATCGAGTGCGCCGACGGTGGTCCCCGAAGTATCGCTCAGCGGCAGCTCGACTTCGAAGCGCGTTCCACCGTCGGCGAGCTTGCGCTTCGGGACGTTGGTCTGGATCACGCGCAGGTCGTCGGCGTCCGTTTTCTTTCCGATCCCGCCGATGTTCGAGGCGACGATCACGCTCTCGGCGCTCTTCGGCGGCGTGACGTGCATGACGACGACGAGCAGCTCGGGGTTCTTGGCGACGGTTTCGTCGACCAGCTGCTGCGCGTAGATCTTCGTCGGAATTTGCGCGTTCGCGGGCGCTGCCGGAGCGGCTGCGAGCAGCAGCAGCGCCCCGGAGAGGGCGTAGTTACTCAAGCGTCCTCACCTGCTCTCGAGCGACGCCGGCGGGGAGGCGCAGGTAGTCGCCCTCGCGGCCGACCTCCGCCTGGCCTTCGTCGCTGAGGATGTAGCTCAGAAATTCTTCGATCTTCGGATCGATCGGGCGGCCCGGCATGCGTTTGAACAGCGCGAACGCCGTACGCGTCAACGGGTACGTCCGCGATCCGACGCTCTCTGCGGTAGCGTTCACGAACGGTCCGCGCTCGTCGGCGGCGAGCGCGAGCGCCTTCACCCCGGAGCCGGCGGAACCGAGATCCGCGACGGCGATCCCGAAGCGATCGCGAGCGAGCGCATCGAGGATCTGCCGTCCGGCGGAACGCCCGGAAAACTCGCGCATGCGATCCCAGTTCAGGTTCCGGCTGTCGTTGAGCACCGCGTGACGGAAGAAGATGCCGGTACCGGAAGTCGTGTCGGGACCGTAGAGATCGATCGGCCGCGCGGCCCAGTCGCCGCCGAGGCCGAGCCCTCCCCACGTGACGATGGGGTCGGCACCGCGGCGATGTTCGTATCCGAAGATCGCGTCCAACTGCGCGAGGGTGAGCTTCGCGAGCGGATTATCCGGGTGCACGAACACGACGAGCGCAGGCGATTTCTCCGTTGCGGCGACGCTGCCGTTCATGATCTCGACGCGCGCCGGCTTGGTCCGGAAGATCCACTCGAACGCCTGCACCTCGCTGGCGGTCGCTTCGCGACCCATCAACGCGAGGTCGGCGCGACCGGTGTACAGGCCCGCCATCGCGACGTCCGTGCCGCTCGGCGTCGACACGATCGAGATGCCGGGATGGTGCCGCCTGAAGCCTTGCTGCCAACGCGTGACGACGCCTCGCATCGCCTCACTGCTCCACACGCGGATCGTTCCCGATTCCGTTGAGGCGGGTGCCTCGGTGGCGGCGGTAGCGGTGAGGACGATCATCGCCCCACCCAGGATGCGCAGAAGACGATTCATCGGAGCTTCTGCAGCTGCGTGCGAACGGCCGCCGCGTTCAATTGCAGATAGCCGGCTTCACGCGTGATGTCTTGCTGCCCCTCGCGGCTGAGGATGTAGCGCAGGAACTCGCGCACTTTCGGATCGATGGGCCGGCCCGGCGCGCGATCGACGAAGGCGGGGATGATCCGCGTCAGCGGATATTTTTGCGAGATGAGGTTCTCTTTGGTCGCTTCGTAATACGGTTCACCGTCCGCTGCGGCGAGCGCGACGGCCTTCACCTGGGGGGTCGCGTAGCGCAGGTTGGAGATCGCGATGCCGAAACGGTCGGCAGCCAGCGCGTCGACGATCTGCTGGCCGCCCTCGTAGAGCGATCCGTCGGCGCGAGTCCGGTGAGCGAACTCAACGAGGTCATTGTTCCAGCGGTGGCTGCCGCCGAGCATCGCTTCCTGAACGAACAGCGAGAAGTCGAGATCCTTCCAACTGTAGGGCGTAATGCGCCGGTTCGCCCACTCGCCGGTCAGGCCGAGTTCGCCCCACGTGCGGACGTTGCGCGGACCCCGCCGATGCTCGGCGCCGAAAATGGCGTCGGCTTGAGCCATCGTGAGACGCGAGATCGGATTGTCTTTGTTGACGAAGACGACGTGGGCGTAGTCGAAGAACGCTACGTCCAGGCTTCCCGTCGCGATGTCGATTCCGAGCGGCGCATAGTGTTTGGACCGCTCGAACGCAGCCTCCGCGGCGGGACTGATCTCCTCGCCGAGGATCGCGATGTCGGCTTCGCCGACGTACAGCGCGCCGATCGCGGACGCCGTGCCGTACATGTGATTCTCGAGTTGTACATCGGGCTGGTACTTGGCGAAGCCTGCCGCCCACGCGCGCACCAGCCGTCCCATGAAGTCCGACTTGAAGCTGCCGTGGCCGGTAAGCCGGATCGTGCCGGAGACGTGACCTTCGGGTTGGTATTGCGGCAGCTGGGCGAGGTCTTGCGCCTGCACGCCGGTGGCGGCGAGGGCGCACGACAGCCACGTAAGCGCCGCCGCCATCGCCGCCCGCGCCATCAGTTGTCCAGCTTTTTGAGCTGTTCGCGAATGTAGGAGGCCGGCAGCGGCGTGTAGATGCCGCTCTTTCCGATGATCTCCTGGCCCTCGCGGCTGAGCACGAAGCGCATGAATTCGCGAACCTTCGGATCGAGCGGTTTGCCCGGTGCCTTGTTCACGTAGATGTACGCGTCGCGAATCAGCGGGTAGCTGCGGTTGCGGACGTTGTCGGCGGTCAGCGCGACGGCCGGGCTCGTGGCGGTCCGCGAGAGCGGGATGACCTTCAGACCCGCGTAGCCGGGGCACTTCGAGCCGTCGGGGTTCACGCAGGTTCCGTTCACGTGCATCAGCGCGGCCCAGGCGATGCCGTACTTGTCCTTCTGCAGAGCTTCGAGCATCCGCTGGCTCACGACGGCCTTGCCGTTCGCGTCGTTCGTCGCTTCTTTCGCTTCGAGATATTCCTTGAAGTTGGGATTCCACTTGACCGACCAGTGCAGGACCTGACGCTGGAAGTTCGTCGCAAATCCCGGAGCGACGTAGCCGTACGTTTGGATCGGCTTCGCGGCCCAGTCGCCGCCAAGGCCGAGCTGGCCCCACGTGCGGATATTGGTTTCGGGACCGCGCGCGTACTTCGCGGTGAAGAGCAGGTTGTTGTCGGCCTGCGCGCCGATCTCCCAGCCGCCCGTGCGTTCGGAACCGAAGATGCGGTCCAGCTGA
Source organism: Vulcanimicrobiota bacterium (assembly GCA_028287525.1). Lineage (GTDB taxonomy): Bacteria > Vulcanimicrobiota > Vulcanimicrobiia > Vulcanimicrobiales > Vulcanimicrobiaceae > Vulcanimicrobium. The sequence goes on along the minus strand of JAQBPM010000396.1, from coordinate 13,964 downwards.
TCCATCGAAAGCTTCGCGAGCGGGTTGTCCTTGTTGACGACGATCGCCCACGCGAAGAGCGTGCCGCGCATGTCGTAACCGCCGGTCGCGATCGAGATCTCCGTCGGCACGTACCGGTAGGCGTTGTAGAACGGCATCTGGTCGGTGATCTTCGCATCGTCGCCCATCGGAGCCACGTCGGAAGCACCGGCATACATCATGCCCAGCGCCCCTTCGCTGCTCGTCATGAAGTTCGTCGAGACGACGACGCCTGGATGGAATCTCTTGAATCCCTCGACCAGCAGATCGACGTTGCCCTTCAACTCGCTGCCCGCGATGCGCAGACCGCCGACGACGTTGACGTCGGGTTTGTAGGGCGGGACGTCGCTCGTGGGCGGCGTCTGCGCCTGCGCGCCGACCGCGAGCAGCGCCGGCAAAGCCGACAGCAGCAACGTACAGACGGTGCGACGGGACGGGGCGCCAAAAAGCCTCTTCATGAATGTCTCCTCCTTGGTTGCTGTAGTCACGATTGACGGACGCTATTCCAGTTTTGCGAGTTGTTCGCGCACGATGCTCGCCGGCAGCGGCAAGTAGTTCCCGTCCCGCTCGACGATCTGCTGACCGTCGCGGCTCAAGATGAAGCGCAGGAACTCTTTGAGTTTGGGATCGATCTGCTGTTTCGGTGCGCGGTTCAAGTAGATGTAGATGCTGCGGACGAGCGGATACGCGCGGCTTTGAAAATTCTCTTTATTGGCGACGACGTACGGGCCGCCGTCACGCGCCGCCAGCGCGACCGGCTTGATGCCCGAGACGTCGCGGGCCTGCGGTGCAACGGTCCACGCGATGCCGTACTTGTCGTGCGCGAGCTCGTCGGCGAGCATGTGGCGCAAGCCGCCGAGCTGCGTGGGATCGTCGTCTCCGATCATCTTGCTGCCGCTCTCGACGTACTCGCGATAGTTCGGATTCCACTTGTCGCTGTTGTGCAGCACCTTCAACTGGAAGAAGCGCGACGTACCGGAAGGCGCGTGCCCATAGGTCGTGATGGGCCGCTCGGCCCACGCACCGGTCAAGCCGAGCTGACCCCACGTGCGGACGTTCCCCTCCGGCCCGCGGCCGCCGGCCAACGTCCACTTGAACCCGACCAGACCACCGTTGCGCTCGGCGCCGAAGATGCCGTCCAGCTGGCGCATCGTCAGTTGGGAGATCGGGTTGTCTTTGTTGACGTACACCACGAGGCCGTTGGAGCGTCCCTCGACGTCGTAGGCGCCGCTCGCGACCACGACCGAGGTCAGGTGGTAGCCGAAGCTTTCGTAGAACGACAGCGTCTCGGTGATCGCAGGCTCGCCGCCGTCCGGCGCGAGATCGGCGGCGCCGGTAACGAGCGCCGGAATGGCGGCGTCGCTGGTCGGCAGCTTGTCGTCGAAGCGAATCTCCGGCTGGAGCTTCGTAAACGCTTGCTCCCAGAGCTTGAGCACGCCGCCCAGGCCGAAACCGAAGTTGCGGATCGTCCCCGCGACGTGCCGTTCCGCCTTGTATTGCGGGAGATCGGTCTGCAGGTCCGCGCTCGCGGGCGCCCCCGCCGCGAGCATGGCCAATGCGCAGAGAAGGGCGGTGCGAACGGTCGTCGCCGGCGCGCTCACGCGAGCTTGTTCGCGTACTTCTCGAGCGCGGCCCAAGCGACCGGACCGAACTCGGCCTTCCACCGCTCGTAGTATTTCGATTCGACGAGCTTCTTCTTGAAGCTCTCCTTGTCGACTTCGTTGAACGTCATGCCGCGGCGCGTGAGCTGGTCGCGCACGGACCGATTGAGCATCACGTTGTCGTTGCGCGCCGCGAGCGTCGCCGCAGCCATCTCGCGCGAGACGACGTCTTGGATCCCTTTGCCCATCTTGTTCCAGACGTCCGCATTGAATAGCGTCCAATAGCCCGACCAGATGTGTTCGGAGATCGAGACGTAGCGCTGGACCTCGTAGAACTTCTGCTGCGAGATGAGGAGGAGGGGGTTTTCCTGCGCGTCGATGACGTGCGTCTGCAGCGAGGTGTAGAGCTCGCTCAGCGCGATCGGCGACGGCGCGGCGCCCAGCGACTGGAACGTGTCGACGCGGATCTTCCCCGGCGAGACGCGGATCTTCAAGCCGGCCAAGTCGCCTACGTTGCGGATCGGCTTGGTCGAGGTCGTGATGTTGCGGAAGCCGTTCTCCCAGATCCGGTCGAGCACGACCATCCCGCCCTTGGCCTGGATGTCCTCGCGGACGACGCGGCCGAGGTCGCCGTCCATCGCGCGGAAGACCGTCTCGCGATTGGGATAGGCATAGGCGAGGTTCTCGATCGACGCCAGCGGAGCGACCGCATTGAGGAGCCCGCCCGGCATCGCGAGCATCTCGAGCGCGCCGGAACGCAGCTGCGAGATCATTGAGGGATCACTGCCGAGCTGGCTCGTCGGGAACGACCTGATCTGGACGCGGCCCTTCGTCGCCGCCCGGATTCGCGCGAACGCTTGGACCGAGCGGACGTTGAGGGGATGATCGATCGGAAGATCGTGCCCGAACTTCATGTCGAATTCCGCGGCGCGGGCCGGTGTGATGACGCCGATCGACGCGAACGCCGCCGCCGTACCGCCCACGAAGTCTCGTCGGGAAAGTGACATACAAACGCCTCTCGGGTAGCGCAGCGAAGAAATTCCCTCGCGAATACTACCAAGACGGGGGATGCGATGTCCTGACGCTATCCTGCACGTTGCTGCAGGATAGCGTCAGAGAGCCTCAGCCGAGCTGTCCCGAATACTTTTCGAGCACCGCCCACGCTCGGGCGCCGAACTCGCGCCTCCAGCGGTCGTAGTAGCCCGACGAGGCGAGTTTCGCTTTGAACGACGCGACGTCGACGTCGTTGAAGATCATGCCCCGGCGCCGCAAAAGGTCGCGTGCCGCCGGCGTTATGCGGTCGTCGTCGTCGCGCAGCAGCAGCGCCGCGGCGTTGAGGTGCTTCGCGATGACTGCGCGGCGTTCGCTGCCGAGTCCCTTCCACGCGCGCGCGTTCACGAGAATCCAATAGCCCGTCCACATGTGGTGCGAGAGGCTGCAGTAGCGCTGGACCTCGTAGTAGCGCAATGACTCGATGTTGAGCAGCGGGTTTTCTTGCGCTTCGAAGACCCCGCTCTTCAACGCGCCGTAGAGCCGCCGCAGCGGCATCGTCGTCGCCAGCGCGCCGAGCGAGCGAAACGTATCCAGCCGAATCCGGCCCGGCGAGACGCGCAGCTTGAGGCCCACCATGTCGGCGGCGGTGCGAATGGGCCTCGTTCTACAGGTGAGTTCGCGCCAGCCGTTCTCCCAGATGCGGTCGAGCACGGCGATCCCTTTGGCCTGGATCCCCTCGCGGATGAGCGCCCCAAGGTCGCCGTCCAGCGCCTCGAACACGGCGCCGCGGGAACGGAACGCGTAGGCGACGTTCTCAATCGAGGCAACCGGCACGACCGCGTTGAGGAATGCGCCCGGATAGGCCACCATCTGGAGTGCGCCGGAACGCAGCTGCGCGAACATCTCGGCGTCCGAGCCGAGCGTATTTTCCGGATACGACGCGATGCCGATGCGCCCGCCGGTCTCGCGCCGGATCGCGTCGAACGCCTCGACGGCCCGAACGTTGAGCGCGTGATCCGCGGCGAGGTGGTGGCCGAACTTCCACGCGATCTGCGCCGCCGGGGCCGCGCGCGGCGGAAGACCGATCGCGGTAAGCGCGACCGAGCCCGCAACGAACGTCCCTCGGGACAGTTTTTCCACGGTATCTTCTTCCGTGCACGGGGCGCGCGCTCCCCACGAGAGCAAGCAGGCTAGGCAAGGAAAACGAGGCGGCCGACCCCCTCGCAGGGTTCTTCGGACGCAGAACTATAGGTTACAACGACCCGATGGAATCAGCGTTTCCTCGCGTGCTCGTCGTCGACGACGAAGACGCGATCCGTGAACTGCTCCTGTACGGATTGGGCCGCCAGGGCTTCGACGTGCGCGCGAGCGCTGACGGGCCAGCCGCGCTGGTCCTCATGACCGGCTGGAGCCCCGAGGCGATCGTCCTGGACGTGATGCTGCCCGGGGTCGACGGCTTTTCCATGCTGGCGGCGTTTCGGCGCATCAGCGAGGTGCCGATCCTCATGCTGACGGCGCGCAGCGAGACGGCGGACAAAGTCGCGGCGCTGACGATCGGCGCGGACGACTACATCGCCAAACCGTTCGAGATGGAGGAGCTCGTCGCGCGCCTGCGGGCTGCAATTCGGCGGCCCCGGCTGCAGCTGCGCGAGACGATCGCGTACGCCGACCTTTCGATCGACGTCGGAAGACGCACCGTCCGGCGAGGTACGCGCCGCATCTCGCTCACGACGCGCGAGTTCGATCTGTTGCTGACGCTCGCGCGCGAATCCGAACGAATTTTCACGCGTTCCGAGCTGCTCGACCTCGTCTGGGGCGCCGGCAGCGACATCGCGCCGGCGACCGTCGAAACGTACATCTCGCATTTGCGTTTCAAAATCGACACCGACGACGCTCCGCGGCTCATCCACACGATGCGCGGAGCCGGTTACGCACTGCGCCTGGACGAACCGTGAACGATCGGCTGCGCGGCCGGCTCACGCGCACGTTCGGCGCGCTCGCCGGCTTCACGATCGTTACGGCGGGGGTCGTCGTATTCGTCATCGTCTTCGGAATCCAGGCTCGCTCGCTGCGCATGGCGTGCGCCGAGACGGCCGCCATCGTCAACGACATTCTCGTCGTCTATCCGGCCTCGCGGTACGACGCGCGGGACCGGCTGGGCGTCATCATGACGCACCTCCACAGTTCCAATCTCGTCGTCGTGGTAAACGACGGCCGGAGACGCTACGAGGGTCGATGGGTTGCAGCTGGCGGGAAACCCGGTGCGCGGTATGTCGTGAGCGTGCGCCCCCGGAGCTCGCTTCTGGAACCCAGGGCTCGGCCGTTCGCCGAACGCGCAGCGCTGTCGCTTGCCGCGCTGGCAGGGTACGAAGGTACGTCGATGCGTGACGGAGACACGAACGTCGCCGTCACGGCCGACGTCGGAGTGCTGAAGGCGATCGTGTGGCACTCGCTGCTGATTCTGTTCGGGTTCCTTCCCTTCGCGGTGGTCGTCGGGTACGCGCTCGGCCGGACGATGGCGCGGCACGCGCTGGAGCCGCTGGAGATGGTGAGCGAAGCGCTCGAGGCGTTCGCCGCGGGCGACCTCACGCCGCGCCCGGTGCGTTCGCGGCACGGCGACGCCGACCAGCTGGATCGCCTCGCGATCGCGTACAATTCCGCGATGGCGACGATGGGACGGGCCTTTGCCGAACGCACCCGCGCCGAGACGAAGATCCATCAATTCGTCTCCGACGCCAGCCATCAGCTGCGCACGCCGCTCACCGTGCTGCGCGGTTTCACCGGGATTCTCCGGCGGCGCGAATTCGACACCGACGAGGAATTCGCGCGCATCGTCGACACGATGGACGGCCAGAGCGCGATCATGACGTCGCTGCTGCACAAGCTCATCCTGTTGGAAAGTTGGGAAACGCAGCCCTCCGCGCAGCAAGAAGCGTTCGACGTCGCTGTGGCGGTGGAACAGATCGTCGCCCCGATCGCGCAATCGCACCGGCATCGCGACGTGCGCCTGCAGCTCACCGCGGACGCTTTTGCGTCCATCGACCCGGACGAGCTGCTCCACGCGATCGGGAATCTGATCACGAACGCGCTCAACTACGCGCCGGAGGGCACGATCGCCGTGGAGGTGACCGTCGTCGAGGACGATGTGCGCATCGTCGTCGCGGATCAAGGACCCGGCATGTCGGAGGACGAGCTCCGCCACGTGTTCGATCGCTTCTATCGCGGAGCGCGCCGCGATGTCGCGGGCTCGGGGCTCGGCTTGGCAATCGCGAAACGTGCGGTCGAGCGCGCGAACGGCACGCTGACCGCCGAGAGCGTGCTGGGAGCGGGTTCCCGCTTCACGATCGCGCTTCCGCGCGCCGCGAGGGCTCGCGCGAACGCGGCCGCAGCGACGTAAGTCGGCGCCGAACCTTTCACCAACCTTTCACCAACCTTTCACGAACCTTTCAATTAGCGCCGGTCGCTATGGACGAGCAAGCGAACGTCCGATACCGGGACCATGCGGGTTAAAATTTCTACTCAGCTGGCCTTTGGCTTTGCGGTGCCCATTGTCGCGCTGGCGCTCGTCGTCGGCGCCGTGTACGTCAGCTTCAGCAAAATGGAACAGTCCAAGACGGCGATGCTCCAGAAAGAGGCGTACCGCGCCGGCGCGCGCGAGGTCAATTTGCAAGTCTTGATCAGCAAGTACGCGACACGCACCTTCATCCTCGCCAAGCAGAAGAAGAAAGACAAAGGATCTCCGGCCATCGCGATCGGGCACGCGCTCGAAAGCGTCGCATTTCTCGAGGAACACACCGCGTGGGTTCCCGAAGCGGCGGCGGACGTCGCGAAACTTCGTGACGAGGTCAACGCCACCAGCGAACGCAGTGCGATGCTTCAGCGAGCGGCGAAGCGAGATCGCGCGAACTTGCTCGAGGCGTTTTACGGGCAAACCGGCGATACATATGCCGAAGCGAACGCGGCCATCGAGGCAAACGCAACGGGCGCGGTGGCTCTCAAGAAGACGCTGGACAAAATCATCGCCACCGCGGACGCTGCCGCGGTGCGCTCGTCGCTGTCGTTCGACGACCAGGTGAAGGCCGGCAGGGTTTTCATGCTGGTGGTCGGACTGATCGCGCTCATCGCGACGGTCGCGATCACGGTGATCTACGGCAACCGCACGAGCCGCCGCCTCAACCGCGTCTCGCACGCACTCGACGCGATGGTGCGCGACGACTTCGCCCGGCTCTCGCACGCGCTCGCGCGCCTCGCCGAGGGTGACCTGCGCACCACGTTCCGCTCGACCCGCACGCCGCTCGGCAACCCCGGGCGTGACGAGATCGGTGACCTCGTAAAGAGCTACGACGCGATCGCCGACGGCTTCGCCAAAATCGGCGACGAGCTCACGGCAGGCCTCGCAAAACTGCGCGAGCTGGTTGGCGGCGTCGCCATGGCGTCGCGCAACCTCGCCGCCTCCTCCGAGGAGACGTCGGCCGCGGCGAATCAGGCGTCGGTCGCGGTCGAGCAGATCGCGCGCGCCGTGGCGAGCGTCGCCGGCGGAGCGAAGGATCAAGCGGTGCAGATCTCGCAGGCCGGCGCGGCGATCGAGGAACTCGCGCGCTCGGCGGAGATGATCGCGGACGGTGCGACGCACCAGGCGACCGCGATCCAAGAAGCGACCGGCGGCATCCAAAAGCTCGACGACGGAATCGAATCGCTCTCCGCGAACGGCAGCGACCTCGCGCGTTCCGCCCGCGACGTCTCGACCGCGGTCGAAGGCGGCAACGGCGCCGTCACCAAGACGCAGGAGGCGATGCGCCGCTTGCGCGCGACCTCGATGAGCGCCGCGCAGGCGATGGTCGCGCTCGAAGGGCGCTCGGCGAAGGTCGAGGAGATCGTTCGCACGATCGAGGAAATCGCGGACCAGACGAACCTGCTCGCGCTCAACGCGGCGATCGAAGCGGCGCGCGCCGGCGACCACGGTCGCGGCTTCGCCGTCGTTGCCGACGAAGTGCGCAAGCTGGCGGAACGCTCGTCGCACGCGACCCGCGAGATCGCCGCGATCCTCACCGCGATACGCGGCGAAACGATGAACGCCGCCGAAGCGATGCGCACCTCCGATCAGTCGATGGAAGACGGACTCGCGGTGGCCGACCGCGCCGCCGCGGCGCTCCAAGACGTGGAGCGCGCGATCGCGACGACGACAAGCGTTGCCGACGGCCTCGCGCAGCGCGCGCTCGCCATGCGCGACGCGTCTCTGCTCGTCACGGAGAACGTGTCGAGCGCTTCGGCCGGCGTCGAAGAGAACGCGGCCGCCGCCTCGCAGATGAAGGTCACCACGCGGGACGTCACAGCGACGATCTTGCCGGTCGCCGCCGCGGCGGAAGAGCAGTCCGCCGCCGCGCAGGAAGCCGCGATCGCGACCGGCGAGCTCGCATCGGGCGTGCAGCAGATCGACCAGACCGCGCGCGCCCTGCGCGATCAGGCGGAACGCCTCGACGCGCTCGTCGCGCGGTTCATCGTCGACGATCGGCCCGCCACCGGCGCGCTGGTCCCGGCGGGCGAACGGACGATGGCGCTCGCGTCGTAAATTCCGGGGTACGACCCCGGGCATGAACGACGATGCGCTCGGCGAGGACGAGCACGACGACACCGTGATGGGTGACGACCTCGCGCCGCCCGTACCCGAGCCGGACGTCGAGCTGAACCCGAACGACCCGATCCCGAGCGCCGGGGCAGCCGACATCGGCGGCCGCCCCGGCGACCTCGACTGAGCGCGGAGCCGAGGGCGACGGCCCGCGAGGTCGTCGTCATCGTGAATCGCCAATCGCGCCACACCGCACACGCCCTCGAGCCGCTTGCGGAGTCCCTGGGCAAACACGGCCTGCGGGTCGCGGAGTTCCACACCGCCGCCGACGGCGCCGAGGTGCGGCGCCTGGTGAAGGGTGCCGCGAAAGCGGGCGCCGAGACTGTCATCGTCGGCGGCGGCGACGGCACGATGGCGCATGCCGTCGACGTGCTCGCGCACCGCAAGACGGTGCTCGGCCTCGTCCCGCTCGGGACCGGAAACAGCTTCGCGCAGACGCTTGCCATCCCGCGGGGCGACGTCGACGCGGCGATCGCCGTCATCGCCGCCGGCAAGATCGCGAGCGTCGACCTGGGCCGCGTCAACGGCACGTACTTCGCGAACTTCGCCACGATCGGACTCTCCACCGAGATCGCCGGCGCCGCCTCGCCGACCGCGAAGGGATTGCTGGGACCGATCGCCTACGCGATCGCCGCGATCGGGCCGGTTTTCTCGCATCGTGCCTTTCGTGCGCGGATTCGCTGGCGCGGCGGCGAGTTGAAGCTGCGCACGCAGGACATCATCATCGCGAACGGGCGCTATTTCGGCTCGACGCCGGTCACGCCGGACGCGTCGATCACCGACGGCCGGCTGAACCTGTTCACCACCGATGACCCGTCGCGCATCGGCGCGCTGCGGACGTACCTCGCGTTCGGCATGCACGACCAGACGAAGCTGCGCGACGCGCACGTCGTCACCGCGACGAAGTTCACGATCCGTACGAAGGCGCGCCAGATGATCGCGATCGACGGATCGCTGCTCGAGAAGACTCCCGCCCGCATTCGCGTCGTCCCGCAAGCGCTGCGCGTGTTCGTTCCGTGATCGCGCGGCTCGCCGCCGCCGCAGCCGCATTCATGTGCGCCACGATCGCGCTCGGCGCCGTCGTCGCGCATCGGCCGCCGGGAGCGGTCGACGTCGCCGCGACCGCGCTGCGCGGCCACGCGATCTCGCTCGCGCTCTTCTTCACGTCGCTCGGGCGCTGGTGGATGCTGCTGCCGATCGCCGTCGTCGCGTTCGGCGTCGGGATGTCTGCACGTGCGAACCTGATCCCGTTGACGATCGTGCTCGGTGCGCAGGCGGCCTCGCAAATCGCGACGACGCTGCTCAAACGTGCCTTCCATCGGAGGCGTCCCGACGGGAATGTCGGGCCCTTGGAATCGGATCTTTCCTATCCGAGCGGACACGCGGCCACCGCGATCGTATTTTTCGTGGGCTTAGCGATCCTCGCATGGGACGCGCCGTTTCCCCACCCTGTCAGCGCCGCGGCCGCGATCGTGCTGGCGATCTGCGCGATCGGCATCCCGTGGTCGCGCGTCGCGCTCGGCGCCCACTACGCGACCGACGTGATCGGCGGCCTCTTCTTCGGCGCGGCGTGGCTCTGCGCGGCGCTGGCGCTGATGCTGCGTTTGAGCGCTACGACGTCTCGATGATCTCGATCAGCTGCGGGTAGACCAGGTCGGGCCGCGCCTGCGGGATCTGCGGCTCGATGATGTCGTGGATCTTCGGCAGACCGTGCAGCACCACGTTCTCGACCAGGATGCCCTGCGCGGCGAGCCGCGCGAAACGGCGCGTCGCGAAGGCGTTGTTCACGACCGGATCGTCGTGGTTGCACACGAGAACGGCACGCCGTCCGTGCACCGCACTCTGCGGCGCCGCGAGCTCCGTCGAGAGCTGCAGCGACGCGCCGAGCGCCCGGGTCGCGAAACGCGGATAGCCGTGCTGGGGCGGCTGATTCTGTTTGGCGCGCGGATCCCACCAGCCGAAACGATTCGGCGCAGCTCGCAGCGCCGCGCCGAGCGCGTCGTTCAAACCGCCGTACAATTCGCGCACGCCGCAAAACGGCGCCACCGCGACGCCGGTGTCGATCGCCGCGCGCGCGACGAGCCATCCGGCGAGCGTCGCGCCGATCGAGATGCCGAGCGCGACGACCCGCTGGCCGCACAGGGCGGCGATCGCCACCGCGTCCAGCGCCGCCATCTCCAGGTCGGCTGCTCGCAAGTTTGCAAGCGCATCCGTCATCCGGTCGCGATAGCCGTGGTACCGCATCCGCGGCACGATCACCGCGTGCCCGCGCGCCGCGAGCTGTTCGCCGAGCGCGTCGTATTGCGGCGGGGCGTTCGTGAGCCCGTGCAGCAGCAGGACGGCGAGCGGTGCGACGTCGTCGCGCACCCAGGAACGCGTGCCGTAGCGCGGCTCGACCAGCGGGTCGTCGCGTTCGGCCTCGGCGATCGCGGCGAGACGGGCGCGCGCTTGCGCGATGCGATCCGGCACGGCGTTCGCTCTACGCGCGCGGAACGCCGCGCAGCACGATCCGTTCGAGCCACCGCAGCGGACGCGTGTTCCAGGGATCCCGCCGGATCAGCGGATCGACCAGGATCACTTCGAGGCCGGCGAGTTTCGCGCCGAGCACGTCGGTGAAGAGCTGATCGCCGATCACGACGGCTTCGTCGGGCCGCAGCTCGAGAATGTTCAGCGCGCGCCGAAACCCGCGCGGCAGCGGCTTGCGCGCGCGCGGAATGCACGGTACGCCCAGACTCTTCGCTATTTCCGACGCCCACGGCGTTCCGTTGTTGGTGAGGACGGCGACGCGCACGCCCGCGTCCTTCGCCCGCGAGACCCAGAGCGCATCCTCGGCCAGCGGGGCAAGCTGGTGCCAGCCGACGAGCGTGTTGTCGAGGTCGACGATCGCGCCGCGAATGCCGCGGGCACGCAGGTCCGCCGGATCGATCTCGGTGATCCGGGTCGCGTACGCCTGCGGACGAAAGAAGCCGAGCATCTCAGCGCCGGTCCATCAGCGGATCGCTGCGACGCGCGGTGCGGGGACCAAAACCGTGAGGCCGCCGCGCACGATGCTGAATTCGGCCGGCAGGCGCGTGACGTACTCGCCGTCGGCGAAGACGCGGTGCCTTCCGCCGCGCAGCGAGCGGACCGCGAACCGTTTGCCGCGCAGTGTCGCCACGTCGCGCGAATGCTGGAAACGGCGCAGCATCACCGAGACGACTACCCGCAGCGCGCTCCACCCGTCGCGCACGTCGACCGCGAAAAGCCACAGTTCGCCGTCCCCAAGACTGCCTTCCGGATTTTCCACGACGCCGCCGAAGCGATAACTGTTGGCGACGGTCAGCTGCACCGCGCGCACGTCCCGCTTCGTGCCGTCCTCCAGGCCGATCTCCAAATGCAGCGGACGCACCCAGCGCAGCGCGCGCAACGTCGTGACCGGGATCGCGAGCATGCCCAGCGCATGCTTTACGGCGCTCGTCTGCAGCCGCGTGACCCGCGTCGAGAGCCCGATCGACGCCTCGTTGAGGTAGTACACGCCGTTGACGCGCCCGACGTCGATTGCGACCGGCACGCCGTCGTCGAGCATCGCGGCGACGTCCGCGGGATCCTGCGGAATGCCGAGCGTGCGGGCGAGTTCGTTGAACGTGCCGAGCGGCAGGATCGCCAGCGGCAGCTTCGTCTCGACCAAACCGCGGAGTGCCCGCAGCAGCGTTCCGTCACCGCCGCCGACGACGACCGCGTCGACCAGGTCGCGGTGCGCGACGATCGCCTGCGAGAGATCGATCGAATCGTCGACGGAGACCACGATCACGCCGTGGCCGCGCTCCCGCAGCGCCGCCTCCGCGCGGTCACGAGCGGCGGAGCCGCTGCGGGCGCGCGGGTTCACGGCGAGTAGAACGCGCTTGGCCATACCGATACGCCAATACCCGCGCCGATCGCGGCGCAACCTCTAGGGACGCACGGCGGAGGCGGCGAAGCAAGCAGGCGAAATCCGCGCCGAGGGTGGGCCTGATGGAATATTGGAAGATCCAGCTGACAGCCGGAGTCGTCGGCATCGTCTTCGCGTTGATCGCGTGGCGCATCACCGCGAGTGCGACCGGCTCCCTCACTCCCAGCGGTGGTGCCCCGGCGGCCGGCGGCGCGGGCGCGGCGTTCGAAGGCAGCTACGGCGGGGCGACGATCAAGAGCAGCTCGCCGCTGGTCGCGCTGTTCATCGTGTTCTTCTTGTGCGCGACGGTCGGCCCGGCGCTGTACCTCTACTACCAGGACAAGGGCAAGGCGCCGGCGACCGACGACACGCCGGTCATCGTGAAAACGTACCCGCAGCCGGCGGTCGTGCACCTCCACACGATACGGCGCGTCGAGGACGAAGATGCGCGGCGCGATCAGATGACCTTCACGGTCTTCAAGTCGCCCGCGCATCAGACGTTCGCGGTCGACATGCCGGGATTTCCGTCGGTGACGGTCGCGATGTGGTACGACCGCACGTCGAACAAACTGATGGTCCAGTATCCCATGGTCGCACAATCGACGCCGGTTCCGTGGCCGATCAACGCCAACGAAGCCGACCCGACCGGGGTGATCCTCGCCGTGCCGCCGATCGCCACGCCGCCGCCTTCGATCGTGACGGACAAACTCACCTTAGCCGGCACGCTGCTGCCGTCGGCGAAGGCCGGACCCTTGGTGCAGCACTGATGCGCCGCCTGTATCTGCTCGCGTTCTGCGCGCTCTTATTCGCCCCGCAGCTCGCAGGTGCGCAAACCCTCACGCGCTTGCCGCAGCCGAGCGTGACCGGGACGCTCTACCGCTTCACGCCCGCGGCGTCGACCGCGCTGCCGGCGGCCGGGCTCGCGGTGTACGTCGCGCCGAGCGGGCAAGATCGGCCGCAGTGGATCGGACCGAGCATCACCGGCGCCGACGGCCGCTTCAGCTTCTATCGCCTGACCGCCGGGCAAGACTACACGCTGCGGGTCTACAACGGCTCGCTCGCGCTGTACGAACAGATCGTCCGCGCACCGCGTCAGCTCGATCCGGTCGTGCTGGCGGTGTTCAGTTCGGCGTTTACGGTGTACTACTATCCGCGCCCGGCGGACGGCGACGCGGTAGCGAAGAGCCTCAGCGCCATTCCGCACCAGTCCAAGGCGCTCCAGACGCGCACCGCGGTGCTCTCGACGCCGACGAACACGCTGTGGTTCGGCGACCGGGTAGCGATCGGCGACGCGAAGCTCATCGCCGAAACGCTGGTCGCCGGCGGCGTGAAAATTCGCGCCGTGAAGCGCTTCGCCGTGCCGGCGCGGACGAACGAGTCGATCATCGAGATCGGCGCGAGCGAAGCGTCGAAAGACAATCCGCCGCTTTCGCTCATCGCGATCGCGCAAGCCCTGGACTTCCCGCGGAAATGACGCGCGTCTCGCGAAGGACGCCGCGATGAGAAGCCTGCAGATCGTCTGGGTCGATGCCTTCACGACGACCCCGCTCCACGGAAACGCTTGCGCGGTCGTCCTCGACGCGCGCGGTCTCGACGATGCGGCGATGCAGGCGATCGCGCGCGAGACGAACCTCTCGGAGACGAGCTTCGTCTTCCCCGGCGACGCCGAGTCCGACGTCATCGTGCGCTACTGGACGCCGATCGGTGAGATCCCCCTCGCCGGTCACCCGACGATCGCGACGACGCACGCGCTGTGCGAATCGGGCGCGGTCGCGGCGGATCGCGACGTGCTGCGCGTCAAGATGCCGGCCGCGGTCGT
>JAQBPM010000165.1 GCA_028287525.1 Vulcanimicrobiota bacterium | reverse complement strand
TGCGCGAACGATGCGTTCTTGGCGGACCGCACGGTGGACATGCCGTGGCAGGACGAGGTCACCGTGTGCGGGACCGTGGTCGCCGCGTTCCCCGACATGACGATCGGCGGCCCGAAGGCGGCGTTCGCCATCGACGTTGACGGCACGTTCCCGATCGCGGTGATCCGTGCGCAGGGCGCGAATCCCGGCGACACCGTCGTCGCCCATGGCCGTTACCAGCGCAGCAACAGCGGCGGCGAGTGGATCGACCACGTCACTTCAGCGGTCAGCCGCTCCTGGACCGCGCCCGGCTACGTCATCATCAACGGCACGACGCAACAGTAGCAGCCTCTCACGAGGGCGAAGCCAAGCCGGGTGAGCACGACCGAATCGCCGCACGACCGCGCCTACCACCGCTTGGAGCGGGTGCGCGACGAGTCGCTGGCGCCGGCCGGCGAGGACGCCAACGAGCGGCAGCGCGCGCGCGGCAAGCGCACGGCCCGCGAGCGGGTCGAAGCGCTGGTCGATCCCGGCTCCTTCGTCGAGCTGGATCGCTTCGCGGTCCATCGCACGAGCGAGTTCGGCCTGGACGAGCGCTCGTTTCTCGGCGACGGCGTCGTCACCGGCCACGCGACGATCGACGGGCGCCGCGTCTTCCTCTTCTCGCAAGATTTCACCGTGCTCGGCGGATCGCTCGGCGAAGTGATGGCCGAGAAGATCTGCAAGACGATGGATCTGGCGGTGCGCACCGGTTCGCCGATGATCGGGATCAACGACTCCGGCGGCGCGCGCATTCAAGAAGGCGTCGTGAGCCTGGGCGGCTATGCCGAGATCTTCTGGCGCAACGTCCAGGCCTCCGGCGTGATACCGCAGATCAGCCTGATCGCCGGCCCGTGCGCCGGCGGCGCGGTCTACTCGCCGGCGATCACCGACTTCACCGTCATGGTCGAGGGCATCTCGCAGATGTTCATCACCGGTCCGGACGTGACGAAGACGGTGACCGGCGAAGACGTCAGCTTCGACGAATTGGGCGGCGCACTGACGCACGCCACCAAGAGCGGCGTCGCGCACCTGGTCGCGGCCGACGAAGACGAGATGAACGACCACTGCCGCCGCTTGCTCTCGTTCATCCCTTCGAACAATCTCGACGATCCGCCGATCGTGCCGAGCGACGACGATCCGCTGCGCGTCGCGACCGAGCTCGACGCGCTGATCCCCGACTCGCCGAACAAGCCGTACGACATCCTCGACGCGATCGTGCCGACCCTCGACGACGGCGACTTCTTCGAGATCTTGCCGCTCTGGGCGCAGAACGTCGTGACCGGCTTCGGACGCATCGGCGGCCGCAGCGTCGGCGTCGTCGCCAACCAGCCGATGTTCTTGGCGGGCGTGCTCGACATCAACGCGTCGATCAAGGCCGCGCGGTTCGTCCGGTTTTGCGACGCCTTCAACATTCCGCTGCTGACGTTCGTCGACGTGCCGGGGTTCTTGCCCGGTACGAGCCAGGAGTGGGGCGGCATCATCAAGCACGGGGCGAAGCTGCTCTACGCGTTCGCCGAAGCGACGGTGCCGAAGATCACCGTCATCACGCGCAAGGCCTACGGCGGCGCATACGACGTCATGGCGTCCAAGCACATCCGGGCCGACTTCAACTTCGCCTGGCCGACGGCGGAGATCGCGGTGATGGGATCGGCCGGGGCGGTCAAGATCCTCAGCCGCCGCGAGATCTCGGCCGCCGCAGACCCCGACGCGAAGGCCGCCGAGCTCGCGGCCGAATACACCGAGCACTTCGCCAACCCGTTCATCGCCGCGCAGCGCGGCTACGTCGACGACGTCATCAACGCGAGCGAAACGCGCCGCGCCGTCTCCCGCGCGCTCGACGCCCTCGCCGACAAACGCGTCGAGCGCCCCCGCCGCAAACACGGCAACATCCCGTTGTGAGCTAGGAGCATGCACGACACCGCGCCGTCGGTCATCACCGCGTGGTCGAACTTCTACGTTATCACCGGCTCGTCGGCCGCCGCCTTGACGGGGTTGATGTTCGTCGTCATCACGCTCGTTGCCGGCGACCGCACGCGCACCACGCACGAAGGCGTCGCGACGTTCAGCACGCCGACCGTGATGCACTTCTGCGCGGCGCTGCTCGTTTCGGCGATCCTCAGCGCGCCGTGGCTCTCGCTGACGCACGTCGCAGCGGTGCTCGGCCTCGTGGGTCTCTGCGGCGTCGTGTACGTGACCCGTGTGCTGCAAAGGACCAGGCGGCTCACCGAATACCGCCCGGGGATCGATGACTGGGTCTGGTTCGCGATCCTCCCCTCGATCGCGTACGTCGCGATCCTCGCTGCCGCGATTCTGCTCCCATCGGTCCCGACCCAGGCGCTGTTCGCACTCGCCGGCGCCAACCTCTTGCTGATCTTTATCGGCATCCACAACGCGTGGGACGTCGTGACGTACATCGCGATCCAACTCCCCGAGGAACCTTCGAGTCCGAGCACGAGCGAAGAACAACGCACCTCGGCGCTGCGGGAACCCTCGTAGGGCCGGCGCTTTACGGGTGCGCCGTCGCCTGGCGCAGACGCTGCACGATCGTCCCGTCCGATTCGCCGAGCACGGTGAGGGAGGTCGAGCCGGAGATCCAGTTCGAGGTCGCATCGTCACCGTCTGCGGCACGCTCCACCATCAAGACGCGATCGCCGCGCCGAGGTTCGACCACCAGCTGCACGCTCGCGTTGTCGGCGCCGATCCGCACCGAGTCCACCGGAACGCCGGCCGGAACGATGACGGGAAACCTCGCCAGCCGCCGCGCGTCGTCGAGCGAGACGGTGCGCGTAACGGCGGTCTCGCGACTCGCGCCGATGACGTCGCGCGCGAACAACGCGACCATGCGATCGTGCTGCGGCCATGGCAGCACCGCGAACAGCGCTCCCGCAAGAAGTCCCACCGCACCGGCGAGCGCGAAGCGCAGGCCGCGCGACGGCGCGCTCCGCGGTCCGCGCGCGAGGCGCTTCGCGGCGACGAGTCCGGCCGGATACGCCGGGACGTGCACCGCGTCGTAGGTATCGCGCACGGCTGCCGCGAGCGGGTCGTTTTTCATCCCGCGTGCTCCTCGCTGACGCACGACCGCTCGACCAGGAGCGCCGTGAGCCGCCGGCGCGCCAGCTGCAGGCGAAAGCGGATCGTCGCCGCAGGCGCGCCGAGCGCCTCACCCGCCTGAGCGCTGGTGAACCCTTCGAGATAGCACAAGATGACCGGCTCGCGCAGCCAGGCCGGGAGAGCGGCCAGCGCGCGAGAAACGTCGAGGCGCAGCGCGGCCTCGTCCTCGAACCGCTCGGCGCCCTCGGCTTCGTGCAGTGCTCCGTGGGCGCGGCGCCGGCGGAACGCGTCACGTCCGGCGTTGACGGCGATGCGGGCCGACCAGACGGCAAACGCGTCGGCATCGCGCAGGTCGTTCAGCCGCGCGTCGACGCGGATCAGCGCCTCTTGCGCGGCGTCCTCGGCAGCCGCCCGCTGGTGCAGGACGGCATAGGCGAGCCGGTAGGCGCGCGGCCAGAACGCGCGCAGCACGCGATCGCGCGCTCCGCCGTCGCCGGCCTGCGCCGCACGAACGTCGTCGGTCATGAAGGAAGAACACGGCGGAAGGTCACGCTGTCGGTCCGATTCGCGCAGCGGCGCGGTCCACCCCGCGGCAGGAGCATCGGATCTTTCGGCGCGCGCCGCAGCAGGGTTGTGCGGGCGTCGTGTATGATCGTTCGGCTTCGTGGGACTGCTCGACGGAAAAACCATCCTCGTCACCGGGGTCGCCAACCGGTGGTCGATCGCCAGCGGAATCGCGCGGCAGCTGCACGCGCACGGTGCCCGCCTCATCCTGACCTATCAGGGTGAGCGGGTGGAAGACGCGGTTCGCGAACATGCCAAAGAGTTCGGCGACGCGGCGGTATTCGAATGCGACGTCGCCAGCGACGACTCGCTCAGCGCGCTCGCGGCGGCGGCCGGCAAGATCGACGGGCTGGTCCACTCGATCGCCTTCGTAAAAAAGGAAGACCTCTCGGGAAAGGTCTACGACACCTCGCGCGACGGCTTCAATCTCGCTCTCGACATCAGCGCCTACTCGCTGATCGCGCTCGTCGGACACCTCAAGGACAACCTGAACGACGGCAGCTCGATCATGGCGCTGACGTATCTGGGCGGCACGCAGATCGTTCCGAACTACAACATCGCCGGGATCGCGAAGGCCGCGCTCGAGTCGATCGTCCGCTACCTCGCCTTCGATCTGGGTGAGCGCGGGATCCGCGTGAACGCGATCTCGGCCGGACCGATCAAGACCGCGTCGTCGCGTCAGGTCGCCGGCTTCGCTGCAATGGGTCCGAAGGTCGCCGCGGCGGCGCCGCTCAAGCGTAACGTGTCGATGGAAGACGTCGGCAACTGCGCGGTCTATCTCGCCTCCGATCTTTCGTCGCAGGTAACGGCCGACGTGCATTTCATCGACGCCGGTTATCACGCGATGGGAATGTATCCGGACGCGGCCAAGGCGTGATGCGCGTTCCGACGGCCGAGGAACTGGCCGCGATCGCTGCGGCGTATCTGGCGATGTCGCGTGCGGCCGCGCCGAGCACGCAGCCTGCGGCGGGGTCCTCGCGCTGGCGGTTGGCCGGCCGGCTTCCCATCGCGGATGCGGAGCAGGCGCGCAGCGTGGAGCGCGCGGCATCACGCTGGAGCATCGCTGGGCGGCTCGATGACTGAGTCGCCGTTCCGCAAGATCCTCGTCGCGAACCGCGGCGAGATCGCGATCCGGGTCATGCGCAGCGCGAAGGAGCTCGGCTGCGCGACCGTCGCCGTGTACTCCGATGCGGACCGCGACGCGCTGCACGTCCGTTATGCCGATGAGGCGTATCATCTGGGCCCGGCCGCGCCGTCGCAATCGTATTTGAACGCCGAACGGCTGCTCGACGTCGCCGCGCGCGCGGGGGCGGACGCGGTGCATCCCGGCTACGGCTTCTTCGCGGAGAACGCGGACTTCGCGCGGCGCGTCATCGCCGCCGGCATGACCTGGATCGGCCCGCACCCGGACGCGATCGACGCGATGGGCGATAAGATTCGCGCCCGGCAGGCGATGGTGGCGGCCGGCGTTCCCGTCGTCCCCGGCGGAACCGACTCGATCGCGGATGCGACCGCCGCGCGCGCCGCTGCGGAGAAGTACGGTCTGCCGCTGGCGCTCAAAGCGTCGGGCGGCGGGGGCGGCAAAGGGCTGAAGGTCGCGCGCACCGTCGACGAGCTCGAATCCGCGTTCTCCACGGCGCAGCGCGAAGCGACGGCGTATTTCGGCAACCCGACGATCTACGTCGAACGCTATCTCGAAAATCCGAAGCACGTCGAACTGCAGATCCTCGCCGACAAGCACGGGCACGTCGTGCACGTCGGCGAGCGCGACTGTTCGCTGCAGCGCCGTCATCAAAAGCTTTGGGAAGAAGCGCCCGCCCTGGTCAGCGAGACGGTGCGCGACGGGATGCGCGCGGCCGGCGTGCAGGCGGCGCGGGCGATCGGGTACGATTCGGCCGGGACGATCGAATGTCTGGTCAGCGGCGACGCGTTCTATTTCCTCGAGATGAACACGCGCATCCAAGTCGAGCACACGGTCTCCGAAGAGATCTCCGGGATCGACCTCGTGCGCGAACAAATTCTCGTTGCGGCAGGCCGCCCGCTCTCGTTCGAACAGAACGACATCACCTTTCGCGGCCACGCGATCGAAGTGCGGGTCAACGCCGAAGACCCCTCGCAAGGCTTCCGCCCGGCGCCAGGGACCCTCACGCGTTACAAGGAGCCCGGCGGGTTCGGCGTGCGCGTCGATTCGGCGGCATATCCCGGCTTCACGATCACCGCCGACTACGATTCGATGATCGCGAAATTGATCGTGCGCGGGCGAACGCGCGCGGAAGCGCTGGCCCGGTTGGGCCGCGCGATCGACGAGTACGTGATCGACGGCGTGCCGACCACGTTGCCGCTGCTGCGCGCGCTGGTCGATTTCGCACCGGTGCGCGACGCATCGTACGGGACGGCGACGCTGGAACCGTTCGCCGCATCGCTCCCGCTGGTCGCAACAGACGCCGGTGAGTCGGACGCCCCGCCCGCCGAGCCGCTCGATGCGCCGGATACGATACGGGTAGAGGTGAACGACCGGCTGTTCCGCGTTCGTTTCGTCGATCTGCCGATCGCACCGGGCACGGTGCGGAACGGCGCGGTCAAAGTGCTGCCGAAGAAAGGCGGCGCGCCACGCAAGGCGACGGCCGCGGCAGGGAACGACGTCGTCGCGCCGATGCACGGCGTCGTCGTCGAGATCCCGGTTGCCGCAGGCGCGACGGTCGCCGCGGGCGACGTCGTCGCCGTGATCGAGGCGATGAAAATGATGAACGAGATCCGCGCCCACAAAGCCGGCACCGTCGCCGCGGTGCACGTGGCGCCCGGCGCCACCGTCGAATCGCGAACCGCGCTGCTGACTCTCGCCTGACAATGTTCGCGCGCGTGCTGCGTGTCGCGCTGGTGTGCGGCTTCGCGATCGATGCGGGCGTGGGCTTGCTCGCGCTTTTCGCGCAGCCGTTGATGCAGCCGCTGCTCGACCTTCCCCTCAAAGATCCGGGACTGACGACGATCCTTGGCGGCGAGCTGCTGGTCGTCGCCTGCGTCTACGCGATCGTGCTGCGCGATCCCGTGCGATGGCGGCCGCTGCTCTGGCTGTGCGCGTTGGACCAATTTCTGGGCGTGCTGCTCCCGGCGCTCGAAATCGCGCGCGGACACGCCCCGGCGAGCATCAAGACGCTCGGACCGATGCCGTTTCAACTCGCGCTCGTCGCCGTCTTCATCGCAGGCGCCGTGCGCGGCGTGCCGCGCCGCTAGCAACCGCCAGCCGTCCCGCACACCTAGCTTCTGCCGGCACGCTCGTGCAGTGAGCAATTGTGAGCAGAATCAACTTTGGCAGTTGGTTACACTCTTAGCCCTATGCATGCTTGGCTCATTAGGCCCAATACCGCAGGGACGAAAGCCGCGAAGCGCTTGGCTGCGGCGTCACTCTTCGTTCTGCTCTTTTGCGGATCCGCGGTCGGCTCGCATGCCGCTGCGCCGGACTTCGGCAGCCCGCCGGCGGGCGAGTTCCCCATCCTCTTCAACGATCATACGGTTTACGCAACGCCGGACATCCTCAAGCAGCGGCGCGTGCTCGCCGCGCTGGTCAAGAACGGCCGAATCTACGTGCCGTTGCGTAGCATGTTCGAGCAGATGGGCGCCACCGTCTCCGCTTCGCCGGACGGAAAGAACGTCACCGCCGTCAAGCCGGGCGCCAGCGTCTCGGTCACGGTAGGCACTCCGGAGGTCGTCATCAACGGCGAGACGCGACCGCTCGACGTGCCGCCGATCGTCTATCATGGAATCGTTCTCGTCCCGGTGCGCGTGATCTCCGAAGCGCTGGGCGCCTACGTCCAGTGGGTGCCGGATCGGCGCATCGTGGTCGTACGCTACATCCCGGCGCCCGTCCCACCGCCGCCCGCGACGCCCGTGCCTACACCGGTGCCGACGGCTCCCCCAACGGTCGCGCCGACCCCGACGCCGACACCCACGCCGGTGCCGACGCCGCCGTCCTATCACGTTTTCGTCGAAGCCGCGTTTTCGGCGGCCAAGAACTACAACGAGTTCACGGCCGGTCAATGGTGCGACCAAGAGTATCAGATCGCCGGAGCGTACGCGCCCAAAGATTCACCGTTCGCCGTGAAAGTCGACTTCCGCCAATACGCGTACGTCACGAGCGACAATCTCACCGACGCGCTCAACAACCACTACACGCGCTTCTCGACCATCGACGGCGGCACCGCGTTCACGCCCGTCTTTCTGGGACGACAGAGCAGCTTGGACGCGCGCTTGGAATATCAAGTCGCGGCTCCGCGGATCTACGTCGGCGTGGGCTATATCCACACCGCCAACAATTACGGGTATCCGCAGCTGAACGGCGTCGGCGGCGGCGTCGAAAAGCTCCCCGACCTGCGGTCGGGCCTGAGTTTCTTCGGCTCCGCGTTCTACTACCCGACCGTGAGCGGCAACTATACGATCGCGAACGCCGCGAGCATAAACAACGGCAAGACGTTCCGGCAGCAGTACCAGATTCTGAAGTACGACATAGGTCTTGCCTACGTTCCAGGACGTTCGCCGGTGTATGTCTACGGTGGTTTCAACGCTGAACGGTATATCGCGAAACAGAATGCACCGATCGGTCAGACGCATGACGGTCCATACATCGGCCTCGGCGTGAAGCTCTAAGCGAACGTGAGGACCATACACATGCTCAAGACCCCCCGCTTCTTCCACGCCCGGCGGTTCGTCGCGCTGGCCGCCCTCGTGTCGCTGGCCTCGTGCAGCGGCGGCGGCTGCGGCAATTGCACCGTCCCGGCCTTCACGGCGCCGTCGCCGGGTACTTCACCCGGTCCGTTCTTCACGCCGACGCCGTCGCCCATTCCGACAGCGACGCCCATCCCGACCCCGACGCCGACACCGACGCCGGCTCCCATTGCGCTCTCATGCGCGCAAAACGCGATCCTGCCGAACCAGTCGGTGCCCCTTGGTACTGCCGCGAACTTCGCAATTCTGGCCGGCCAAACGGCCACCAACGGCGGCGTCGCGACCATCAATGGCGATCTCGGCGTGAGCCCGGGCAACTCGCAAACCGGATTCGGCCCTGGAACGACCGGAACGGTAAACGGCTCGATTTGGCTTGCGGTTCCGACTGCGGCGAACGCGCAGCTGGATCTGACCACCGCCTACAATTCCGCGGCCGGAAAGCCCGCCACGGTGACGTTGCTCGGCGGTACCGATATCGGCGGCACCACTCTCCCGGCCGGGGTCTATCACTCGCCGTCGACGCTGTTCATCACCGGGCCGCTCGTGCTCAACGGAGGCGGCAATCCGAACGCCGTGTTCATCTTCCAGATCGGGTCCGGCTTGACGACGGCGGTCGGCAGCACCGTCAACTTGATCGGTCTTGCCAACCCGTGCAACGTCTTTTGGCAGGTCGGCAGCTCCGCGACCATCAACGGCGCCACGTTCAGCGGCAACATCCTGGCGTTTTCATCGATCACGATGGGCCTCACCACGACGATGAACGGAAGGGCGTTGGCGCGAAACGCCGCGGTAACGATCCCCATCACGGCCGTCGACACGATCTCGAAACCCGGCCCGTGAAACTCGGCCCATAAGAGAGACGACCACCAACGCGTCTCCCAAGCGAAGACGGTCCGTGAGAGATCACGGGCCGTCTTCGTCTTTTGTCGAGCGGCGGCGGCCGGGCGCTCTTACACCCAGCGGAAGGTGCGCGCGCTGATGACCGTCCCCCCGATCATCCAGACGAAAAGGGCGGCGATCCACGCGCCGTAGTGACCCAGCGGCGCGCCGTAGATCGAAACGTCGCGAAAGGTGTCGATGAACTCCGTCGACGGCAGCAGGCGCAGTGCCGAGCTGACGGCGTGCGGGAAACGGTCGATCGGGACGTACGCATCGGAGAGGAACGCCAACGGCACGGTGAGGATCGACGCGATGTTGTTCGCGCTCTCCGTCGTCCGGGTCACCGCGCCGATGATCGTGCCGAGCGAGACGAACGTCGCCGTTCCGAGCAGTAGGATCGCCAGGATCTCCAGCGGATTCCCGAGCAGCCGCACGTGGAACAGCAGCGCACCGGCCGCGATCAGCAGCACCGCCTGCGCCGCCAGCAGCGTCATGCGGTACACGACGAGCGAGGCGAAAAACACCCACGCCGGCATCGGCGTGATGTAGACCCGGCGCAAGAGGTGCTTCTCGCGGAACGTCGCCAGCATCACGCCGACGCCCCAAAAGCCCGAACTGAGCACTTGGGCGCCGATGATCCCGGGCACGAGAAAGGCCGACGAGCGCGACGTGGTGCCGTCTGAAAACGCGTACGAGAACAGCACCAGAAAGAAGACGGGCATCACCAGCGTCCAGAAGATCATCTCGCCGTCGCGCCGGAAGTACCATACGAAGTGCATTTTCGTCTGCACGAAAAACATCCGCAGCAGGTTCATTCCGTCTCTCCGATCGTCTCGCCGGTGATCGCGATGAAGGCGTCCTCGAGGGTCGGCCGGTGCAGGTCGAGCGACGCGATCTTCGCGTTGAGCGCGTTCGCGCGCGTCACGACCGCCGCGAGCGCGAGGCCGGGCTCGGTACGGGTCGCGAGCGTCCACTCGGCACCCGTCTTCGTCCACGTCCCGAGGCTCTGCAACGCCTCGTCGGGCACGAAGCCCTCGGCTTCGATGCACACCGTCGCGTCGCCGCCGTAGCGCGCGACGAGCTCGGCTGGCGCGTCCTCGGCGACGATCTTCCCGCGCTGCATGATGCAGATGCGGTCGCTCAATCGTTCGGCTTCTTCGATGTAGTGGGTCGTGAGGACGATCGTCTTGCCGCCGTCGCGCAGCCGTTCGACCTCGCCCCATAGGATGCGCCGGCCGAAGGCGTCCATTCCGGCCGTCGGCTCGTCGAGGAACAGCACCTCGGGATCGTGCTGCAGCGCCAGCGCGAGCGCGAGGCGCTGCTGCTCGCCGCCCGACATCTGCGCGACCTGCCGGGTGAGCTTGCCGTCGAGCCCGACGCGCGCGGCCATCTCCGCCGCTCGCGGCGCAATGCCGTAGTAGGCCGCGTACAGCTCGAGCACTTCGCCGACGTTCGCTTTCTCCGGCAGCGACGTCGCCTGCAGCTGAACGCCGATGCGCGGGCGCAAACGCGCGAGCCCTTGCGGCCGCGTCGGATCGAGGCCGAGGACGCGCACGCTGCCGGCGGTCGGCCGGCCGATGCCGATGCAGCATTCCAGCGTCGTCGTCTTCCCGGCCCCGTTCCGGCCCAGCAAACCGAAAACGGTACCGCGCGGTACCGAGAAACTGATCCCCGCCACCGCCTCAACCGAGCCGTAGCGCTTCACGAGCCCGTCGACGACGATCGCGTCACTCACGGTGAGGGCCTTCGCGCTCTCCGCTGGAGCTCGCCTGTAGCGTTCTTAGTGTACGGTCGCCAGGACGGTGGTCAAGAGATCATAACGCCTGGTTTGAAGCGCAGCGCGACGCCATTCATGCAGTAACGCAGACCCGTCGGCTTCGGTCCGTCGTCGAAGACGTGGCCGAGATGGCCTTCGCACCGGCGGCAATGCACTTCGGTGCGCGGCACGATCATCTTGACGTCGGTCTTCGTCGCCACGGCGTTGGGGAGCGGCGCCCAAAAGCTCGGCCAGCCGGTTCCGCTGTCGTATTTGGTCTTCGAGGAGAACAGCGGCAGGTCGCAGCCCCGGCAGGCATAGCTGCCGGCGCGCTTCTCGTGGTCGAGCACGCTCGAGAACGCGTACTCCGTGCCCTCGTGCCGCAGCACGTCGTACGCTTCGGGCGGGAGCAGCTTGCGCCACTCGGCGTCCGAGTGCGTCACCTGTGCCGCCGCGGAGGCCGCAACGGGCGCGAGGAGCGCGGTGAGGGCGGCGAGTCCGGCCAGCAGTCTTCCACGTGTCATCGTGCACTCAACGATACAGCACCCCCAAACGGTTGTCGGTGGGCCGGCTTACGTCGGCTCCGGCCGGGGACACGCCGCGCCCGAATGGGTGTAGGTGGCACCAGGCCGCCCGGCGCAACCGTAACGGGTGAGCGCCCGCGATCTCAATGCCAGCGGCATCCCGCTGCGGCCGTTCTACGAGGAGCCCGATCCGCCGGTCCACCGCGCCGCGCCGGGGGAGTTCCCGTACACCCGCGGGGTCCGGCGCGACATGTATCGCGGGCGCAACTGGACGATGCGCCAATACGCCGGCTTCGCGACGGCGGCCGAATCGAACGAACGCTACCGCTACCTCCTGGCGAACGGGGTCACCGGCCTCTCCGTCGCGTTCGATCTCGTCACCCAGCTCGGTCACGACTCGGACGCGCCGCAGGCGCGCGGCGAAGTCGGCAAGGTCGGCGTCGCGATCGACACGATCGAGGACGTCGAGATGCTCTTCGATGGGATTCCGCTCGACAAAGTCAGCGTCTCGATGACGATCAACGCGCCGGCGTCGATTCTGCTGGCGTTCGTCCTCGCGGTCGCGCGGCGCCGCGGGATTCCCTTCGAGCGGCTGAGCGGCACGATCCAGAACGACGTGCTCAAAGAGTACGTCGCGCGCGGAACGTACATCTACCCGCCGGTGCCCTCGATGCGGCTGGTGACCGACGTGATGGCCTACTGCGCCGACCACGTTCCGAACTGGAACACCATCTCCATCTCCGGATACCACATCCGCGAAGCCGGATCGACCGCGCTCCAAGAGATCGCGTTCACGCTCGCCAATGCGAAGGCGTATCTGCGCGCGGCGCAAGCGGCGGGACTCTCCGTCGACACGGTCGCACCGCGCATCTCCTTCTTCTGGAACGCGCACAACGATTTCTTCGAGGAGATCGCGAAGTTTCGCGCCGCGCGCACGTTGTGGGCCGAGATCGTCCGCGACGAGTTCGGTTCGAACGATCCGAAGTCGCAGATGCTCCGGTTCCACACGCAGACCGGCGGTTCGACCTTGACGGCGCAGGAACCGCAGAACAACGTGGTGCGGGTCGCGCTGCAGGCGCTCGCAGCGGTCCTCGGCGGAACCCAATCGCTCCACACCAACGGTCAAGACGAAGCGCTCGGGCTCCCGACCGCCGAGTCGGCGCGGGTGGCGCTGCGCACGCAGCAGATCATCGCGCACGAGAGCGGCGTGACCGACGTCGCCGACCCGCTGGCCGGATCGTACTACGTCGAGTCGTTGACCGACGAGCTCATCTCCCGCGCCCGCACGCTGATCGCCGAGGTCGACGCAATGGGCGGGGCCGTGGTGGCGGTCGAAAGCGGTTGGATGCAAGACCAGATCGGCGAGTCCGCGTATCGCGCGCAGCAGGAGATCGAACGCGGCAGCAGCGTCGTCGTCGCGGTGAACGCCTTCGCCGACGGCGACCAAAGCGTCACGATACCGATCCTGCGAATCGATCCGCAGATCGAGCGCGACCAGGTCGAACGCACGCGCGCTTTCCGCGCGCGGCGCGACACGGCGCGCACGAGCGCGGCACTCGCCGCCGTGCGCACCGCCGCCGCCGGAACGGAGAACCTGATGCCGCGGTTCATCGAAGCGGTCGATGCGGGCGCGACGCTCGGCGAGATCTGCAACGTGCTGCGCGAAGTCTTCGGCACGCACGTCGCACGGGAGCGGATAGCGTGAACGACGCGCCGATCGATCACGTCGCGATCGTCGTCAAGGATCTCGACGAAACGCTCGCGCTGTACACGCAGACGCTGGGATTCTCCCTGGTGTATCGCGAGATCGTCGCCGACCAAGGCGTCGAGGCGGTCGGCGTGCGCAGCGGCGACGCCGTGATCGAGCTGCTGCGGCCGCTGAGCGACGACTCTCCGCTGGCGAAATATCGCGGCGATGCGGCGACCAAGCTGCACCATACGGCCTACCGGGTCGCCGACATTCGGGCGGAACTCGCGCGCCTCAAAGCCGCCGGCGTGCGGCTGATCGATGAGGAGCCGCGCCTGGGCGCGCACGGCAACACGATCGCCTTCCTCCATCCGAAATCCACGGCCGGCGTTCTGATCGAACTCTGCCAGCCGCCGGGGTGACCCGGCGGAACCAGGCCGGCGTTTGGGGCGTTAGAGCGGAAATGATGCGAGCGAGCGGCTTCTGCGAATGGATCGCCATCGCGGCGATGAGCGTCACCTCGATCGCGGCGACGCCGGCGCCGAGCCCGGCCGCGCCCGAGCCCGAGGCGATCTTCGCAAACGTCCGCCAGGCCTGGAGCGCCGGAGCCTACCCGCGCTTCGGCTCCTACGCGACGATCGTCGAGTTCCACACCGAGACACAGCACATTAAGCGCACCTGGGACACGATCGAAGATTTCCGGCACGCGGTCGTGCTCTCGCGCAAGTTCAGCCGGGAAGAGGTGGCGAGCCCGCCCGACGCTCCGCGCGGGATCAACATCGCGGTCCCGTTCTTCGGCACGCTCAACAAAGTGCAGGAAGTCGATCCCGTCGGTCACGTCGCGTTCGCGGTCGATCAGGACTACGGGCTCGCTCCCGCCCAGCGCCGGTTCACGCCGGCCACCTCGGCCGCCGACTTCGCGGCCGCCGGCAAGACGCTGCCGATCATCGGACGCACCGGCGTGAAGGCCCGTGACTACGACGTACGGCTGATCGAAACGCTCAACGACGAACGCGGACGCGAATACCATCTCGGCCTCACGCCGGTGCGCGATCCGGCGAAGTACCGTCTGCGCGAGCTGTGGGTCGACGCGAAAACCTGGCTGCCCGAGGAAGCGATCGTGTCCGGCATCGGCAACCGGCCGCCGCTCACGACCGTTCCGTGGCGAATCGAGTATCGTCAGGCGGAAGGCGGCACGTACATCGCGCGCGAGACGGCGCTCGGCGACGTC
>JAQBPM010000356.1 GCA_028287525.1 Vulcanimicrobiota bacterium | reverse complement strand
CCGCGCGCCCTCACGACGCCATGTCATTCCGAGCTCGTCGAGGAACCTTCGTGTCGTCCCGAGCGTAGCCGAGGGACGACCCCGCGGCTCGGCATTCGCGATGCGGCCTCGCGCTTCGACTGCGCTCAGCGCGAGACGAGGGTTGCTCGACAAGCTCGCAATGACAATGCGGCAGCTCGCAATGACAATGCGGCAGCACGCAAATGACAATGCGCCAAAGTTCGCGCTGCGGCGCGAAGTTTGTCCGATATAGGCGCTCAGGGTGACACGTGCGTCAGTAGCCGAGGTACGAGCGGCGGACTTGATCGTTTTCGATGAGTTCGGTGCAGGCGCCGTGCATCGCGATGCGGCCTGCTTCGAGAACGTAGGCGTGGTCGGCCGTGGACAATGCCACGGTGGCGTTCTGTTCGGCGACGAGGATCGTAACGCCGTCCTGCTGATTGATCGTGCGCAACAGCGTGAAGATATCGCGCACGATCATCGGCGCGAGACCCAGCGACGGCTCGTCGAGCAGCAGCAGCTTCGGTTCCATCATCAGCGCGCGCGCGATCGCGAGCATCTGCTGCTCTCCGCCGCTGAGCGTTCCGGCGACCTGCGACTTGCGCTCCGCGATCCACGGAAAGTATCCGGCGACGCGTTCGTACTGCCGCGCGAAGCGCTTCCGCTCGCCGGTGAGGTAGCCGCCCAGCGTGAGGTTTTCCCACACCGTCAGGCTGCTCAGCGTGCCGCGCCCTTCGGGGACGTGGGCGATTCCGCGGCGCGCGGCATCCTCGGGCGCGCCGCTCAGCGGCGCGCCGGCAAAGACGACCGTACCGGTGGTTTTGATCGCGCCGGTCAACGCGCGCAGGGTGCTCGTCTTCCCCGAACCGTTCGCGCCGAGCAGCGCCACGATGGCGCCCTCGTTCACCCTCAGCGCGATGCCGCGGATCGCTTCGATCTCGCCGTAGCGCGCGTGCAGTCCGCGCGCCTCGAGCAGCGGCGCGGCGAGCGGCTCGGCAAGGGCGACCATCAGACGGCCCCCAAGTAGGCTTCGATCACCGCCGGGTTCGCTTGCACCGCCGCCGGAGAACCGTCGGCGAGTTTCTTTCCGGAAGCGAGTACGACGATGTGGTCGGAGACGCTCATCACGAGCTGCATGTGGTGTTCCACCATCAGGATCGTCGTGCTGAAGTCGCGCGCGATGCGCCGGATCGTCGCGGCGAGCGCCGTGACCTCGCCATGGCTGATCCCCGCGGCGGGCTCGTCGAGCAGCAGCAGCTCGGGCTTCGCCATGATGGCGCGGGCGAGCTCCACCCGTTTGCGAATCCCGAACGGGAGGCCGTGCACCGGACGCTTCGCGAGCTCCGCGACCTCGAGCTTCGCCA
The DNA here is from genome assembly GCA_028287525.1 of Vulcanimicrobiota bacterium. GTDB lineage: Bacteria > Vulcanimicrobiota > Vulcanimicrobiia > Vulcanimicrobiales > Vulcanimicrobiaceae > Vulcanimicrobium. Next base: position 11,656 of record JAQBPM010000356.1, on the reverse strand, counting down.
GCACGTCCATCGCTTCGCCGACGGCGCCTTCCTCCGCACCCCAGTCGCCGAAGCCGCCGGGGAACCGCGAGTGATAACCGACGAGCACGTTGTCGAGGACGGTCATCCCCTCGAACAGCGCCAGGTTCTGAAACGTTCGCGCGATGCGCCTGCCGGCGATCTGCTGCGGCCGCAGCCGCAGCAGATCTTCACCTTTGAAGCGCACCTCGCCCGAGCTCGGTTCGTAGAGCCGCGTGATGCAGTTGAAGCACGTCGTCTTGCCGGCGCCGTTCGGCCCGATCAACCCCGTGATCGCTCCCTCGGCAACGTCGAAGGACACGTCGTTCAGCGCGGTGATGCCGCCGAACCGGATCGTGAGGTTGCGGACCGTGAGCAGCGCCGGCACGAGGCGTTACTTGTTCTCGGCCATCGTCATCGAACGGGTGTCGACCAGCAAGCCGGTCGGCGACCAATCCGTCGCGAGCCACCGCGCCGTGATCATCTGCGTGATCGGGTAGCGGAACGTCGGCGAGGTGCGGATCACGACGCCGGGGTAGGCCAGCGGGTTGTCCTTCTCGACGAGGTTCGTGGCGATGTCCATGACCTTCTTCCGGGTCAGATCCTTGCCGGCCCGCTTGAGCACGTCGACCATCGTGTACCCGATCGACACGCCGTACAGGTAGTTGCCGTCGTCCTTGTCGGCGGTCGGCAGATACTTGGCCATGATCTCGTTGTAGAACTTCATCCCGGCATCACCGGCGTAGCGCGCGTGGTTCGCTGGGTCTTTGAGATAAATCGTGCTGATGACGCCGGCGACCGCGGCGGGTCCGCCCGCCTTCGAGGCAGCGTTCATGAACGGGACCGCGGCGGAGACGTTGTTGAGGTAGGTCGTGGGATGCCACGACTGCTGCGCAGCCGCGACCATCGACTGGATGGCGAACTTCGGCGTCGCGAAGATCATGAACGTGTCGCAGCCGGCGGCCTTGAGCGTCGAAACCTGCGAGCTGACGTTCGGATCGGTCGTTTCGTACGACGCCATCTTGACGATCATCTCCTGGTGCTTGCCGAGCCCGCGCTTCAGCCCGGCGTTGTAGTCCTCGCCGTAGTCGTCATTCTGATAGAGAACGCCGATCTTCGCCTTGGGATGGTTCTGCAGAATGTCTTGCGCGTAGAGTGCCGCTTCGGCCTGATAGTCCGGCTGCCAGCCGATCGTCCAAGGGAACTTCTGATAGTCCTTGCCCCACGTCGATGCGCCCGTCGCGACGAACATGTGCGGCACGCCGTTCTGGTTGAGGTACGGCCGGATCGCCGTATTGACCGCCGTGCCGAGCGTGTCGAAGATCGCGAAGACCTTGTCCTGTTCGACCAGCTGGTGCACGATCTGCACGGCCTGCGGCGGGCTGTAGCCGTCGTCCTTGTCGATGTATTTGATCTTGCGGCCGTTCACGCCGCCGCGATCGTTCACGTAGCTGAAGTACGCGCCGATCCCTTTGCCGATGTTGCCGTACGCCGATGCGGGACCGCTGTAGGGATGCGTCCCGCCGAGCACGATCTCGGTATCGGTGACGCCGGGATCTGCGGCGAGGGCTGGGGCGACGGCGCTGCCCGTGACGGCGAGCGCGAACGTCGCGGCGAGGATGCCTGTTACGGCTTTTCGGTAGACTGGAATCACGGGTACCTCCTACGGGCGGAGAGTTGCGCTACTCGCGCGTGGGTTGATCGACCGCCATCGAAGCGGCAGCGGGTACGGACGGCTCGAACGCCGTCGGCGACGGTACGCGCCGGACCAGCCGCCGCGTCAAGCGCTGCAGCCCTCCGACGATGCCGTCCGGCACGAAGAGCATCATGAGAATCAGGGTGACGCCGTAGACGACGCTGGGTGCGCCGGCGTTGACCTGCTGCGCCACCAGGGGGAGAAATTCGATCACGATCGCGCCCACGAGCGCGCCCCAGAAGGTCATCATCCCTCCCAGGACGGCGCCGATCAGCAGCGTGATCGACAGCGCGAACGTGAACGTATCGGGGCTCACGTAGGCGGTCGTCATCGCAAGGAACGCGCCGGCGATCCCGGAGAGGACGGCGCTCCAACCGAACGCGAGCGTCTTGTAGGAATACGGGTTGACGCCGAACGAGATCGCGGCGATCGGGTTGTCGCGCAGCGCGCGCAGCGCGCGGCCGAACTTTCCGCGAACGATGAGCGCCGATGCGAGAAACGCGGCGCCGGCGATCGCCCACGCGACGTAGTACAGCCACTGCTGGCCGGAGGTCGGCAACCCGGCGGGTGCTTTCACCGCATCGAGCGAGAGGCCGCCGAAACCGCCGGTGATGCTCTTATAGTGCTTGAGAAACGACGGCGTCGCGACCGCGAGCGAGAACGTCGCGAGTGCGAGATACACGCCGGCCAAGCGCAGCGCGATCGCTCCGATGACGAGTCCGAACGCGCCCGACGCAAGCGCGGCCAGCGGCACGCCGACCCAATACGGCCACCCCAGATTGTGTGCGAGCACGGCGACCACGTAACCGCCGAGCGCCATGAACGCACCGTGCCCGAGCGAGATCTGGCCGTTCATCCCGGTGAGGATGATCAGTCCAAGGATCGCGATCGCGTACGCCGCGACGTAGATGAAGTCGAACACGACGAACGACGGCACGATCGCCGGAAGGATCGCGATCACAACAACCGCGATGCCGACCCGAATCGCCCGCGCCATACCGACAGACACTAGACGCGCTGCACCGTTGCGCGTCCGAACAGGCCGGACGGCTTGATGACGAGTACCGCCACGATGATCGCGAGCGCGGCGGCGAGCCGCAACTCGTTGCCGATCGCCTCGACGTACGTCCCGAGCAGGTTGAGCACCACGCCGAGAATGAGCCCGCCGACGACGGCGCCGATCGGGCTCTCGATCCCGCCGAGAACCGCCGCCGCGAACGCGTAGACGATGACGCTCTGCATCATGTTGGGATCGAGGAAGACCACCGGCGCGATCATGATGCCGGAGATCGCGCCGACCACCGAGGCCAGGCCCCAGCCGAGCGCGAGCATCCAGCCTACGCGAATCCCCAGCACGCGGCTCTGATCGGGATAAAGCGCCGCGGCGCGCATCGCGAGGCCGAGCTTCGTCTTTTGGAAGAAGAGCGAGATAAGGCCGAGCGTGACGAGCGAGACGACGATGACGCCGACGTCCTGCGCGCTGAAGGCGACGCCGCCGATCTGCAGCGGCGTGGTCGGGAACGGCGTCGGGAACGGCTTCACGACGTAGCCCCAAAACCAGCCGGCCAGACCGTTGATCGCCGTGAACAGGCCGAGCGTCACGATCACGAGGGTGAGCTGCGGTGCGCGCTCCACCGGCCGGATCACCAGCCGCTCCAGCAGCACGCCGCCGGCGAACGCCACCACGATCGTGATGAAAAAAGCGCCCCACATCGGCACGCCCATCTGCACCAGCTGCCAGGCGACGTACGTCGAGAACATCGCCAGCTCGCCCTGCGCGAAGTTGATCACGCCCATCGAGCGATAGATCAGCACGAGCGCGAGCGCCATGCTCGCGAAGATCGAGCCCGTCGCCAAACCGCTGACGATCTGCTGAGCAAGGTCGTGCACGACTGGAACCCCCGGAGCGACAACGCGAGCTTGCGGAGAGCCCTAAAATCCGACAACGGCGTTTGGCGAACCTGCGACTTTTGCCGCAGCTCTTGGACTTTTGTCGAACCCTGAACAAAAAATCACCCTGGGCGTAAGCCCAAGGTGATTTTGCCGGAGTCGACGGGTCCCGCCGGTTAGGAACGCTTTCGCGTCGCCCCGCGAACCGGGCGCGCCGCGCGCGCGGCCGAGCGTTTCTTGCTCGGCCGAAGCGCGACGACGTTGCTGTTCGCGCTCTCGTCACGCGCGCCGAGCAGGACGGGCGTGATGACCCGCTTGCCGAGCGCGGTCGCGAAGACCTCGCTCAACTCGTCCACGAAGACGAACTGCAGCGCGTCGCGGACTTCCTTCGGCACGTCCTCGAGATCGATCTCGTTGCGGCGCGGGAGCAGCACCTTCTTGATGCCCGCCCGCTTCGCTCCAAGCACTTTCTCTTTGACCCCGCCGATCGGAAGAACCTGACCGGTGAGCGTGATCTCGCCCGTCATCGCGAGTTCCGGATCGACCTTGTGGCCGGTCAAGAGCGACGCGATCGACGTTGCGAGCGACACCCCCGCCGAGGGACCGTCCTTGGGGATGGCGCCGGCCGGGATGTGAATGTGCAGATCGTGCTTGGCGAACCAGTCGTCCGGCAGCCCGATTTCACTCCCGCGCGAGCGCAGGAACGAGATCGCAGCAGTGGCCGACTCTTTCATCACGTCGCCGAGCTGTCCGGTGAGCGTGAACTTGCCGCTCCCCGGCATCGCCGTCGTCTCGATGAAGAGAATGTCTCCGCCGACCGGCGTGTACGCGAGACCCGTTGCGACGCCGACCGAAGCCGTGCGCCGTTTGACCTCGTTGTAGTATCGCGGTTTCGAGAGGTAGTCGACCAGGTTCTCCGGCTTGACCCGTGCCTTGTACTTCGGATCCTCGGCGATCTTGCGGGCGACCTTGCGGAAGATCGTGCCGACCTCGCGCTCGAGGTTGCGCACGCCCGCTTCGCGGGTGTAATCGACGATGATCTTATTGAGGGCCTGGTCGGTGATCGCCACTTGGCTCTCTTTGAGACCGTTGGCTTTCTTCTGCTTGGTGACGAGGTAGCGCTTGGCGATCTGCAGCTTCTCGAGTTCCGTGTAGCCCGAGAGGTTGATGATCTCCATGCGGTCGCGCAGCGGCCCGCTGATCGAGTCGAGCGTGTTCGCCGTGCAGATGAAGAGCACGCGCGAGAGATCGAACGGCAGGTCGAGGTAGTGATCGCGGAACGAATTGTTCTGCTCCGGATCGAGCACTTCGAGCAGCGCCGACTGCGGATCGCCGCGATAGTCGCCGCCGACCTTGTCGATCTCGTCGATCATCATCACCGGGTTGTTCGTCCCGGCATCGCGCAGCGCGCGCACGATCGTCCCCGGCATAGCGCCGATGTACGTCCGGCGATGCCCGCGGATCCCGGCTTCGTCGCGCACGCCGCCGACGGAGAGCCGCACGAATTTGCGGCCCATCGACTTCGCGATCGACTGCCCGAGCGACGTCTTGCCGACGCCCGGCGGTCCCACGAAGCAGAGGATCGGGCCGGTCAGCTTGTTCTTGAGCTTGCCGACGGCCAGGTACTCGACGATGCGGTCTTTGATCTTCTCGAGGTCGTAGTGGTCCTCATCGAGGACCGCCCGCGCTCTCGCGATGTCGATCTGATCCGAGGTGGAGACGCTCCACGGCAGCTGCACGAGCCAATCGAGGTAGGTGCGGATGACGCTGTACTCGGGCGACGCCGTCGGAACTTTCGAGAGACGGTCGAGCTCGCGGTCGGCGGACTTGCGCACGTCCTCGGGCATCTTCGCTTCTTCGATCTTTTTGCGCAGCTCGTTCGCTTCGGCTTGCTGGGGATCGCCTTCGCCGAGCTCTTCCTGTATCGCGCGCATCTGCTGGCGCAGGTAGAACTCGCGCTGATTCTTCTCCATCTCGCGCTGGATGTCGGACTGGATCTTGTGTCCGAGCTCGACGACTTCCAGCTCTTTGGTGATGAGCATGGTCAGCCTGCGCAAGCGCTTGCCGGTGTCGCGCTCTTCGAGGATCGCTTGACGGTCCGCCGTCTCGAGCCGCATCGTCGACGCGACGAAATACGAGAGCAGGTTGGGATCGGAGATGTTGTTGACTTCCATCTCCATCTCGCGCGGCGCCTGCGGCAGATAGCCCAGCAGCTTTTGGAAAAGCGAGCCGAGGTTGCGCTGCATCGCGACGAGCTGATCGTTGTCACGCGTGAGATCCGGCAATTCGGTGAACGTCGACGCCAGATACGGCTCGGTCGCCACGAATTGGTCGATGCGGAAGACGGGGCCGCCGGCAACGATGCAGCGCAGCGTGCCGTCGGGCACCTTCAGCATCTTTTGGATCGTGCCGATCGTCCCGATCCGGCGGACGTCGTCCGGACCCGGATCCTCGGTCTCTTTGTCTTTGAGCGCGACGAGACCGATCTGCTTCCCTTCGCGCAGAGCCTCCTCGACCAACTGGATGCCCGGCCGCTTCACGACGGCGAGCGGGATGACGGTATTCGGGAAGAGCACCGCGTCCTGCAGAGGCAGGATGCCGATGATCTCGGGAGCCTTGGTGGCTTTGGGCATTACGCGGAGGTCCTTCTCACCGTCATGCGGATGGTCGTCCGCACGATCGGGTACTGTTCAGATTCGGCGACCGGAAGACGGATCGTCAAGATACCGTCCCGATAGATCGCCGTTGCGCCCTCATCGAGGACGGGTAGTGGGAGGCGAATCGCTTTGAGGAACTCGCCGTACTGAATCTCTTTGCGCAGCAGCGAGGCGCTGCGCGAGACGTCGCGCAGCGCGCGGGTGCCGGTGATGGTGAGATACGCATCCGCAACGGTTACGCGCAGCGAGTCGGCGTCGGCGCCGGCCAGCTCCACGTGAACGACCACGGCGCCGCCGCTCTCATCGAGCAGGACGTCGGTGTTGGGTTCGAATCGGCCGTGCGCCCCGCGGGGAGCAAACAACCGCTCGATCTCGAGTATCTCGTCGTGGTTCCGCACGCGCGAGGGTCCTTTCTTAGCACTCTTATGAACACACTGCTAAACCCTTGGGTTGCTGGGGCCGAAGCGGTGTGTCCGCTAGCGTACCGACTCCGCCCCTTCGCATCAGTACGCTAGGAGCGAAGTGCGCCGTCTTCCTTTGTGGGGGCGGGCTGCTCTTTTTAAGGGATGTTCCTACGTCACACACTACCCTCGATAACTCCCTGTTGGATACCCTGCCGCCCCACGTACGCGATGCCGTTGCCGAAGCGTGCGAGCGCGTCCGGCTCGCCTACCGCGCGACGATCTACGACCTCGGCGGCCCCATCAATTTCCTCTACTTCCCGATCGACGCGGTCATCTCGGTCGTCACGGTCATGCGCGACGGGACGCAGATCGAGGTCGTGACCATCGGTCGCGAGGGCGTCACGGGCGCCCAGGTCCTGTTGGACGGCGGCGTCGCCACCGCGCTTACTTGGTGTCAGGTCGCGGGCGAAGCGTATCGGATCGACGTCGGGAATTTCCGCCGCCTGTGCGAGACGCATCCCGAGTTCCGCGCGATCGCCGAGCGCTTCCTGAGCGCACAGCTCGACGTGATGGCGCAAGCGATCGCCTGCAACCGCCTGCACTACGTCAGCGAACGCTGCGCGCGCTGGCTGCTGATGACCTACGACCGCGTGGGCCGGGCCGACTTCCCGCTCACGCACGAGGCGCTAGCGACGATGCTCGGCGTCCGACGGGCCGGGGTCAGCATCGCGGCGGCGGCACTGCAGCAGGCCGGATACATCCGCTACGTTCGCGGCAAGTTCACCGTCATCGACCGCATCGGCCTCGAGACGGCGTCCTGCGAGTGTTACGGCGCAAACAACGAGGCGCTCTCTCGGCGGCTCTACGCCATCGCGGTCTGAGCCCCACGCCAGAATTCATCCACAGCATCCACAGTGCTGTGTGCAAAGTAAGATGGCGTTAATGTAAGCGACCGTACGTGTAGTCCTCCGGGCCACCGGGACCAGCCCGGTGGACGACGAAAGTCGGCTCGAGCCCAGCCGCCTCAGGACTTACGGCCGAACCATGGACGCCAGCCTTCCTCCCCCAGAGACCAGCGCCGACCTCGTACGAACCGCCCTCCTGGAGCGGGTCCGCGCGGCGCGTCCGGCGATCGTCTCGCTGATCGCGCCGGCCGGCTTCGGGAAGTCGACCTTGGTCCGGCAGCTGCTCGAGGGGACCACGGCGTTCGCCGTGTGCGATTGCTCGGGGGTCACCTCGGACGTCGACCTCGCCCGCCGGCTCCTCCCTGCTCTGGCCGAAGAGAACCCCGAACGCAGCGCCAACCTCGCCCAAAACGAGAGCCTGATGGGCGACGGTCACGCGTCGACAGCCGATCGCGTCGGCGTCGCGCTCGCGGCCTGGCGCGTGCGCACCCTCCCCGCGGCCTTCGTCTTCGAGAACACCGAGGACGCGATCGGCGACCCGGGGGCGCACGACTTCCTGGCACGGCTGTTGGCCAACCGCCCGGAAGGACGCACCGTCGTCATCTGCTCGCGCGAGTCGCCGCGCATGCATCTCTCGCGCTTCGCGCCGCCGCATCAGATCCTGACGTTGCGCGCGAGCGATCTCGCCTTCACCGAGGCGGAGATCGGGTCGATCTTCGCGCCGACCGGCCTGCGGGACGATGCGGTCGCCCGGGTGGCGGCGATCTCCTCGGGCTGGCCGATCGCGGTGCTGCTCCTCGCGCGGTTCGCCCACGAGGGACGGCTCGAACCGCTGCTCGACAAACTCGACGACGTCGCCTACGAAGAATTGCACGAGTACCTCGCCGATCAGGTGCTCGGCGCGGCCTCGCCCGCGATCACCGACGGGCTGCTGGCCTGCGCGGCGATTCCGCAAGCGGCGGAGCGTGACGTCCGGCTCGCGCTCGGCGATCCGATCGCGTTCGATGCGTTCATGGACTTCGCGCGTACCTCGCCGTTCATCACCCGCCGGCCCGACGGCACGTTCGGCGTCCATCCGCTCGTCGCGTCGACCTTGCTCGAACGCCATCCGGGGCGGGTCGAATCGCTGCTCGCGCCGGCCGCCGCCGCCTATCACACGGCGGGCGAGTATCAGCGTGCGGCCGAGATCCAACTCGCGCGCGGCGACCAGACCGCCGCAGCCGAAGCGCTCGAACACATCGAGGTCCTCGAGGACGAAGGGCCATCGATCGCGTATGCGCGCGTTCTCGCCTCGCTCGACCGCGCGGTGGTGCTGCGGTATCCGCGGGTCTGGTCGGTTACCGCGCTGCTGCGCACCTTCAGCGTCGACTCGCGCCTCCTGCTCGAGGAAGTCGAGGAGGTCTGGGGCCGTCTGCCGGCCGACGCGCTGCCGATCGTGCGCATCTACCTCTACGTGTTCCGTGTGCTGATGCTCAGCTACGTCGGTGAGTTCGAACGCGCGCTCGCGCTGGTCGACGAGTTTCGCGCGCAGATCGCGGCGCCCGACGTCCCGACGACGCGCATGCACGGCTGGCTGCTGTACCTGCGCTCGCTGATGACCGCGCGGCTCGGCCGCGTCAGGGAAGCCGAAGCGGATCTCGAGGCGTGCTGGCCGTTCGTCAACACGATGCACGTGATGGCGTCGGGGACGCTCTTGACGCTCGGCGCGGACATCGCCCGCGTGCGCGGCGACCGGGCCACGGAACGCGAACGGATCGAGCGCGCGATCGAACACGTGCGCAAAACCGGGTTCAGCAACTTCATCGCCTTCGATGAGGCCGAGGCGACGTTCGGCGCCTGGTTCGCGGGCGACGACGCCGACCTCACTCAGCACGCGTTCGCTCTCGAAGCGGAAGTCCAGCGCGAAGGCGTGCGCGGCTTCGCGTTCTTCTCGAGCACCGTGCGCGGCCATGCCGGCGAGCCCCAAGCGGCCGACCACATCAAGTGGGTCGCGTGCGGATATCTCGTCGCCGCGGCGCAGGCAGAAGACGACGCGACGGCGCTGCGCAACGCGGAGCTCGCGCGCGAAGCGGCCGCGGCGTATCGTGCCCCGTTCTACCAAGTGCTCGCGGCGCTCGCGGTCGCCGAGCTGAACGTGAGCCGGCGGCGAGCGATGCGCGCCGAAGCCGCTTCGATCGCCAAACGCGTCGACGCCCCCGAGCTCCACGAAGCGATCGACGCGATCGCGCGCGGCGAGGACGGCGGCTTTCTCGCACGCTTCGTCTCTCGCTACCGGCGTGAGGGGAACGCCGAGGCCGCCCGCACCGGAATCGCCATCGAGCTGGTCACGGGCCGCGTGATCCGCGACGGCGAGCCGGTGACGCTGGCGGAACGCGAGCACGCGCTGCTCACCGCGATCGCGATGCGCCCGGAAGCCCTCTCACGCGAGCGGCTGACCGACATGCTGTGGCCGGACTTGGCCGAATCGGCGGCGCGCAACGCGTTCCATGTCTGCCTGCATCGCCTCAAAGCGCGGCTGGACGACGACAACACCGTCGTGCGCACGCGCGAGGGATACCGGCTCGGCAACGAGGTGCGGGTCGACCTCTGGGAGATCGACCGCGCCGTCGGCGCGCAGCGCACGAGCGAGGGGATCGCCCCGCATGAAGCCGACGGCCTGCGTGAGCTGTACGACCGCCTGCGGGCGAGCCGGCCGGCAAAGGTCGACGGCTGGGAGTGGTTCGAGCCGACCGAACGGCATCTGCGCGAGCTCCGCTGCGAGGTCGCGCAGGCGCTCGCGAAGCGCGCGCTCGACGAAGGGCGCGCGCACGACGCGCTCGCGCTCTGTCACGAGATGATCGCTTACGACCCGTGCGACGAGCCCGCGCGCGAGATCGCGATTCGGGCGTACATCGAATCCGGCGACCGCGCCGCGGCCCTGCGGCACTACCGCCAGTACCGCGACGTGCTGATGAACGAGCTGCAGTGCGAGCCGTCCTCGTCGCTGGCGGAGCTGGTCGGCGCCGGCGCCTGACCCTCTCGCCCGCCGCGAGCGACGATTTTGCTCAAAAGCGTTCAATTGTGTACAGTTCCCACCGTACCGATAGCGTATGCTGGTCGTGATGCCCAAATTGAGCGCAGCCGTGGCGCGAACGGCCAAGACCGCCCTTGGGACGAATGGCACACCGCGTCCAACGAGTGCCGAGCTCGTCCGGTTCGCGGCCGGCGGCACGCCGCGCGCCTTCAAAGCGCGTCAGCGCGTCTTCGCGCAAGGTGACCCCGCCGATTCGGTCTTTTTCGTGCGGCGGGGCAGGGTCAAGCTCACGGTCAGCTCTACGACCGGAAAAGAGGCCGTGATCGCGATGCTCGGCGAGGGCGACTTCTTCGGCGAGGGATGCTTGGCGGGGCAGCCGCTGCGCATGGCGTCGGCGACCGTGCTCGAGTCGAGCTCGCTGGTACGCACGAGCCTCGACGACATGATCGCGGCCCTGCACGACGACCCGGAATTCGGCGCCGTCTTCATCGCGCATCTCCTCTCGCGCAACATCCGCATCGAGGAAGACCTCGTCGACCAGCTCTTCAACTCCAGCGAAAAGCGGCTGGCGCGCATCTTGCTCTTACTCGCGAACTTCGGCAAGGAGGGCCGGCCGGAGCCGGTCATCGCCAAGATCAGCCAGGAGACGTTGGCCGAGATGGTGGGAACGACGCGCTCGCGGGTGAGCTTCTTCATGAACAAGTTTCGCCGGCTCGGGTTCATCGAGTACAACGGCGGACTCCACGTGCACAGTTCGCTGCTCAGCGTCGTGCTGCACGACTGAGCTCGCCGCTCTTATTTCACCGTCGCGACGTCCTGCTCGCTCACCGGGCCGCCTTTGTTTCCCCAGGCCGAACGCACGAACGTCGCAACCGCGGCGATGTCTCCGGCCGAGAGCTGACCCTTCCACGACGGCATCATGTTGCGCCCGTGCTCCACGACGCCGATCATGCGGTTCGAATCGCTGTTGTTGACGAGTGAATTGCCCGCGAGCGCCGGAAACGTCCCGTGCCCTCCGCCCGCTCCGGCGGCGCCGTGACAGGCCGCGCACTTCGACGCGTAGATCGATGCGCCGACGGCGTTCGAGACGGCCG
>JAQBPM010000317.1 GCA_028287525.1 Vulcanimicrobiota bacterium | reverse complement strand
CGCCGCCGATCTGCGCGCCGATCACGTCGGCAGCTTCCTGCGAAGCGCCGAGCTTCTCGACGCCAGGCACGCCGGCGCTCCGCCGGAGCGACTGCGCGAGATCGAAGATCGCGACATCGTGCGCGTCCTCACGAAACAGAAGGACCTCGGTTTTCGCATCTTCACGGACGGCGAGTTCCGGCGCAGCGGGTTCATGAGCGACTTCAACGACGCGGTCGACGGGTTCGACTACGGCGATGCGGTTCAGCGCAGCTGGAACGCGGCCGGAACGGCCCAAGCGGTCGCGCCGAGCGCCGTCAAAGGGATCGTGACCGGCAAGCTGCGCCCCATGCGACGGCTGGCCGAACACGAGACGGCGTTTCTGCGCGAGCATAGTCCCGGCCCGATCAAGATGACGCTGCCGAGCGCCACGCAATTCCCGGCGATCTCGTACAAGAAAGGGATCAGCGACAAAGCATACGCGGACCATTCCGCGTTCCTGCGCGACGTCGTCGACGTCATCAAAGACGAAACGGCCGCGCTCTCGACCGAAGGCGTCTCGTACATCCAGATCGACGCGCCGCGCTACAGCTACTATCTCGATCCGAAGTGGCGCGAGCATCTGCGCACGGAGTTCGGCCAATCGCCGGAGCAGTTGCTCGACGAGGCGATCGCCGCCGACAACGCGTGTTTCCGCGCCGCGCGCACGACGGGCGTCGTGCTCGCGATCCATTTGTGCCGCGGCAACAACCGCAGCCAGTGGTACGCCAGCGGCGGCTACGACGCGATCGCCGAGAAGCTGTTCAACGAGCTGGAGGTCGACCGCTTTTTGCTCGAATACGACGACGAACGCTCGGGAACGTTCGAACCGCTCCGCTTCGTGCCGAAGGGGAAGACGGTCGTACTCGGCCTGGTGAGCACCAAGCGCGGCGGCCTCGAAGACGCGGAGTCGCTGATCCGCCGCATCGACGAGGCCACGAAGATCGTCCCGCTCGACGATCTCGCGCTCAGCCCCCAATGCGGCTTCGCCTCAATGGCCGAAGGCAATCTCCTCACCGAAGAAGAGCAATGGGCGAAACTCCAACTCGTCACCGACACGGCACGCAAGATCTGGGGCTAACGCCGCTCGTCATTCCGATCGCCCATTGTCATTCGCTCGGAATGACGGAAATGGTCCGCCGTTGGGCTTGCGCTATCGGCACCTACGGTGCGTGCAGTTCGCCGCCCAGCGATCGCGCGAAACGGATATCAGCTCGATCGCGAAGATCGTGACGAGCACCAAGGCGATCGTGTTGACCAGTATCGAGACCGGAAACGCCCGAATCATGGCAACGAAGAAGTTGCTCGAGACGTTCGGGTCCAACTCCGACTTTTCCGGGACGCGCCATTCGCCGTTCGCGTCGACGAACAGTGACGCCCGACGCTTCGCCGACGTGCTCACGACGGCGGCAAATCGAGCCTTGTGGCGGAGAGGAAGCGTTCGGTGTCCTCGGCGTCTAGCGTGCCGATCGCGCTTCGCGTGACGGCTCCGCCATGTTCGCGCATCGAGAGGTCGATCGCCGTGTCGTCATGCTCGTCGACGAGTGCGACGACAGCGGCCTGGCCGACGGCAAGCTCTTCCTCCGCATCTTCGACGGCAATGCCGTCTTCTTCTCGGCTCGAACCCAAGATCAAGCGCGCGAACATCGTCCGCAGCAGTGCGAGCGGGTGATCGATGTCGATTTTTGGCAACTCGCCGTGATAGCGTCCGTCGACGTGCATCCCGCGCTCGTCTCGTGCCACGAGAAACGCCCGCCGCACGTGAATTCCCGGCAGCATCTCCAACGCACGCTTTGCGTCGCGCGCGTGCGCGACGTCGTCGAAGAGCACCGTGACGTAGGTTTGTGCCCACTCAGGTCCCCTTTTGGTAGCGGTTGAACCATTCGGTCATGATGTTGAGGCGCTCGACGCGGTGGATCGGCTCGCCCGTGCGGCTGAGATCGTGCGTGTCGCGCGGGAACTCGACCAGCGTGACGGTGCGGCCGAGGTTTTTGAGCGATTCGTATTCCTGCAGCGTCTCGGCGATCGGCGTGCGCGTGTCGCCGTCCGCATGGACTAGCATCAGCGGCGTGCGAACGCGCGTGACCTGCGCGAGCGGCGACTGCTGCCACATCGTCATGTAGGCCTGCAGCGGCGGACCCCAGGCGTGCGGCGTTCCGGCCGGCCCTTCAAAACCGAGCGGCGCCGCAAAATCCGCGCTCAGCGTCTCGGTGAAAAGGTTGCTCACCGGGCGTTCGGCGAGCGCCGCGCGGAAGCGGTTCGTGTGCGAGATCATCCACAACGTCGCGTAGCCGCCGTAGCTCCCGCCGGAAACGAACGTCCGCGCCGCATCGATGTCGGCGCGTTTGACGACCGCGTCCATTACGGCCGTCTCGTCGGCGAACATCGCGTTGCCCCAGTCGCCGTCGAGCGCGGTCGACCAATCGTAGCCGTACCCGACGCTGCCGCGCGGGTTCGCGTACACCACGATGTAGCCGCGCGCGGCGAGTACCTGGAACTCGTGAAAGAAGCTATTGCCGAATTCGGTGTGCGGGCCGCCGTGAATGTCGAGGATGACGGGGTAGCGTTGGCCGGCGACCGCGTTCGGCGGGCGCATGACCCAGTACGCGACCGATCCGCCCTGACCGTTCGCGACGCTGTGCTCTTCCGGCGGCGAGAGCGCCAGCGCGTTTGTCAGCGCGTCGTTCAGATGGCTCAGCTGGATCGTTTTGTCGGTTGCGCGATCGTAGACGAACGCTTCGGCGAGATGCGTCGCGTCGAGCGCGGTGAAGGCGATCGTTCGCGCGTCGCGGCTAGCCGTACAGTCGACGATCTCGCGTCCGCCGCCGATCACCGTCGCGGTGCGCGCGCCGTTGAAGGGGATGGCGTCGATCTCGGTCGCGCCGGGGATGCTGACGTCGGCGATCAAGCCGCGCCCATTCGGCGCGACGATCGCGCAGCCCGCGCCGCCTTCCTTGGTGTCGTTGATGACCGCGTCGCCGATCGAGATCGCGTTTTCGGCGATCACGACCCGGTCGTCCGCACCGTCGAGGTTGGCTACGGCATATCCGGGTTGCGCCGCGCTGTCGTGGCGCGAGATGAACGTATAGAGGATCCGCTTGCCGTCGGGCATCCAGCCGGCCTCGGTTGCGCCGTAGCGCGCGACCGGCAGCCGCGTCGCGCTCCCGCCCCCCGACGGTACGAGGAAAATCGCGCTGCGATCGCCTTCGGGATCGGAGAGCGGCGTCGAGCCGTACGCGATCGTGCGGTCGTCGGGCGACCAATCCGCGCCGTTCTCGCCGTCGGCCCCGAACGTCAGCTGCTTTTCGTTCGCGCCGTCCGCGTCGATCGTCCAAATGTGCTGGTGCTTGTCGTAGACGTAGCCGGCGCCGTTCGCCTGATAGCGCGGCCACGGCAGCGTGCGGATGTCGCTGTTCTTGTGTTTCTCGGGCGCGGCGATGCCGAGCGCCTTCCAGTCGACGCGCGACGGGGGCGCGGAATCGGACGTGGTCGCGGTGAACGCGATGCGCTTTCCGTCGTGCGACCATGTTGGACCCGACGCGCCGTCTTTGGCGTGCGTCACCTGCCGCGCTTCGCCGCCGGCCATCTCGAGCGCGAAGATCTGCGGCGGTCCGCCGCGTGCGGCGGTGAACGCCAGCGTGCGGTCGTCGGGCGACCACGCGGGTTCCCCGTCGTGCTCGCCGCGCGTCGACTGCGCGACGTGCGTGCCGTCGGCCGACGCAATCCAGATGCTGGAGAGATACCCGTTCTTGGCGAGATCGGCGCGCGTGACGACGAACGCGACGTGCTTGCCGTCGTGCGAGATTGTCGCCGCGGAGACGGCCGCCATCTTGAAGAGATCTTCCGGAACGACCGCGCGTTTGGCATCGGCCGCCGGCGCGGGCGCCGCGTTGGCGAGCAGCGTCGCGACGAGTACGGCGGAGAAAACTCGTGTCATCACAGCTGCTTCGCGAACCAGTCGGCGATGAGGTGCAGCCGCTCGATCCGGTGGATCGGCTCGCCGGTGCGATTGAAGTCGTGGTTCTCGCGCGGCACCTGAACGTAGGTGATCGGCTCGTTCAACGCCTTCGCGAGCGTGAACCACTGATCGGAGTCGACCAGCGGCGTGCGCGTGTCCGCGTCGCTGTGCAGCAGCAGCAGCGGCGTGCGGACGAAATCGATCGTGCGGATCGGCGACTGGCGCCAGTATTCCGCCTGATCCGACCACGGGTTGCCCAGCGACGCGGTCGCGCTGTTGATGCCGCACGCGTCGCAGGCGAGGAACGACGAGGTCATGTTGCTCACCGCCCGCTCGGCGACCGCGGCGCGGAAGCGGCGCGTGTGACCGATCAGCCAGAGCGTCGCGTAGCCGCCGTAACTTCCACCGAGCACGCCGAGCCGCTGCGGGTCGACGTCCGGCCGCCGCACGACGGCGTCCATCACCGCCATCTCGTCGCGGAACATCGGATCGCCCCAATTCTTGGCGAGGGCCGCCGTGAACGCGTACCCGTAGCCGACGCTGCCGCGCGGGTTCGCGAAGACGACGTTGTAACCGCGTCCGGCGAGCAGCTGCATTTCGTGGAAGAATGCGTTACCGAACGCGCTCGCCGGGCCGCCGTGGATCTCCAGCAGCGTCGGCGCGCGCGTACCGCGCGGCACGTTCGCCGGCAGGAACCACGCGTGTACGGTGAGGCCCGCCTCGTCGCGGACGGCGAAGGGCTGCGGTTTCACGAGCCGCACGGCGGCGGCGTAGGCCGCGTTGAGGTTCGTGAGGCGTCGCGGCGCACCGCCCGCCATCTGTTGAATCCAGACGTCGCCGGGCGTCACCGCATCGGAGGCGGTGTACGCGACGCGCGTGCCGGCATCGTTCATCGAGCAGTCCGCGATCTCGTCGCCGCGCGATGCGAGCGTCGCGGCGCGGCCGCTCGCGGCGTCGATGCGCTGCAGCGCCGTTCCGCCCGGCACGCTGACGTCGGCGAGGAACCAGCGGTCGTGCGGTTCGAGCAGCGGTCCGCAGCCAGCGCCGCCCTCTTTCGTATCGGTCAGCAGCGCGTCGCCGAAGGCGACCGTGTTCTCGGGGATGACGCGGCGTTCGCCGCTGCCGTCGAGCGCGACCCGATCGACGCCCGGCAGCGCCGAGGGATCGTTTCGCGAGACGACGCTGACGAACAGCGCGCGCGAGTCGTGCGACCACGCGGGCGCGGCCGCTCCGCGATGCCGCAGCGGGACGTGCCGCAGCGCACCGCCGCGCGAGGGCACGACGTAGACGTCGGCGTCGATGCGATCGGGGTCGACCGGCCGGCGCAGCGAGACGAACGCGAGGCTGCGATCGTCGTACGACCAGACGGCTTGCTTCTCCGACCACGCCGAGAGCGGGGTGAGCTGCGTGCGTCCGCCGCCGTCGGCGCGCATCACCAGCAGGTGCACGTGTTTGTTGAAGGTTTCGCCGGAACCGTTCTCTTCGAAATCGAGCCGGTCGGTCACGCGCACGTCGCTGGTCGCGTGCTTCGCGTCGAGCGTTCCGCCGGCGGCGGCCGCATCCAGCCGGGTCTTCACCGCGGCGTCTTCGAACGTCGCGCTGTAGGCGATGCGCGTTCCGTCGTGCGACCAGCGCGGCGCCGAGGCGCCCTTTTCCTCGGCGGTCAGCTTGCGGGCTTCGCCGCCGCCGAGGGCGATCGCGTAGATCTGCGGCGTCTGCGGACGGGTGCCGGTGAACGCGATGGTCCGGTCATCGGGCGACCACTGGGGGTCGACGTCGCCGTCTCCCATCGTCAGCTGACGCAGGCCCGTTCCGTCCGCACGTACGATCCAGAGGTTGCGCCGATAGCGGTTCTCGGCGGCGTCGAGCCGCGTGACGACGAAGGCTACCCGGTCGCCACGGTGCGAGATCGTCGCGGAACCGACGTACGCGATGCGCGTGATGTCCTCCGGCGTCGTCGCGCGCGGTGCGCTGGCGGCGGCAGGCAGAGCGATCAGCGCCGCAATACAAGCGGCGGCCGTGCGAAGTACCGGCGTCATTCCCGGCCATTCAAGCAAGGATGGCGGGCCAACCTCCGTAGGATGCCGTAGCACCCCGGATGCTGGCCTCCGTGATCCTTGCGGCCGCGCTGGCGGTGCCCACCGTGCAGCCCGCGGCGGACCCGACGCCCACGCCGCAGCGTCTGCTCGGCTTGATCCGTTTGCAGTTCCGCTCGCACCGCCCGCCGCCGGCGTACGAGACCTACACGCTGGTGCGCAAGCAGATGGCGACGAACAACTATCCCGACCCCGTCGGAAGCTACACGGTGCACGTGTGGGTGCGCAACAGCGACCGCGCCGCGCTCACGCGCCTCGTGTTCCGCGATTCCGCGCGCGGCGACATGAACTTCGACCGGCCGGCATTCAACGAAGCGCGCGATCCCGGTCCGCCGACCGCTGACGTGTTCGAACCGGCGCCCGCCCGCCCGCATCCGGTCAGCGAGGTGCCGACGCCCGAGCCGCGTTACACGCAGCTGCCGATCATCGGCGGCGTTCGCACCCTGGTGGAGCTCGACTACAACGTGCAGTCGGTCGACGTCGAAGGCGACGAACTGCACCTGCACATCACGCCGGTGCGCGACGTCGAGCGCA
>JAQBPM010000300.1 GCA_028287525.1 Vulcanimicrobiota bacterium | reverse complement strand
TGATCGCCGTTGGGCAGCACGATGAAGCGTGTCTCGAGCACGACGTAGCCGCCGCGCCCCCCGCGGTCGGCGTGATGCGAGATCGCGACGACACCGTACCCGACCGTATTCGCGGGGACCTCGACGCCGCCAGGCGCGGTCGCGGCTTCGAACGTGCGGAAGATGAAGGGGTCCCCGGCGCGCGCGTGCGCTGTGTCGATGTCGCTCTCGAGGTAGATCGTGTCGCGCACGCACGGCGGGCTGTCGGTAATGTACGCGCGCGACGGCGCCGGCGCGAGCTCGGCGACGAGACCGAGCGCCAGCACGCCTAGGAGTCCGGGACGATGAAAGCCGATCGACTTCGCACGCACAGAATGCTGACCTCGCTGCTTCAGGTATCTCTTGATCCCCTAATCATACTGGCCAAATCGAGCGCACGTCTCGTGACCGTCCTGAGACAATTCAGCAGACGCTTCCACCCTACTGGTGTTGCAACTGTCGTTGCAACACAGCAAAGTTCATGTTGCCGGCTTGGCGAGGTAAGCACGTGGTCGAGAGGAAAATGGTTCCTCGAAGAGCGGCACCCTGTTTCGCCGATGCGCGAGGAAGAACTTCATGCAGAACCATCACGTCCGCGTTTATAAGAGCGCGGCAACTCCACCGCGGCACGAATTACTGGCCTGGAAACTGGCGGCGGCGGCAGTTGACGACGCGCCCCTTGACGCGGACGTGATCGAAATGATCATCAATCGGGTGATCGACAACGCCGGCGTGGCCGTGGCCAGTCTGGCGCGACGGCCCGTTGCGAACGCGCGTGCGCAGGCCGTGGCGCACCAGCATGAGGGCGGCGCCACGGTATTCGGCCTGCCGCGCAGCGTCCTGGTCGCCTGCGAATGGGCCGCCTGGGCCAACGGCACGGCGGTGCGGGAGCTGGATTTTCACGATACGTTTCTTGCCGCCGACATGAACCATCCCGGGGATATGATTCCCTCCATCATCGCCGTCGGCCAGCAGTCCGGCGTCGCCGGCTATGACACCGTACGCGGCGTTGCCGCCGCTTACGAGATTTCGGTCGGTCTCACAAAGGGCATCGCCCTGCATACGCACCGCGTCGATCACGTGCTGCATATCGCCGCAGGCGCGGTGGCCGGAATCGGGGCCATGCTTCGACTACCGGTAGATATCGTCTATCAGGCCATTAACCAGGTCGTGCATGTCACGCTGTCCACTCGTCAGTCGCGCAAAGGCGAAATTTCGAGTTGGAAGGCGAACGCCCCGGCTCACGCCGGGAAACTGGCGGTCGAGGCCGTCGACCGCGCCATGCGCGGGGAAACCTCTCCCGCACCCATCTACGAAGGCGACGATGCCATCATCGCGTGGATGCTGGACGGCCCCGAGGCCGAGTACGCGGTCTCGCTGCCGCGCCTCGGTGAACCCAAGCGTGCAATCATGGAGACCTACACGAAGGCCTATTCGGCCGAGTATCAGGCTCAGGCTTGGATAGATTTGGCCTTCCGATTGCGCCGTCGCGTCGGCGACTCCAGGCAGATTGCGAGCGTCGTGGTCCATACCAGCCACCACACGCATCGCATTATCGGCAGCGGTTCGGGGGACCCGCAGAAATACAATCCTCAGGCCAGTCGGGAAACCCTGGACCACAGCCTGATGTATATCCTCGCCGTGGCGCTCGAAGACGGGCGCTGGCATCACGACGAAAGCTATACGGCTGAGCGTGCAAGCCGTCCCCATACTGTGGCGCTTTGGCGAACAATAACGACCCTCGAAGATGCCGAATGGGATCGCAAGTACCACGATCCCGCGCCGGAGAGGCGCGCCTTCGGCGGCCGCATCGTCGTGACGCTGCAGAACGGACGCACGGTCGAGGATGAAATAGAAGTTGCCGACGCACATCCGCGCGGTGCAACACCCTTTAGACGGGATGACTATATCGGCAAGTTCCGGGAATTGGCCGGCCCGCACACCGATTCGGCGGAGCAAGGCCGCTTTCTCGAAGCAGCTTTGGCGTTACCGAAACTCGAGCCCGGCGACTTGGTCGATCTCACGGTCGAAGTACCTCCCGCCGCGTTGGTTGTTCCAGACCTACGGCCTGGTCTGTTCGAAAGACACGGGATCCGCGAGATGGTAGCGAGACAGTAAGCTCCATGCCTTCCGAGCACATCTCGACACTTCGTGAAATGTTGGCGACCCGGCGGGGTGTTCTGTTGCCTGGCGCTCCGAACGCACTCGCGGCTCGCGTCATTGCGGATCTCGGTTTTGAGGCGGTCTACCTGACCGGTGCGGGCCTCACGAACATGCACCTCGGCCTGCCCGATCTCGGCTTCATGGATTTGAGCCAAGTCGTCGAACATACGATGGCGATACGCGCAGTCGTCGACTTGCCCTTGATCGTTGACGCCGACACCGGCTTCGGCAACGCTGTGAACGTCGCTCACACCATCAAGATGCTCGAACAGGCCGGCGCGAGTGCCGTCCAGCTGGAGGACCAGAGCGCGCCCAAGCGGTGTGGGCACTTCGCCGGCAAGGAACTGATCTCTGCCGAGGAGATGGTGAACAAAGTCAAGTCGGCCGTCGACGCACGCCGCGATGGCTTGGTCATCATCGCGCGTACCGACGCGTGTGCCGTGGAGAGCTTCGAGGCCGCGATCGACCGAGCCGGCCGCTACATCGATGCGGGCGCGGACATAACGTTCGTTGAGGCGCCGGCAACGCTCGCCCAACTGGAACAGATCCCCAAGCGCCTCGCCGCGCCGCAAATGCTGAACATGGTCCTGGGAGGCAAGACGCCGATCCTGAACCAGACTGCCGCAGCCGAGATGGGTTTTAGCCTCGTTCTCTATGCCAACGCGGCCCTTCAGGGTGCAATACAGGGTATGCAGGCCGCGCTGCGAGCGCTGCGTGACGGCGGCGTCCTCGACGAGGCCGGAGGTCTCATCGCAACCTTCGCTGAGCGCCAGCGCCTGGTCGACAAACCGCGGTACGACGCCCTGGAGCAGCGATACGCTACCGCTAGGCCTGCCTCGACGTAGCCGGGCGTTTCATTACGTCCGAACCCCGGATGTGTTCGGCCGTTGCGGCGGTTCACTTGTCGCGTGCGGCTGTTGCCAAAATGAGATTTGCGATCTCTCGCGGATGGCTAACCAGAGACAGGTGGCCGGCATCAACCTCAATCGTTGTCGCCTTCATCCGCGCGGCTAGATAGCGCTCTAATTCAGGGTTCATCGACCGATCGTGTCTCGACACCGCGTACCACGAGGGTTTGGATCGCCAGGCAGCGACGGTCGTCTTCGCGGTAGGAAACAGCGTGGCCGCAATCTTTTGGCGAGTGCGATATAATTCTCGCCCGCATCGGGTGCGCGAGCTGCTACATACACCAGAGCGGAGACCTTGGGCGCGACGCCGGTTTCGGTGATGACCATTCCTCCGTAAGAATGGGCCACGAGCACGGTCGGCCCATCCTGCATCGCGAGCGCACGGCGAGTGGTAGCGACGTCGTCTGCAAGCGACGTCAGCGGATTCTGCACTACGGTCACCCGCATGCCGGAAGCCTGAAGGCGAACGATAACCTTGATACTCGTGCTTCGACATCGGGTCAGCATCTCGGTCTCAGGTAGCCGTCGGCACCGAAATCTCTATCCAATTGGGCGCTTGCTGTTGAATTACAGATGTCTGACGCAGCACACGCCGAACATCGTGCAACGAACGCGCGACAAAGGGAGGCAGACAATGCTGTCGAGACGGGCGTTGATACTGAGAGCCGGAGCCGCCGGACTCGGCTGTGCCGCGGCCGCCGCGGGCGTGCGAGGTCTTCCGGCATCCGCACTCGAGGCCGTCACTAGGACAGCCGGTCCCACCGTTACCGGCCCAATTCGCGGCGGCCGGCACGGATGGCCCTTTAACGCCTATTACGGGGACATCGGTGCCCGCGGCTACGTCGAGGAAGAGTACTTCATCGCCGGCCAAGCGCTGCGGTTCGCTCCCGTCGGTGCGCTCAGCCAAGACGGACGCTGGTCGGTGAAACCGACGAACCCCGGGCCTTACAAAACGCGCATCCTCGTTCGGCGTCCGAAGAATCCGAAAGCGTTCAACGGTACGGTCATCGTCGAGTGGACGAATGTAAGCGAGGGATGCGATCTCGAGTTCTGCGACGCGCTGGGAGTTTATGACGGCTTCGCGTACGTGGCGGTGTCCGCGCAACGGGTCGGAATCCACGGCTATCCGGTCAAGCCTCAAGGCCTGATCGAGTGGGATCCTGAGCGCTACGGCAGCCTGTCGATCCCCGACGACGCCCTTTCCTACGACATCTACACGCAGGCGGCCCGATTGGTCGCGCAGCCTCCGCAGGTCCACGGCGTAGATCCGCTCGGCGGATTGGAGGTCCGAAAGCTCATTGCCGTCGGAGCGTCTCAATCCGGGGTGCGGATGCTGGCGTACATCAACGGAATCCAGCCCCGCGAGCGCGTGTTCGACGCTCTTATGACGGTCATCAACGCGGGGCGGGCTTCCGATTTCAGTCCCGTTCCGGCGATGACGAACGCGAACAGCAACAGCCGATCGGTCCGCACGACCGTGCGCACCGATCTCGCGGCGCCGGTTCTGACGCTGAACACCCAGACCGAGGCGCTCTTCTATTATCCTCTGCGTCAGCCGGACACGCCGCGGTTTATCTATTGGGAGATCGCGGGCGCCTCTCACATGTCGATCGCACTGTCCTTGCCGTTTCGGCAGACACTCGCGCGCGATGGTGTCCTTCCCGCTGGTTTTCAGGTAAACCCGCGGGTCAGCAATGTAACGTGGCTTCCGACGGCCGATGCCGCCATCCAACATCTCCACGGCTGGCTCAACGGCGGCCAGCCGCCGCCGCAGCAACAGCGTATGGTGATATCGGGCGAACCGCCGGCCATTGCGCTTGACAAGTACGGCAACGCCGTGGGTGGAATCCGTCTGCCGGAGCTGCAGGCGCCGATCGCGCGGTACACGTTCAGTGGCGCTCTGAACGACTATTTCGGCAAAAGGGAGCCGTTCCCGGCAGCGGAGCTCAAGGAGCTCTATCCAACGCATGCTCGGTACCTCGAAGACGTGTTGACCGCCGCGACTGCCGCGCAATGGGTCGGCATCATTCCGCCCTATCGAGTGAAGACGTATGTCAAGGACGCTCAGCACGCGGCGATTCCGCCGTGAAATTCCGCCCGCTCAAGCGTGGATCCGCTCACGCATGCCGCCGAAGAGCATCGCCCGCACCGAGTCGCGCTTGTAGTAGTGGTATGGAAATCCAAGCGACACGGCGCTGACACGGTCAAGCCGTTCTCGCTGCTCGGATGAGAGCACGACGGTGAGGCTGCGCAGGTTATCCTCGAATTGCGTGAGCTTGCGCGCTCCGACGATTGGGATGACGGCCGCCGGACGCGTGCGCAGCCACGCCAGCGCCACCTGCGCGCCCGACACGCCGAGTTCGCTCGCGACAGCCACCGTTTCGCGCACTACGGCGTCGGCCGCCGGGTCCTCGTCGCCGAAGCCGAAGCCCTTCATCATCGGCGAGTCCATACGGCCGTTAACAGACCCATTCGCGTTTTCAGGCAGATACTTGCCGCTCAGAACACCGTTGCGAAGCGGCGACCAAGCGAGTACCGAGAGGCCAAAGTCCGCGGCCATGGGCAGCAGTTCCCGCTCTACCGTGCGCTCGAGCAAACTATACTCGATCTGCAGTCCGATGTACGGCGTCCAGCCGCGCAGGTCGGCCAACGTGTTGGATTTGGCCACAACCCAGGCCGGCGCATCGGAGATCCCGACGTAGAGGACCTTGCCGGCGCGCACGAGATCGTCGAACGCGCGCATCACTTCCTCGGCCGGCGTCAGCGCATCCCACATGTGCAGCCAGTACAGGTCGATGTAGTCGGTGCCGAGGCGCTTGAGGCTCGCCTCGACCGCCCGTACCATGTTCTTGCGTTGATTCCCGCCTGCGTTCGGATCGCCGTTCGCACCGGTCGCCTGCGAGTACTTGGTCGCGAGCACCACTTCTTCGCGATGCCCCGCAATGAATTCGGCGACGAACGTTTCGCTGGTCCCGCCGGTATATACGTTCGCCGTATCGATGAAGTTGCCGCCGGCGCTGCGGTACGCGTCGTAGATTCGGCGGGCCTCGTCCTTGCCTGCCCCCCATCCCCAGTCTTCGCCGAAGGTCATGGTGCCCAGGCATAGGTCCGACACACGCAGGCCGCTGCGGCCCAAAAGCTGATAGTTCATCGTCACGTCCCTCACTGGCGCGAGCGTACGACGTTCGGAAAAGGGGAACAAGAGCGATGATGCCGGCTTCTTGCCTAAACGGACCATGTCGAACGGCCTTCGCGAACTGATCGCGCGGCATTGCCGCTACCCAACGACGCCGACCGCGGTCCCGCGTCTGAATCTCAGCCGATCCGCGGCCACGACGGCGTCTTGGCCGGCGGTCGTCACGCCGCTCTTGTGCGTTCTTGCGAGCGGCGTCAAACGGCTCGTTCTCGGACGTGACGAATATCGATACGATGCCGACGCATATCTGATCGCGTCGGCGGACCTCCCCGTCCGCGGTCAAGTCGTCGTCGCGCCGTGCCTCGCGCTCACGCTAGCGATCGATCCGGTGATCGTTGCCGATGTGCTGCTCGCTCTCCCGGCGATGCGTACCGTCCAGGCTACGCCGCTCGCGCTTGCCGTGAACCATCTCGATGCCGATCTCGCGGACGCGCTCGAACGACTCCTGCGCCTGCTCGACCGTCCCGCCGACATTCCGGTGCTTGCGGGGCTGATCGAACGCGAGATCATCTATCGGCTCCTGTGCGGCACGCAAGGAGAAATGCTGCGCCAGCTGGCGCAGCCGACCAGCCGCCTCTCGCAAATCGGCCGGGCCATCGGCATCATCCGCGCGCGTTACGATGAGAAAGTCCGCGTCGATGAGCTGGCGCGCGCCGCCGGCATGAGCGTGACGTCGTTCCACCGCCATTTCCGCGCAGTGACCGCAATGAGCCCGCTCCAATTCCAAAAGCGCATCCGGCTGCACGAAGCTCGTCGCAGGCTGCTCTCGCGCGAGGTCGACGCCGCCAGCGTGAGCCTCGACGTCGGGTACGAGAGCCCCTCGCAGTTCAACCGCGAGTATCGACGCCTCTTCGGCGACCCGCCGGGCCGCGACGCCCGCGCAACGCCGCACGCTAGCCAAACGTGAACACGCACGCATGAACGCCGAGGTCGAGGAAGTCGATCTCGAAAGTGCGATCTTGTATTCAACCCTTTTGCCGGATGAGCTTAGTGCCGATCGTGATCCCCGCGTGTTCAAGAAGGTCGTGGGCGTAACGCCGGGCGCCTGGCAGAGAGGCCACCGCAAGTAGGCGGCTACTCTTCGCCCGCGATGTAGTACCCGGCCGCGTGAATGGCGCGAGAGATGGCGCCCTCGACATCGGATCGCTTTTCGATTTCGGGACCGAGGTGCGCCAGCCGGTATTGGACGTGACCGGTGCGCGGCGACGACGACTCGAGCACCGTGAACGCGGCGATCACGGCGTCGATCTGTTCGCGGGTGAGGGCGTCCTCTTTCTCGAGCTCGGGTCGAAGACGCTGAGCGATGCGCTCGTTGACTTCGTGCAGCATGGCATGCTCCCACCGGAGGACTGAGGGCGAACGGTCGCATGCATCACGCTACGGCCGGGCCGTCGGCGAGTCAACAGGCGAGCGCAGCGCAATCACTCGTCCTGCACGAAGATGTCCAACGATGGATCGCGCGGGCGTGAGCGCAACGCCATGATCGAGGCGACGAACGCGATCACGACCAGCGTGAGCACGCCCAGCTCGAGCAGCGACTGCGTCGACGCCACGACCGGGCCTTCCCCAGAACCAGCGTGACCGGCGGTGATGACGAGGATCCGCCTGATCACCGCAATGAGCGCGACGATCAAAAACGGTTCGGCGATCAGCACCGCGCCGCGCAGGGAGAGGATCACCGTGTACGCGAGTTCGACGACCATCAGCGTAGCCAGGACGAGATCGAGGAATGAGGTCGTTTCGTTGATGATATCGCCTGCGGCGAACATCGGCGCAAGGTGCGCCGTCGCGTGAATGAGCAGCGCGGTCGCGCCCGCGAAGAGCAGGAGCGCGATGATCGCAAAGAAGACGCGCTCCGTCCACCCAAGGAAGCGAATCGTCCGCTGCTCGATCGGCACCCGTTTCGGCACGCTCATGCGCTTGCAGTCGTCGTCATCGGTCCCTCCGTGCGGCAAAGCCGCTCCGGACGCATGTCATAATATTGGCAGTTTCGCGTCGGGCGATATACCCGGCATTCTGTGTTTGCGAATCCAATGTCTGGTCGTGCGGTTGGGTCTGAAGCATTTCGGACCGCAGAACACGAACTTGGTTCAGCATGCCCATGTCGAATGACCGCTGCTCGTTCGAGGTCGTCTACAAGAAGAATGCGGACGGCCTGGAGGTGATCGAGCACGTCGTCGTCCGCACGGGGCTTTCCGACGCATCGGTGACGCTCACCATCCCGCAGGTGTACAACCTCGCCGAGCTGCTCGGCCTCGTGCAGCCACTCCCCGAACGAAGCGGCAACGACCGCGCGGGCCATGCGCCCGCGGTCCAGGCGCTCCCGCGGGCCCAGACGGTTCGCTCCGAGTAACGCCGGGCAGCAGATCAGCGCCCGTCAGCGCTCAAGATGCGCGGGGTGATGAAGAAGACCACTTCGTCCTTCGTGTGCGAACTCTGACGGTTGCGGAAGAAGCTGCCCAAGACGGGCAGGTCGCCGAGGATCGGCAGCTTGGTGACCGTTTCGCTGTCGACGTCTTCGAATAGACCGCCGAGCACGATCGTCTCGCCGTCGCGAACGCGTAGCGTCGCGTCGACTTTTCGATTCGCAACGATCGGAAAGCTGTTGTTGAACCCAATAATCTGCGAGCAGAACGCCGGGCCTGCAGCAACGCTCGCGGGCTTAGATCTCGCCTGCCCGCCGGCGCCGTTGCGGCGCTCGATCCTCGACACGGCGCGGGACGAGCCGGCCATCCTCGTCGGCGCAGAGGCCGCCGAACGCGATCGCGAAGCCGCGCGCCATCGCACGCTGCGCCGCCTCGTCGACGTCGGCGAAGATCTCGGCGGACTCGCGAAACAGATCCGAGGCGTCGACGGCCGCGCGCTTCCCGTCGGCGAGCAACGCGCGCTGCGCCTCGAGCTCGGTGATTCGCTCCGCGAGCTCGGCGCGCTCGGCCGAGTACGCGTCGAGTCGGCCCTGCACGTCCTCGGCGCGGACCTTGCCGTCGGTGTATAGGTCCAGCACCGAGGCACGCTTCCGCTCGACGGTCGCAAGCCGCGCGCGCGTCGTGGTCAGCGATCTCTCGAGCATTTTCGGCGAAGTTGGTTCGGCGGCTCGACGCTTTCGTTCGACCAATGCCGGCGAGGCGCCGTACTTGCGCAACAGCGCGAGGAATTGTTCCTCGAGAGATTCCGCGCGCACCATCCGCAGCCGACCATCGTGATTCCAGCGCGCGCGGCAGTAGTAGTAGCGGATCCGCCGGCCTTCGGGTCCGGATGCGATCCCGGACATGGACCGGCCGCAGAAGCAACGTAGCGACGTCGCGAGCGGCCAGGTCCAGCGGCGTCCGCTCGAGGCGTGCGTCACTGCTGCCCGCGCGCGCTCAGCGCGAAGGAACGTCAGCTCGTCAATGACAGGGCCGACGTAGGCTCGCGCGCGCAGCATCCTCGAGACGCGCGAATCCGTCCAGCGCACGGCGTGCGCCCGGCCGTTCGCGTAGCGATGTGGCGGCGCGATCTTCTCGAGCTCGCGGGCGATCTGTACGCAGCCTTGGCCGGCCGCGGCCATGCGGAACGCGGCACGCACTGCTTCGGCCTGCGGCTCCTGAACGATGTACTTGCGATCGGGGCCTAGCGCGAGACCGTAGGGCATCTTGTTGCCGATGACGGCGCCGGCGGCGCGGCGCTTCGCGTAGACGGCGACGGCCTTGCCGCGGCGGACCTCGTTCTCCATCGCCGCCATGCCGCTGCGAAAAGACGCGATGAGCTGGTTGGCCGCGGTGTCGAGCTTGACTTCGCCGGCGTCGTGGTCCCAGATCCGCACGCCGAGGTCTGCGATTCGGTGCATCGCGAGCGTCGATTCGGCGATGCGCCCACGGCCGACGCGATCGACGCGGCGCATCCAGACCCATGCTGGGCGAGACGCGGCGATCGTCAGCTCGAGCTCGGCGGTCATCTGCATCAGCAGTGCGCGTGGACCGTCTTTCCCGGACGAGGCGCCGGCGAACTCGCGCTCGATCGCCCAGCCGTTCTTCGCGGCGTCCTCACGCGCCATGCGGCGGTAGTCGTCGATCGATTCGGTCTGCGCTTCGCTCGAGACGACGAGCAAAAGCCAGGCGGACTGCCCTTTCACTGATCCCCCGCTACGACTCGCCGCGGCGGCGACGGTTTCGCCTAGCCCTGATCCCGCACGCTCGGCTCATGCTTTGCGCATGGCCAGAGCGTCCCGGTCCCACCAACGCCGTTGCATTCGAAAAAGCAGTTGCATCTCCATCTCCAGGACACCTCGGATCGATAGACGGTGGGGGACGGACTCTTGCCGCGGCGATAAGGCTGCTCCCGCGAATGCCGAACGTCCGGCTCACCGATATGCTCGAGCAGCCATACCTGCGTCGTTCCGTACGGCCGTTCACGTTGCATCGCGCCCTCCGTCGATGAGCCGAAACTGTCGCCGCCTATTCCGCACGACGGCCTCGAGCACGCGCTTGCGCCGCAGATAGAGCGGCTCGCGCGCGCGCACGGGGATGCGGTCTGCGGTCGGGATCTCGCGCTCGATCGAGACGTCGCCGGCGCTGATGCGGATCTTCATCGCCTAGAAGTACGTGTGGCCGAAGTCGTAGCTGAAGTGGCTGACGGTTCCGCTTCGAACGACGATGGTGCTGACGAAGGACCATTGACGCAGCAGCAAGACGCTCGGCTCCATCGTGACGATGCGAACCGCATCCGGGTCGAAGCGGAAGCCAAGGATCTGAAGTTCCAAGTCGCTTAACGGCGCCTTGAAGTTTCGCGTGGTCTTTTCGCTGATGACGAGTGCAGTATACGTCCCAGGCGGAACGGCGTCCAGGTTAACGGCTCCAGAGCCATCTGCTTTCCCGCACACCCAGCCGTATTTGTTTATCGTCGTATCGATGCCGAGATGGGCGTCCAGCATCACGCCTTTCGCATCGTCTGCGACAACCTTAGTTGCCCTCAAGGGAATGAGACAGGCTGACGCGCCGACATCAGGCTTCGTGCCGACGAAATCGTTGTATTGCCATGTCAGCAGTCCAACGGCAGATCCCGGCACCGGCGCCGGAGACGGACTAGGGCGCGGAGAACTCGCGGCCTTCGGCGTCTGCTTTAGCTTTGGAGTCGCGGTGGCCGTGCCGAAAAGCGCGGCAGAGCAAAGCGCCGCCGCAATTGCAGAAACCAACACCCGATACATCCGGACCCCCTTAGCTCAGAGCTTCTTGCGCGTCTTCGCCAGCCGCAGCGCCTCGCGCGCGACCAAACGCACTTCCTCGAGCTCGACGCGCAGCTGCGCAACCTCGGCCTCGATCGCCGGCCGCTTCGCCGGTCCGCTCTCGCTGAGCATGTCGACGACGCGCGAGCCGAGCGACTTCGCGATCCGCTCCATCGTGGAAAGCGTCGTATCGCCGATGCCGCGCTCGATCCGCGATACCGTCGTGAGATCGATCACAGCTTTGCGCGCGACGTCGCGTTGCGTCATCGTCCGTTCGGCGCGCAGCGCTGCGACGCGCTTCCCAAAGAGGCGTAAAAGCCCGTCGTCCACGTATGCGAGGTTCCGTCCCACCCGAGGTCGGCTTGCGGCACAGATCAACTACAGAGCAACGGATTGGTGCCGACTTAGTAGGGACATGTGCCGCACAAGCTTGATAGCGGCTTATAAAATCTGTGGAGAATGCGCCGAGTTGGCGCCAGGAGGAAGACGTGTGCCAGTCGGGTGTCACTGAACTCTGCGATTCTCTTGTCGTCGGGTGGCCGGGCCCGGCCGGCGGCGTCGGGGCGACGCTGATGGACCGGCGGACGATCATGGACGAGCAACTACCGCTTCTCGACGCGATCACGCGGATCGAACTCGCTTCTTCCGCGGTGCTGGCACGACTTCGGCAACTGGCGGCTGAGCAAGACGCTCGACGAGCTGCCGCATCTCTTCAAGTTGACGCTCGAGCGCAGCAAAGCGCTCCGCGTCGCTTGGCTGATGTGATCCCGCTTCGGCGGTCGCCGGCGGCGTAGCGATTTTACTCTCGCCCTCTTCCCGCATTTCGCGGGCAATCGGCGCTTCGCGGTACAACTTGAACCCGGGGTCCTTGGAGACTCGAGTCGCGAAGATCAAATCCAGTCCGAGCAAGTAGTCGGCACTGGTTTCCAGCGCGAGCGCGATGCGTTGAAGGTTCGCAGCGTCGGGCAACCCTCGGTGATTCTCCCACGCTGATACTCGCGTCCGGGAGACGCCGAGCCGTGCCGATAGCTCTCCGACCGACATGCGCATTCTAACGCGCGACATGCGAATGCGGTCGCTAATCGTCCGAGGCGCGAGGGACGGATGATCGTCGAGGACGGTCCATCCGGAGCGTCCCATCTGAACGTCGGTTTCGACGGGCTTACCCTCTCGAGCCACGGTGTAGCGACTTCCATACAGCCACGCTCGTCCCCGCCGGTCGAAGTCGCCTCAAATAGGGCGACATATTGACAAACGAAGCGAAGTCGCTACACTGTGGATATGCACTCGCATCACGAGGCGCCCCGGACGGTCTCGGGCCTGCTTCGGAAGTACACGTCGATCGCTGTCGCGGAGGCGACGGGCCGTTCCCGGACGGTCGCGCATAGCTGGCGGACTGGCCGGGGGCTCCCGGACGTCGCCTCGCTGCCGCGCCTCGCCGCTTTTTTGGAGATGGAGCTCGACGAGCTGACCCGCTTGGTCGCCGACGAGAGCTCGCGCACGGACCGGCGGCTCGAGGTACGTCGTGCGTCATAGCCCGACGGTACCACCCGCCCCGCCTAACGGCGTGAGCCCTACGGGGCCAGCCAAGGGCTCGCAGTCCCGGTCTGGCGCCAAGCGTCCCGGTCTTCATGGCGCTAACGTAGCCGGTCAGGGACAGCAGTGCCCGAAGTCGCCGTTGCGCGAGAAGTCGCGCCCGACGCACCCCGACATCATGCTGATCGAGGAGAAGGTCGAGCGGCTCTTCGCGCTGCGCGGCACCGTCGACTTCGAGGGCTACTGCGTCGTCGTTGAGGGCGAAGTCATCGCCGAACTCGACCGCGCGATTAAAAACGAGCGCGCGCTGCGATCCGAGATCGTCGCCATCGAGCGGCAACTCGAACGCGTGCGAGCGGCGACCGTCGCGCACATCGAGCTGCTCGCAAACGACATCATCCCCAAGTGCGAGCGCGCGTACGAAGCAGCTGAGGCGATGTACGCCGACGCTGGCCAGATCGCGGCATGACGCCGGTCGTCGTCGACGCGCCTGCGTCGTTGCTCGGCACCGGCCCGGTCGCCGAGGGCGGCGACGGTCTGCCGGACGGGTCGGCCTTTTATGACGCGACGCTCGCTGCGAAACGCCAGCGCGACGCCGCGATTGCCGCGCGCGAGCGCGAGACCCAACAGATCACCGCCTAAAAACGCTCGAGGCCCGATCACTGCACCACGATCGAGCCCCGAGCAACGCGATTGGAGCGCGTTCTCGATGATTCTATCACCTGTCCACAAATCTCAAACCCTCAGCAGCAGCATCGCGGTGCGCCGGCTCTCGCCGACGATCGAAGTCGGCCGCGACGCGCGGGCGTTCTGCCCGCGTCACGGCGCGCGTCTGCGCCACGGTCTTTGCCCGTTCTGCCCGCCGCCCGTGGCGTCGACGTTCGAGGCCGCGGCGTAATGGCGACCAAGAAGCGCTGCGCACAACCCGGCTGCGACAAGTCCGGCAAGTCCGTCAAAGCCGCCCAGAACAACACGTCCGGCAGCCAGGTCGGCGCGCGCCGTTGCCGTTGCAAGGCGCATCGCTGATGCCCGCCGAGATCGTGCAGCTGCACCCCGTCGCCAACCCCCTCGCCTTCGTCCGCGTCGCCGGCACAGGAACGTCGCTCGTCCACTACGCGTCGACGTATCACTACGGCGTGCACCTCACCGAGGCGCGCACGTTCCGCAGCCCGTCCCCGCTCATCACGCTTTGCACCGTGCGGCTTTCCGCGCCGGCGCTGGCCGAAAAGGCGGTCACGTGCACGTCGTGTGCGCCGTCGACGCTCGCGGCTTCGATGGATGTGACGGACGAGATGATCGCCGGGTGCATTGCATGAGCGGCGCCGAGATGGTCGCGCTCGCGCGCGATGGCGTCCGCGCCACGGCTGACGATCAGTGGCAGATCGGCGAGACGCTTCGGGTGTTCTCGGATGGCTACGCCTGGGTCAGCCTGCTGCCGGAAGATCGGTACGACGCCCCGTTGATGAGCGCCGAACTTGACGAAACGAACACCGCCTCGGAGGACGCGCTCGTTCGGGCGCTGCTCGCGAGCGTCGCGACCTACACGGTCAGCGCACTCGGCTTCGGCGTACAGATCGGCGACGAGTACGCGGGCGTGATGCCCGACGATGACGACGGCGACGGGAAACCTCGCCGCCTGCCGGTGAGCGAAAGCGAGGCCGCTGGCCTCTACGCGTCGGCGCTCAACGCGCTGCTCGATGACCTGCTCGCACCCGTGGAGGCACGCTAACCGTGGCATTTTCGCACTTGGACCCTGGCGGCGACCAATACCGCGCCCTCGCCGGCACGTTCTCCGGCCCTTCCGGCTACGATCGCGGCGAATCGCACGGCGATTCTTCGACGCACGTTTTCGGCCGCGACGCGGCGTGGGATGCCGCGCGCGACACCTACACGCTGCCGTGCGACGACTGTCGCTTGCCGGTCGCCGTCGAGTCCGACGAGGGCGGCTGGCGCGTCATCGACGGCGTTGTCGAGGCGGGCGAGGTCTACCACCAGCCTTGCTACGACGGCGCGGCGGTTGCGTCGTGAGCGTCTACGATGCGCTCGTCCGCGCAGGCGTCGATCCCGACGTCGCGGCTGTGCTGGCGCGCAAGTTCGATCCGAAGGTCATGTCGGCGATCGAGTACGTCGATCGGCATGTCGATGCTGCGCGGCGCGCGCTCGACTCCTTCGAGGCGGGGCGTTCTTTGGGGCGGGCGTCGTGATGGATCGCCCGACGATGTTCTATCGCCTCGGCGGCCGCGTTGTATTCTCGCCCGGGATGCCGGCGCCGTGGCCCCTGGTGCGCTCCAGAGACGAGCGCGTTCTCGCCTTCGGCCACGCTGGGCAGAACGTCGCGATGCCGCCGGCGATCCCGGCGCGAGCGGCGCTTGTCGCGATTGGCGGGGCGGCGTGATAACGCGAATCGGACCACGGACGGGCGAGACGCTGCTCGACGCGATCGACCGCCACAACGCCGCTACGCGGCCTGACTTTCACGCGAAGACGCTCGCCGACCGCGAGCAAGCGCGCGATCAGATGCGCCTGGCGCGTGAAGCGCGGGAGCGCGCTGAGGCGCGGGGAGCCTTGTCATGACGTGCGACGGCAAGACGATGACGATGACCGACGACGAGTTCAGCAGCATGCGCGTCGGCGACAACATTCCGTGCGGCGCGTTCCTCTTCGGCGAAGACGTCGCTTGCTGGTGGATGGCGGTCGAGACGCGCCCTGGCGAGCGCGGTCCTGTTTTCGGCAACCGCCTCGCGTACGATCGGCCGGTGTTTGGGATCAGCGCCGCCACTGAGCAGAAGATGCTGCCAGCGCTGGCCGGATCGCGGTTCGATGGTTGGGTTCCGAGCCTACCTCCGTGGGCTCAGCCGCGTTATCGCTGCCGCGGCTGCGGCAATTGGCAGGACGCGAAAGCTCGCGTTTTCTGCAGCGAGCATGGCGTTTGCCCGGCGTGCTGCGTGTCAGCGTTCGATGGTGTTGGCTGCATCCGGCCGGGAGTTCCGGCATGAGCGCTGCCGAGATCGAAACCGTCGCCGCATCGTTCTTCCCGCGCGGCTATCGCCCGATCGCCGTCGACACGTCCAAGATGACGCGCGACGAATGGCTCGCACAGCGCGCCAAGACGATCGGCGCGTCCGACATTTCGACCGTCCTGAATCTGAACCCGTACAAGTCGCGGATGCGACTGTTCCTCGAAATGACGGGACAGATTGCGCCCGAGCCTTCGAACGAGGCGATGGAGATCGGCCTCGCGGCTGAGCCGTTGCTCTCGACGCTCTACACGCTACGCACCGGGCGACGCCTGCGGCAGCGCAAGCAGATGCTCTACCATCCCGAGCATCGCTTCTTGCACGCGAACCTCGATCGCGAGGTCATTGGCGAGAAGCGGATCGTCGAGCTGAAGATGGTCGGCTATTGGGTCGCGGCCGACGAGTTCGGCGCGCCTGGCTCCGACCAAGTGCCGATGCGGCAACTCGTCCAGGTCACCCAGCAGGAAGGCATCGCCGGCGTTCCCATCGGGGACATCGCCGTGCTCAAGGGCGGCAACGACTTCGACGTCTACGAGATTCCGTTCGACCGCGACATTTGGGACATGATTGTCGATGCCGGGCGCGAGTTCTTCGACCGCGTGAAGCGCAACGCGCCGCCCGATCCGACGTCTCCCGAGGACGTCGTGCTGCTACACCCACGCAGCATCCCCAAGCCCATCGAGGCGACCGACGCGATCGCGCTGCTCGCCGACGATTACGCGGATGCGAAGGCCGAGGAGAAGGCGAGCAAAGAGCGCGCCGAGGCGCTCAAGATGCAGCTCGGCTCATTCATGGGCGATCACGATACGCTCACCTATCTCGGCACCGAGTTGCTCACGTTTAAGAGCAGCAAAGAGCCGGCTCTTTTCGATGGCAAGCGCCACAACACTGAGCAACCCGAGTGCCACGCTCAATACATCACCGCGGGCAAGCCCAAACGCTCGATGCTCGTCAAGGAAGCAGGTTCGAAATGACCGTCACCAACACAGCGCTGGCGCGCCGCGACGACGATGCGGGCGCGATTGCGACGATCGCCGAGGGCGAGACGTTCTCGTTGCAGGCGCGCAACTACGACGAGGCGTGGCAGTTCGCCGAGACGATCGCCAAGAGCGACCTCGCGCCCAAAGACTACCGGGGCAAGCCCGCAAACGTGCTGGTCGCCGTGCAGATGGGCCAGGAGGTCGGCCTCAAGCCGATGCAGGCGCTGCAGGCAATCGCGATCATCAACGGTCGTCCCTCGCTCTACGGCGACGGGTTGCTCGGCGTGGTCCGTGACTCGCCGCTGTGCGAGTGGATCAAGGAATACCGCATCGGGACGCCCGGCACGGACGGCGATGGCTGGACGTGCGAAGCGAAGCGCGTCGGCGATCCGAACATCATCTCCAACACGTTCACGGTGGCCGACGCGAAGGCTGCGGGGCTCTGGAACAAAGAGGGCCCGTGGAAGCAGTACGGAGCGACGCGTATGACCAAGATGCGGGCGCGTTCGTGGACCTGCCGCGACGGTTTCGCCGACGTGCTCAAGGGGCTGCGGTCGGCCGAGGAGATGCTCGACGTCCCGGATGAGACGCGCGAGGCGATCACCAACGCGCCGACGCGCCGCGAGGCGGTGAAGATCGCGCTTGCGGCTCGCGCGCCGCGGCGGGTCACGACGACGGTCGACGCGGTGCAGCCGGCGAGCGGCCAGGCGAGTGCGGATCCCGACTTCGCCAAGGTGCCCGCGCAGGAATTGCGCGATTGGGTCGACCAGCTCGCGATCGACAACGGCGTCTCGCCGGCAGATCTCGCGCAGATCGTCCGCGAGCACGGCGGCTTCAAGCGCAGCGTCATGGCGGACATCGTTGCCGACGTGCGTGGGCGCAAGCCGGCCGCTCCGGCGTCGGAGCCCGTGGGCGAACTCGTCGAGGACGATCCGGAGCCCGTCGACGACCTCGATGAGCACGACGCGGAGCTGCCGCTGTCGTGACGATCGACGAAGCGCCGTTCGTCTACTGCGATACGGAGACGACCGGCCTGGGCGATGATGCCCAGCTGCTGGAGATCGCAGCGCACGCGATCCAAGGCGAGCGGCGCTTCGCCACGCTCGTTCGGCCGACGATCCCGATTCCGGCCGAC
Source organism: Vulcanimicrobiota bacterium (assembly GCA_028287525.1). Taxonomy (GTDB): domain Bacteria; phylum Vulcanimicrobiota; class Vulcanimicrobiia; order Vulcanimicrobiales; family Vulcanimicrobiaceae; genus Vulcanimicrobium. The sequence goes on along the minus strand of JAQBPM010000300.1, from coordinate 63,150 downwards.
GCCTCGGCGCTTCACCACATTGTCGATGCGGACGTCGCCGATGCGCCCTCGCGCGAAGAGGCGCTCTACGCGCTTCAAACGTGGCTGCTGCCGGACGACGTGATCGTGTGCCACAACGTCGACTTCGACCAGCGTTTTCTTCCGGAGATCGCCGATCGCAAGTGGCTTTGCTCGCTCCGACTCGCGCGCCACCTGCTGCCCGACCTGACCTCGCACAAGAACGCTGCCCTGTGGTATCACTTCGGCGGCGAGAAGATCGAGGACCGGCTGCATGGCGCGGTCGCCGACATCGCCGTGACGCGATTCGTGTTCGAGAATTTACTCCGGCTGTATCGCAACTTCGCTCGCGAACACGCTCTCGGCGATCCGGCGCGCATCGCCAAGGCCGAACAGATCGACACGCTCATCGCGTTCTCCGCGCGGCCGTACATACTCAAGTTCATGCCGTTCGGCAAGCATCGCGGCGTCTCGATGGACGCCGTGCCGGTCAGCTATTTCCGGTGGGCGCTCGAGGGCGGCATGCCGGACCTCGATGCCGACCTGCGCTTCAACTTCGAACGTCAACTCAAACGCCGCGCGGCTTAAACCCGCGCCATGAACGCTCTTTCCGCCCAGGGAGGCCGGCCAATGGGACTCTTCGACCCCGACGATCGCGACCGCGCCGTATCGCGCGCGCTGCTCTCGGCATCCATCATCGACAAGACCGACATGGCGGCGCTCAACGCCGGTCTCGGCCTCACCGACGAGGACGCCTTCAGCGCCGAGCTCGCGCCGTTCGCGAACGCCATCTATGCCGCGCAGCTCGCCTGGCGCGGCGTCTCGGACATCACGAAGCGCCGGCTCGCCGATCCGCGCCGCGATCTGCGCGTGCGCACCGCCTCCGGCTTTCTCGACGGCGCTGAGGCCGTCAACCCGCTGCCCATCGGAGGCACCCGTGCTCGTTAGCGACCCACCCACGACCACCTCAGCCCTCTCCGGCCTCACCGTCCGCAAGGGATCGCGACCCGGGATCCTCGCGCTGCGCGTGCGCCTCCAAGTTCAGCGCGAGATGATCGACCGGCGGCTCGACGAGCTCGACGAGCTGGCGGCGAAGGCCGTTGGCGCGGCGCAGCAGGCGCGGAACGACGTTGCGCTGATCGACGGTCAGCTCGCGGCGCTGGACGCGGCTCTGGCGACTCCGGAGGCCGCTTCGTGATGTACGCAACGCTGGCCGACGTGCCGACCGAGGTGTTCATCGCGGGCCTTGCGCGGCTGCGCGGGACTGCGGCGCCGATCTATCCGCCGTTTGTCGCGCGCAAGCCGACGCTGCGCGATCGGACCCTGGCGATGCTCGGCGGTGGCGGCGAGTTCACGCTCGCGCAGATCGCTGAAGGACTGGACGCGGCTGACTCGTCCGTGAAGGCTGCGCTGAGCAAGCTGCAGCGCGCCGGTCGCGTCAAGCATCGCTCGGGGTCTGGGCAGTGGTCGCCGCACCTTTGGAGCGTCGCGTGATGCGCGATCGCGACCTGATCGACGTTGGGCCCGGCGGGTTGCCACGGCCGTCTCCGTTCCGGCCCGATCAAAGCCGCCGCGTGCGCTACGAGCGCGCGCTCTACCACGAAGTCTGGGAGCCGATTATGCAGGTTTGGAGGCCGCTTGCCGGGGGCGCGGTTCGGTTCTGGCGGGGCCTGTCGCCGTCGGAGCGGTGGGGCGTTGGCGTCACGGTGGCGATGGTCGTGCTGCTCGCTGTGATGCTCGTCGTGGATTTTCGCATGATGCCGACGGTGCGGTGATGGCGGCCGTGGCGGCACTTCGCCCCGAAACCATCGTCCGCAAGGACCTCGCGCGGCGCCTGACCTTCGACGAGTTGATCGAGCGCGCGCTGCCGCGCCGCAAGGTCGTCGTGGCCGCTCCGCCTGCACCCGTGCGTATCGCACGTCCGCCGGTCGCACAGGCTCCGCGCCAGCCGGTCATCCGCCCTGAGCGTCAGCCGGTAGTCCGCGCGCTGAAAGTCAAGCCGCCGCGTCGCGTGCGTCCGGTTCGCTGCCTCCGCGTCGAGGTGATCCAACCGTCCAGCCATCGCGGCTTCTGTGACACGGCTCGGGACGTGCGCGCGTACGCGTTCATCCTGGCTGGTATTTTCGGCGTTCCTGAGAGGGTTGCGGCATGACGTGCCAATGCCCCCACGCCTGCGAGAACGCGGCCGAGGTGCGCGTCATGCGCTTGTGCACCGTCTCGCCGCTCGATCTGCGCGTCTGCCGGCCGTGTATCGCGGAGAACGATACGGTCGTCGCCGAGAAGGTCGCGGTGACGGCGTGACGGCTGCTGATGCGTTCGTGAAGTGCTGCGGGTGCAATGGGACAGGCCGCGTCTCGGCAACCGTTGCGAGCAGTGACGATGCTCGGACTGGCAAGCCGGGCGCGGGCGCACGGGATCAATGCCGTTCCTGCTCCGTCAGTGGCTTCGTGCCGCAGCGCTATCCGATCGCGGTTGCGGGGCGGGCAGCTTGATGCCGATCAAGGTTCGCCCCTTCTCGGACGGCCCGCGCCACGGCAATGCGTACCACCCGCCGACGTATGCGCAGAACGCGGCGGCTTGGCGCGCGTATGAGGCGGCGGCGCTTTTGGCTGTGGTGGCTTTTGCGGTTGTGGGGGGCTCGGCTCAGCCCTGATGCAGCGCCCCTTCCTGCAGTTTTATCCACGCGATTGGCGCGGCGATACCCGCCTTCGCTCGACCTCTTTTGCTGCTCGCGGCCTCTGGATCGAGATGATGGCGCTCATGCACGACGCGGATCCGTACGGCTATCTGATCGTCGCTTCGAAGCGTCTTTCAGAGGCTGATTTCGAGGTCATCGCTGAGCACGTCGGTGGCAGCCGGCGCCTTGCCGAGGTGAAGCGCCTGCTCGCGGAATTGAAGGACAAGGAGGTCTATTCGGTCGCCGACGACGGCACGATCTACTCGCGCCGGATGGTCCGCGACGAGGAGCGGCGCCTTCGGAATGTCCGTAACGGTCAAAAGAGTTCCGGTAATCCCGCGCTGCGCTCGTCGGTTAACCCACCCGCTGACGAGTCGGATTACCCCTCGGATAACCGAGGGTCGGATTACGGGTCGGATATAGCTCACGCGCGCACGCGATCGCACGTCCCGCGCGCACGTGATCGCGACCCAGATACCAGAGACCAGAGTACAGAAACGGCTCCGCCGTCGGGCGCGAGCGCGCGTACGCACGAGGACCCGCTGGACGACGACGAGCTGCCGAGCATCCCCGCCGGCGAGATCCGCACCGGGCGGGCGATGCAGTTCGCGACCTGGTTCGTCCGCGCCGCTCTCAAGGCCGGGGCGCTGCCGAAGCACCTCGAGCTCAAGGCGGCCGACATCGCGTACCGGGAGTTTCCGCACGCCGAGCCACTCGTCGCGTCGTGGCCGCCAGCCGAACTCGAGGCTCGCTCGCGGCGCCTCTTCGCGAAGAAGCTGGACGCGACCAACCCGCTACGCAAGGCGTGTTCGATCGCGACCCTCTCGCAGCATTGGGACTGGTTCGGCGATGATCTGCCGCCTGCGCGGACGACCGGTGGCCCAGTACGTCCCAGCGGCGGCGGCATGCCCGACATCAACCTCGAGACGCTGGGATGAGCGTCGCCCCGATCGACCGCGCAGCGACGGCGCGATACGTCTCGTCCGTCGACCGCATCCCGCCGAACAACCTCGAGGCCGAGATGGCGCTTCTCGGCTCGGTCCTCGTGGATCGGACGATGATGGACGCCATTGTCGAGATCGTCGTCGAGGACGACTTCTACGCGCCGATGCACCAGATGGTCTACGCCTCGCTGCTCGGGCTCTACAAGCGCGGCGCGCCGCTCGACAAAGTGGCGCTCGCCGGCGAGCTCAAGCTGCGCGGCATGCTCGACAAGATCGGCGGGATGGCCTATGTCAACTCACTGATGGACGCCGTGCCGACCGCGGCGTCCGCCGAATACTACGCGCGGAAGGTGCGCGCATCGGCAAGCCTCCGCAGGCTGATCCACGCCGGGACGAAGATCACGCAGCTCGGCTTCGAAGGCGAATCCGACCCCGAGGAAGCGCTGACCGCCGCAGAGCGCGAGATCGCCGGCGTCACGGCGCGCGGCGCGAAGCCTTCACGGATGCCGCAGCAGGGCGCCGTCCTCGACGAGCTCGTGCGCGAGATGCTCAGCACGGATCCGGTGCGGCTGATGCTCTCGCCGTGGGAGCACCTCAACGAGTCCATCGGCGGCTTCACCGACGGCGAGTTGATCGCGATCGTCGCGGCCGCGAAGATGGGCAAGACCGGCTTCGCCGTGACGCTGAGCGAGTTCATCGCTGAGCGCTCCGGACCGTTCGCGTTCTTCGCGACCGAGATGGGCGACAAGGGCATCGAGCGCCGGCGGATCGCCCTGCTCTCAGGGGTGTCTGCGCGCAAGCAACGCCTGCGGAAGTTCCCACCCGGCGACCTGGAACGCGCGGTCGACGCGGCGCGGACGCTGCGCGATCGGCGCCTGATCATCGTCGCTCGCGAGCACCGCTCCCTACGCGGGATCTGGCGCGTCTGCCGTGACCTGAGCAAGCGCATGGGACAACTCGCCGGGATCTGCGTCGATCACGTCGGGTTCATCGACGAGGCGCGCGCGTTCGGCAAGGACATGACCGAGACGCAGGCGCTCGACGTCGTGTACCGTGAGCTGCTCAACATCGCCGATCACTTCGCGTGCCCGCTATTCGTCGTCATCCACCCGAACCGAGACGGAGCGATCACGGAGCCGTCACGCGCGACGCTGAGCCAGATCCGTGGCGGCGGCGCGATCGAGAACCATGCGCACACGATCCTCTGCCCTTGGCGCCCCGACCCGATCAATAACCCGAAAGAGGCCAAGGTCATCATCATCGCGTCGCGCGACGGCGGCGAGGGAAAGCTGCCGTTCCACTACGAGGGGGCGCGTGCCGGCTGGTACGAGCGCCGCGGCGAGACGGTGCTGCCCCTCTGGTTCGAAGCCGGTCAGCGCGCGCGCGGCCAGCAGCTCGGTCTGGAGAAGCACGACGACGCCGACGAGGACGTGCGGGACGCGAAGGGATTGCTCGAGCATGCGACTCGCGTTTTCGGCGCGATCGATGGCACGCCGCCGATCACGCAAGACGAGGTTGACCGGCTCGCGTTCCCCTCGGAGCATCCCGGCTTCGACGACGACGACGAGCGCGGCATCGCGGAAATGTTTGGCGGCGCATGACCCGCCGCATCATCGTCTACGGCATCGCCATCCCGCAAGGCAACAAGTCCGCCTTCGTCGTCAACGGACGCGCCGTCATGCGCGAAGGCCGCTCATCCGAGGCGTACGAGCGCTTCAAGTCCTGGCGCGAAGCGGTCGCATCCGCAGCGCGCGCATGGATCGCCGCCAACGGATCACCACCGCCGCTCGACGGCCCGGTCGTCATGTGGGCGCGATTCTACCTACCACGACCCAAGTCGCTGCCCAAGCGCATCACGCTTCCGACGAGCCGTCCCGATGCCGGGAAGCTCGGACGCAACGTCGAGGACGCGCTCACCGGATTGATCTTCACCGACGACTCGCGGATCGTGGATTCGCACATTTACAAACGCTACGCGATCGACACGCCGCCGCACGCGGTGATCGAGATCGAACTCGCAACAGAAAGCTGAGGCCATGACCGACAAAGAACTCAACCTCGCCGCGAAGCCGCGCGGCCACAAGTCCCCGATCATGCTCGCCGCCTTCCGCACGGGCTTCACCGCCGCGTGCAACGGCAAGACGCGCGACGACCACGGCCTGGGCGACGTGCCGCGCGAGATCAAGGCGTGGCAAGACGGCTGGGATTACCTCGCCGAGTCGCAGCGGCCGCCGGTCGCAACAGCCGACGAACGCACCATCGAGATCGACGGCACGACGACGCCCGTCACCCTGCACGCGATCCCGGACGGCGGCTTCGAGGTCCTCGTCCCGATCGGCGGCCAGACCGTCTCGGCATACGGTGACACCGAGGAGATCGCGCTCGCCGCGGCGCGCGATCGGCTGATCGCCGCGGCGCGCGAAGCGAAGGCGCGCGAGAACGATACCGTCATCATCGAGTTCAACCTCGAAGTCGACGTCAACGGCACGATCTACGAGGTCATCCAGCGCGACTACAAGAGCGGCCGCTTCGACCTGCGCGTAGCCACCTTGCCCCAGATCACGTTCGACGGCACCGGAGACGACGACCAGGACAAGGCGCTCGAAACGATCGCCGTCCGAATCGGCGAAGCGCTGAGCGCCGACGACCCGATCGTCAGCGCGGAGAGCATCTCCATCCCGGTCAACGGCGCGGAGTACCAGGTCGTCGTCCAGCAGCTCAAGAGCGGGGCCTATGTCGTCACGACCGAGCGTTGGCCCGACATGATCCAGCGCGGAAAAACCGAGGATGAGGTCCTCGACGGACTCGAAGAGCAGATCGTCGCGCGGCTCGACGTCGAAAAGGCCCGAACGGTCGACTCCGTTCCCGCGATCGTCAAGAGCGGCACGAAGCCGCCGCAACTGAAGATCCGCACGCCAGCGGAGTGCGCTGCCGAGGTGCATCGCTGCCTGACCGAACTCGCGAAGCGCTCGGCCACCGAAGAGGCGGCGAAGACGGCGCGCAAGGCGGCTGAGACGGCTCTCTCGATCGCGTATGGAGCGATGCTTGAGGCGGTCGACCGGGAGGCGAAGCCGACGCTGCCGCTGGTGCCGGCGTGAAGACCAAGATCAGCCTCGCCCCTCAGCACCCCGTCACGGGCCAGCAGCAAAGCGAGATCTCTCTGCACGGCGGCTTCGACTTCCTCGGCGCCGCGTCGTCGCTCGGCCCCGTATTCCGCGACGACACCCTGCGCCACGATGGCTACAGCGTCAGCCTGCGTGCGCCGGGCGGCGAAGCGATCACGATCTACGTCGACAAGGCGAACGTCGACGACCTGATCGGCGAGTCGGAACACATCGGCAAGGCGCTGCGCAAGCTCCGCTCGTGCGCCGAGCAGCAGCCGGACGTCTCGCGCTACGTCAACGGATATGGCGAACTCGAAGCGGTGACCGCGTGAACGTCCGCGCAAGCGTCATCCGCGGCGCGCGCGGCAGCGACGGCGCCTACGTGCGGGGTCTGACTACGTGCGCCGGGACGTGCGCGTGCCTCCCGTCGATCCGCATCGCGATCGCGCCCGGCGCCGAGGACCGCGAGCACGAGAACGTGCGACGGCCGGACCCGCAGCCGATCGCGATCGCGAAGCCGCCGTCGATCTGGAAGCGGCTTGGAGCGTGGCTGCCGTGAGCGCAGATCCGACGCGCATCGACATACGTTTCGACCCGCGCCACTACCGCATGAGCGGGATCGCCGTACACGGCAATACGCCGTTCGACGTCCCATTCATCAGCGAGATCGCAGAGAACCTGTGGCAAGGCGGCTGTGAGGAAGGCTTGGTTCTGCCGGACTTCATTGTCGCCGTTGTCTCGCTGTACCCATGGGAAAAATATCGCATCACGAACGGCGCTGTGCGGCACGAGATCGAGATGTACGACAGCACGGAGCAGGCGTTCGACCAAGTCGATGAACTCGCGGCGCTCGTGAACCAGCACCGGAAGAGCGGTCCGGTCCTCGTGCATTGCCAGGCAGGGTTGAACCGCAGTAGTCTCATCGCAGCCCGCGCCCTGATGCTCGAAGGCATGAGTGCCGACGCCGCGATTACAACGCTCCGCGAGAAGCGCAGTCAAGCGTGTCTCTGTAACAAGTCCTTTGAGCGGTGGCTGAGGAGTGATCGACCGTGCTGAGCCACCGCCCCCGCAACTCCGTCGACGCGCTGCTCGCCGAGATCGAGCGCGTCAACGCGATCGTCCCGCACTACGAGGCGTTGCCGCCGCCGTCCCAGATCGCGCTGCACGCGATCATCAAGCCTGCGTTGGCGCGGGCGCGCGAGGCGATGGGGAGCGGCGACGTCATCGCCGTCGTCACCGCAATCAAGGATCTTCGGGAGATCACCGAATGAGCGACAAACCCACCTTCACCGAAGACCTCGAAGCCCAGTCCGGCCACCACGCTGCACTCGACGAGATCGCCGAGACCCTGCACCCCTCGCCGTTCACGGACGAAGATCGCCAGTTAGGCGCGCTTCTGGCAATGGTTGCGTGGATCAACGACGAGCCAATCGCCAAGGCGCTGAGCGGCCTCTATGCGAGGCTCACCAATGAGACCCCAGAACGCGCCACAGAACGATACGCCACGCAACGAAACGCCGCTGCCGCGCTGGATGGCGCCTTCCAAGCCCTTCACCCCTCGGTCGGGGACGTGGACCTCGATGCGATAAAAGCGCGTGCAGATGCGGCAACGCCGGGGCCGTGGGCGTACGACGGCAAGAGATTCAACAGCGCATTTGTTTTCGACAACGACGGGCAAGGTTACGCGGTCGCCGAACTTTGCAAAGACGGGAAGTTGCCAGCATGGATGGCCGAGCAGGTCCGCGACAGAGACGGCAACTTCATCGCCCACGCTCGCACCGACGTCCCCACCCTTCTCGGGTTGATCGCTCAACTCAACTCCACACTCTCTCGATTCAGAGATTCCCACGGTCCTGGAGGGGTATGTAGTGCCCCGGAATTGGCCGGGTTGCTGGAGCAGCGGATCGCGGCGGTCGACGCGCTGACGAAAACCGGCGGCTCACTCGATGACGGTGGCCCGTTAGATCAAGTCTGGGCCAACGCGATGGCGCACGTCCGCGCCGCAGCGGGGTTGCCCTGATGCGTATCAACGGCTACAACCCGGTCCCGCCGAGCGATCAAGCGTTGCTGACGCGCAACCCGATCTGTGAAAACTGCGGCAGGCAGTACACGAAGCACCATCGCAAGGCTGCGCCGGAACGGGGCCCGCGCGTGTACGGTGGCCCTCCGCATCCAGTATTCATCACGGAAGTGCTCTGCCCAACGGCTGTGTTTGTCGAGCGCGCCGCCCTCTCTCCCGATACCCAGGAGGTGCCCCGTGGCAACGAGTGACGTGAAATGCGACGTGCCCGTTTGGGCGCGCTTCGGGCCGAAGAACAAGTACCGCCGCCAAGCTGGGAAAGAGTGCGGCAACGCGCTCCCGTGCTCGACGGATCATCGCTGCGCGTGCGGTGCTCATCGCGCCCCATCACAACGCGACCTAGCACGCCTGACGGGTCACGGGTTCGGGTTCTGCGTGCAGCATCCAGGTGTCGTGAGGCGCGGCGACGTGCCCGACGCGGAGGTCCATCATGCCGAGTGACCGAGAGACGACGGCGGCGGACGAAGCCGCATTGATTCGAGAAGCGCGAAAGTTGCCTCGCCACGAGAACCGCCTCTCAGCGTTTCGCATTGCCCACGACCTCGCCGATGCGTTGGAGGCCGCTCTCGGTGCCGCATCCCTGGCGACCGATGACGAACGGGGCGAACTCGCCGAGTTAATCTACGACCTGCGTCCTGGCGTCATGCCGCCGTGGGAGGGTCGCGAAGATGCCGCGCGGGCGAAACTTTCGCAGGCCATCGCGGACGCAATCCTTGCCGCCGGATACCGCCGCCCCGCATCTCCGGTGGTGACCGAATGCTTCGCGGTATCGTGCGACTATCCCAGGTGCTTCGAGACGTTCGAGGTGGCGTGGCAACCGCGCGGAGACGTGCGCCTCTATTGCCCGAAGCACGCATCTCCGGTGGTGACGCTGGACGAGGAGGACGTGAAAGCGATTGCCCATGCGGCTCACATTCTGGGGCCACGCTCCCGCGTTCGTCTTCGCAACATCATCGCCCGCAGCTCAAAACCCGAGGAGAACCATGCCTGACACGACGGCTCGCGACTTCCTAGCAGCAGCGCGGCGGCTTCGGGAGGCGTTCTTCAAGATGGAGCGCGTGGGCAATCACGGGTTCTGTGCGGCCTTCGACGCCTTCATGGCCGCTCACCCTACAGCAGAAGATGCGGAGAAGGAGATTGGTCGCGCTGCGCGCTCCGAGCCTTCGTCTTTGCCTAATGAGGAGGGTGAGCGGCTCCTGAATGCAGCGAGTGTGCTCGTTGGCCTGTACGATTCGGGCGAGACGGAGGCGCAATGCGATGTGGTCAATGGCGACTCGCCGCATTGGGACGGCGATGACGAGCCGCTCGACATAGCGCTCGCGCGGGAAGTTTTGATCCTCCACGGCCGCGAACCGATCGCGCCCAGCGAGCCTATCGGTGCGTAAGCCACCGCCTGAGTGCGAAGAAGATGAGGAGTGTGCCGTGCTCGTGCGGATGCCGGTCGGCGTCAGGCGCGCTATCGCGGAGGCCGCCCATGCGGAGCCTTCCAATCGGCAGCGGTCGCGTTCGATGAACGCATGGATCGTCGAGAAACTTGCCATCGCCGCCGGGATGCAACCGCAGCCCGTGACGGTCGTTGTTGGTCATCGCTGGCGCGCTACCGCCGGATCGGAGAAGAAGCATGCTGTCGACTGAGGTCGCCCCGTTCTCAAAGAGTGACCGCGTGGTCTTGACCTACGGCGGCTACAGCGGCGTGCACGGCACCGTGACGCACGAACCTGTCTACAAGACGCGGCCGAAGGGCGGAAAGACGCCCGGATGGTGGCTGCACGTCGAACTCGACAAAGAACCCGGCATAAAGTCCTGGTGGGTCGAGATTCACGCCGATCACGCGCAACCGGAGTCATCATGAACCCCAGCGAGCCGAAGGCCGGGAGCGAAGCGACCTCATCGGAACCCCAACCCTCCGCATCGTCGATGGGGCAGGGAGACGGGCTGGACCTGGACGAGCTTGTCGACGCAATCTTCGCGGCGGGTGTAAGCGGAGGCGACGATCCGCACGGAGCGGTGAAACGTCTACTGCAATCCCGGTTGCGTGGCTCCTCGGAAGCGCGGGAGGGCGGACAAGACGCCGCGATCGCTGACGAACTGCGACGACTCGCGGCACAGAACAGCGGCACGATGGACTGCGTATTCGCGCGCGGCATCCTTGCAATGGTCGGAACGGCGGGCTCGCTATCTTCCCTCGCTACCCCCGCACCTGCTCCGACTGGAGACCTGGACTGCGGCTGTCCTCCAGGCCATGACGACCTCGGTATGCGTGAGCACCGAATCGGAACGTGTCGACTGTTTGCTACCGGAGACGACGAGACGTGACTGATTATCAGACTGGTCCGCGATTGCATCGCGAACCGAGCACAGACAGTGCCAGCCTCGAACGCCCGGTGCTTCGCCGCGCGTACATGGTGGAGTTGCCGGCCCGGGTGACGGCGTGAGCGACGATCTGCTTCCGGTCGCGGACTGCGGCGAGGATACGTGCGCGCAGGACCCGTTGTGCGACCACCACGGCGACGGCTACTGCGATGAAGACGCCGGTCCAGAGGACGGCGACTACGACGAAGATGACGAGCGGACCGAAGACGCGCGACTAATGGCGGACGCGTTCTTGGGCCTACCGTGAGCGCGCAGTTTGCGGCGACCGAGTTGCCGCTGTTTCCCGACGCGCCGCTTTCGCCAGCCGGGCGACGGTGGCTCACCGAGCGCGTACGCGCTGATCGGTGCCCCGTTCACGCATGCGGCGAAACATGCCGCGCGCTCGGCGATGGGTGCTGTTGTTCATGGGAGCCGTGCGCGATACACGCGGGGTCCTGGGAGGCGACTACCGATGCGTAGCCGTCGTGCCACAACTGCGCCCAACGTCAGTGCCGAGCGTATGAGGTCAGCAACGTCTGTGCTCGGCAAGCGCGGTACGCGCGCAGTCAGTCAACAAATCCAACCCGATCCCCCGTCCCCCGTAGGTGGGGGAGAAGGAGAGAACTGACAATGAATGAGACGAACGAAATCCTAACCGTGGGCGAATTGCGCCGCGCCATGGTCGGCCTCAAGGACGAGTGCCCCGTCGAGGTGACGGTCGGCTTCACCGGCTACGGGTCCGGCATTACCGCAGAGGCTGATAGCGACGGCAACGGCGCGCGGCTCGGCATCTTTGTGACAACCGAGGCCACGCAATGAGCAACACGCCGTCTCCCACTCCATCAGGGGAGCGGGAGGAGATCGCGGTTCTAATCTCGCGCGACTTGGCGCAACAGCTCGACAGGAGCTTTTATGTCGACGCGCCGACCGAGTACGTCCTCCGCCACGCCATCAAGCTCGCACTCCGCCCGCCCGCTCCCGCCGCGCCGGGTGCGCGCGAACCGGCGGGCCACCTTCCCGATGGTCGTCCGTACTATGCACGGGCCACGGCGCCGGATGCGCCGACACCGACGGTTCACGAGAAGGCCGCAGCTCGCGGCATCAACGTGCTCGGGTACAACCGACCGGGTATCCACGAAGCCGGAATCGGCGTCGGATCGTGCGAGTACGAGGGGCGGCGATGCGTGTTCATCATCCTCCCCGACGACACGCCGATCCCTCTCTGGGAAACCGGCGGGACGTACTACGCCGAATCGTTCGCATGGCACGCACGAAACGTCGGAGAGAAGGCGGATGCGCCGACACCGGAGGCGACGGACGAGTTGATCGCGGCGCTCGAAGCAGCTATCACGGAAGCGTTGTCGTCCGACTTCATCGCTACGAGTTACGCTGGCGAGAAGCTTCGGGCCGCGCTCTCCCGGACCGCACCTGCACGCCCCTCCGAGGTGACGCAGGACGCGATTACCCGTGGCGCGGCCTTGACGTGGTGCTCATGCAAGCCTGGCGCTTGCGAGAAGCAGGGTAATATGGAGTGCCGTCGCTTCACGTCTCGGGCCTACGCAATTCCGCCGAACGAGTGCAGGCATAGAGCCATCGGCACCAGGGGTCCCACGGTCGTCTGTCTGCATTGCGGCGCAGATCAGATGCCCGCCCAACCCCCCGTCATTGAAGGGGTGCCTGCTCCCGCACACTGCTGCGTGAAGATCGCTGTCCACGAAGGCTGGTGCAGCGGCACGCATACCGTAGACCCGGAAGGCAATATCGAGTGCTTGGGCTCGGTGCCTGCTCCCGCGACTGCGGGGCGTTGGAAGACGTTCGAGGCGTGGCTAGAGGACGAAGGGGATGACGGCGGCGCTTACTGCTTCGAGTCAAACGTGGACGACGCGATGCGCTCCGCGTGGATTGCCGCTCGCGAGGGCGCGCAGACGAAGCCGGACGACGACGACGAGATCGACCGAATGACTTATGCGGCGCTTGGCGCGACCGTCCCGCTCGGGTCCTGCCCGGACCCCTGCACCCACGCCGATGTCGAATATCGCAAGAAGCACGGCCCGTGGTCCGGGACGTGTTACCTCGACTTCACGCAAATGCGCGCCGTCTTGAAGGCCGCTCTTTCGGTGGTTGTACCACCGGCCAGCGCCGAGGTGGATTCTTTCGTTGTCCCACATGATGACCGTGAGCGAGCCCTTTACAACGAGGGCTACGCGGACGCGATGCGTCACGCCGCTGAGCCTACGAGGAAAGCGCCCTGTAACCACGGGGGCGTAAACACCGAGTGGTGTATCGTACATCGGGCCCTCTGGGCGAGAAACCGATGCGATGGGTATTGGCGCGATTCGGGCGCCGCCGCCGCGCTCACTGCTCAGCAAGAGCCGGAGGGGACGACGTGCTGACCGAAGCGCAGGTACGCAAGCAGTTCGATAACGTGATCTGCACGAGTTGCCAGAGGTCGGCAGCGAAGCACGGGCTTCACGACGAGGCGTACGTGAAAGGGACCTGCGTCTGGACGTGGATCGGCGTTGTGCGGACGGCGTTGGAACGGGCGGCGCAATGAACCGCTACGATCCTTGCGAGGCGTGCGGGGAGCGCCACACGTTTGGCATCCCGGTCACCTGCACGACGACGCTGTATCGCCTCGATCATCCCGGCGCGATCGAGCGCGCTGAGTTCAAGATGTCGGCGACGGGCCGCCGTATCTCAACAGTATGGCGCAGGCGCGCACGCAGGGCGAATCGGCGAGACGTGCGACGATGACCGAAAGCGCCACCCGCAAACGCGCCACCCTCTTCATGCGCGAGCTCGGCACCGCCGACGCAGCCGCCGGTATGCCGCCGCGCGAGAGTGAAGCGCTGAAGGCGCTGCTGATTGATGCGATTACGCGACTCTGCGGCGGCCAACGCTGGACGCTATTCGTGTCGTCGCTGAACGCTTACCATCCGGCGCATCGGAGAGCAAAGCGCAACCTGGTCGACGGCGTTGAAGAACGCGGTTGGAGTGGCGAGACCGGCGAGACGGTTTGCGTGGCGTGCTCCGTCGTCGTCGCCGACGCCGCCTCGATTGCGAATCACGTCGGCTCGATCGCGCACCTCGCGCGGGCCGAGGGTGCGGCGGCGAAGGCGCGGGCGGCCCGGCTCACCGCCTAGCGATGGCCAGGGCCCACGTCGTGAAGCTCGGTCCACGATCGGCTAAGTCCTCGGTCAAAGACCCATGCCGCCGTAAGTGCGCCGGGAAGCCCCCACAAGCCGTATGTGCGCACCTTTGGGCCCGACCCCTTACGTCGCGTTTGACCGCGCGACGGTATCTCACTCGAGCCCCTGCTTGGCGCTACGGCGAAGATGCGAACGATTCCTAGCGGACGATCCGATACCAGGAGAGAAGGAATCCTGTAGACCCCGGATGCCGGGATCGCCCTCTCCGGGGACCCACTCGCGCAGCCTTCACACGGCGCGCGTTCGTCGTGCGTCTCAAGGAGGCGAGCACTTGGCCAACCGGTTCCTAGATGAGCAGCCCTTCGACGAGCAGCGGCGAGCACTCCACGCCGCGCTCGGTCCGAGCGGGCTCGCGCATCTGCTCGACGGGGGCGAGATCGATCCGGTCCAGGGCCGCCGGATCGCGAAGATGCCGACGACGGTCTCCGCCGGAGCGCGCGCCGCTCGCTATTATCGCGACGAGCTCGGGGAGTACGTCGAAGGCGCCGCGGTCGAGCCGGGGATCGTGGGGGCCACCGTAGAGCTTCGGCACGGCGTCGTCGACGTCGACGACCACGTTGCCACGCCCGACGAGATGCTCGCCCAGTACGACGCGCGCGAACTGGCCGCCTCAGACTCGCGCGCGCTGAACGATGCGATCCGGGGCCCTAAGGTCCACGGGCGCCGCCGCAACGATCGTAGCGGGCGAGCGAAGAAGCTTGAGGGGAAGCCGTTGGCTCAGATCAATCACGCACTCGCGACCAGCGGGCTCGAGAAGAAGCCCCGCCCGGCCGTCGTCGCCGGCCGCGTCACCGAAGAGGCGAAGGCCACGCTCGACGCCGACGAGAGCGCGTCGAACGGCGAGCTGCTCGATGCCGTCGGTGGCATCATGGCGAAGACCGGGATGACGAAGCTGCAGGTCATGGAGTCGCTGCAGCGCTCCGCGGAGTCGGGTATCTTCGATCCCGCCGTTGCTGATGCGATCGCCGAAGATCCTCCGGAGCGGCTGACGATCGATCGCCTCATCGACGAAAGCCTCGAGGCCGCGCATCCGCCCTTGACCGATCGCGACGTCGCGTGAGAAAATGTGCGGGTACCGCGGAGGTAGCCGCGTAAACATTTCGGCCCGCTGAGCATCGCTCGCGGCCGTTTTCATTTCCGGAGGTCGCCGATGCGACGACGCGCGCCGAGGCAGTCGGAACGCTCGGACGACTACGAGCGTCTCCTCCAACCGCCGCGCGCTACGC
Source organism: Vulcanimicrobiota bacterium (assembly GCA_028287525.1). Taxonomy (GTDB): domain Bacteria; phylum Vulcanimicrobiota; class Vulcanimicrobiia; order Vulcanimicrobiales; family Vulcanimicrobiaceae; genus Vulcanimicrobium. The sequence continues at coordinate 47,561 of JAQBPM010000300.1, read as the reverse complement.
CGGCGATCCTCGCCGCAGCGACGGCGCCGGCGGCTGAGACGAGCGAACAACGCGCGCAGCGCGAGGCGAATCGCAAGACGCGACCGGCTCCGAAAGCGCGCCGTCGCGGTCCTCGCGGCACGACTCACGTGGAACAGGAAGTGGTCGAATGAGCATCTTCGCGCAGATCGGCTACCTGCTGATCTTGATCCCGATCTGGATCTGGCAGCGCATCACCGGCAAGCAGTCGGGGCCGTTCGTCTGACGCGGAAAACCCCCACAGAAGTGCGATTTAGCGGACTTCGCGACGACGCGTTCTATCACTAATTCGCGTGCACGTGCGCGCTCGCCCGGGTGCGAGAAGTTCGACACAGAGCTTGCGACATAGCGGACGAAGTGACGTTGACTCCGGGGTAGTTACGTAACAATCTCGGAGTTCGGGAGGCGCGATGTCCGACGCGATCGCGCTCCGTACGGCGACCAACGTCCCCAATTTTCTACAATCGGGGACAAACGTAGAAACCGACGATCGCCTCGTCGCGCTCTGGCTGCACGGCCGGCCCGCGTCGACGATCGCGACCTACCGCCGCGACGTCGCCCGCCTCCGCGCCTCGGTCGCCAAGCCGATCGCCGCGATCACGCTGGCCGACCTCCAAGACTTCGCCGACGAGCTCGAGGAAGATCTCGCAGTCCGAACTCGAGCGCGGATGCTCTCGGCTGCGAAGTCACTACTGCACTTCCTGGCCCGGGCCGGCCTGATCACCGTCGACGTCGGCGTCGCGCTGCGCGTCCCGAAGGTCGTCAACGATCCGAGCGAACGCGCACTGACCCGCGCCGAGGTGCGCCGGCTGATCCGCGCGCCGCGGTCGCCGCGCGACGTCGCGATCTTGCACCTGCTGTACGCTGCCGGCTTCCGGCGCGCCGAGCTCTGCTCGCTGCGCTGGCGATCGGCGACGACGGATGACGAGACCGGCGACGCCTTCGTGACGGTCGTCGGCAAGGGTCAGAAGCTTCGCACCGTGCGGATCCCCGCGTCGGTCTGGGCTCTCGCCGCGGCGCTCCGGCGCCCCGAGGACCTGGACGATGCGCCGATCTTCCGCGAGCGCAACGGCCGGCCGCTTTCGTTCTCGGCGCTTCGAGACGTCGTCGACGCCGCCACGCGCCGGGCGAAGATCGGCAAACCGGTCAGCCCGCACTGGCTGCGTCACGCGCACGCCTCGCACGCGCTCGACGCCGGCGCCTCGATCGCGCTGGTCCGCGACACGCTCGGACACGCGTCGATCGCCACGACGTCGCTGTACCTGCACTCGAAGCCGAAGGACAGCTCGGGAAAGTACTTGCGACTCTGACACCTGTCCGCCGGCGGCCCGCGCCTGATGCGCTATATGCGCGTCGTCCGCGAGGCTGCGAGGCCGCTGGCGGCTTCACTCCGGGAGGCTGCCGTGACCGAAGACGTCCCGCACGGCGCCAACTGCGCCGAGTGCCCGACGACGCGCGTGACCTACGATGCGCCCGTGAAGTCCGAGCACCCGGCGTCGACGCGGTGCTTCTGGTGCCGCAAGTACCTCTGCGCGCTGCACGCCGAGCGACCGTTCGGCCACGACGTCAACGTTCGCTGCTGCGTTTCGTGCGGCCGCAAGATCGCCGAGGCGTACCGGGAGCGCGACGGCATGCGGTTTCTCCTCGTTCCCCGTCGCTGGCCCTGGAGGTCCCCATCGTGATGCCGCCCGTCGCCGCGCACGTGCTGCGGCTTGATCATGCGCCGGTCGCGGCCGCGGTTGCGAAATTGCGCAACTTCGCAACTTTGGACATCACGCCCGGCACCCAGGCGCGCGTCATCCTCGGCCTCGACGTGTGCAAGGTCTGCAGCGGCAGCCGGCGGTGCCCGGACTGCGGCGGCCCGTGCGAAGTGTGCGTGCGGCGATGATGCGGGCGCTCGTGATCGGCACCGCGGTCTACGTCGCGATCCTCGTCGTCGCCGGCGTTGCCACGACGATCGTCGCCTACGCTACGGGTGAGATGGGATGAGCGTGTTCCACGACGACGAGCCGCTGGATCCGACGACGTATCCGGACGGCTGCAGCGACGACTACGGCCAGCAAGAGGCCGACCTGAACGGCAACGACGAGGACGAGGGGCTGCTCCACGATGGCGACTGAGGCCGAGGCAACGATCCGCAAGCGGCACCACGCGACGCAGGACGGCGTTGTCGGCGGCCATGGCGGCATCTGCCGATGCTCGTGCGGGAAGACGTGGGTCGATCCGGACGGCGACTGCCCGGCGCTCGATGCCGAGCTCGAGGAGCTGCACCGCGCGCGGATGGATGACGACGGGGCGCCGCACGCATGACCTGCATCGTCGGCTGGATCGAGAACGGCGTCGTGACGATCGGCGGCGACGCGGCCGCGGTCTCCGGACTGCGCGTCACGCAGCGCGTCGCGCCCAAGGTGTTCATCAACGGCCCGATGGTTTTCGGCTTCACCAGTTCGTTCCGAATGGGCGACCTGCTGCAGCACGCGTTCACCGTACCGGAGCAGCGCGGGAGCGAGTCGGTCGACAAGTACATGCGCACGACGTTCATCGACGCAGTGCGCAGCTGCCTGAAGACCGGCGGCTTCGCGCGCAAGGAGAACGAGGTCGAGCGCGGCGGGACGTTCTTGGTCGGCTACGAGGGCCGGCTGTTTTACATCGACAGCGACTACCAGGTCGGCGAGTCGACCGACGGATTCGATGCGGTCGGCTGCGGCGATGAGTTCGCCCGCGGCGCGATGGCGATTCTCCGCGCGGGGCCGTCCGTCGATGTCGAAGCGAAGCTGCGCCGGGCGCTCGAGGTGGCCGCGAAGTACTCCGGCGGGGTAAGTCCGCCGTTCGCGTTCGTCCAGGGCGGGGCGCGATCAAATAGCGGGGTGCCGGCACCCCGCGACTAGCGCTTTCGCCGGCGACACGACACGTTGATCGCGGCGATCGCGATTTTCGACAGCGCGAGAATAAGGGCGGACCAGATTTGGTCGTCCATCGGTTGCCTCCAAGGCGGGACAGGGTTACGCAGCGGTTCAGCGCGTCGAGCGAGTGCGCTCGAATCGATGTCCGTCGTTGGGTAAGGTAGCGGCCACGCTGGCCGGATCAGCCAGAGGACCTCTGCGTTTGTGATTCCGAGCGTACCGGAACGCCATCGCCGCCAAGTGGGGGACTATTCCTTATCGAGAAACCGGGGCGCCGAACGCGAGGTAGACGATGGCGACCAAGGGACAAAACCGGACGCCTCGCGCACGTACGCCCAAGCAGATCGCCCGGCAGGAGCAATCGTTCATCCTGAGCGTCGTCGAGGGGAAGTCGGTCCGCGAGATCGCCGCCGAACTCCACGTCGACAAGGACACGATCGTCAAGGACATCCGCCACGAGAGCGAGCGCCGGTCCGCCGAGCTCGCCGATCAGCGCGAAGTCGAGAAGGCCCGCTCGATCGCCGTCTACCGGCACGTCATCAAGCTCGCGCTTGCGAAGGGCGCCCGGTACGATCAGGTCGTCAAGCTCATCACCGGCGAGATCGAGATCGATCCCGAGACCGAGGAAGAGCGCCAGAAGAAGGGCACCGGCGGCGGTAAGGCCAGCGTCACGGATCGCACGCTGGGCGACATCGTTGCGGCGCAGACGCGCATCGACAAGCTGCTCGGCGTGGACGCGCCAACGCGGGTCGACCTCGGACTGCAGCAGCTCATCGACGCGCTGGAGTAGAGCATGGCGAACGTCGTTCGGTCGGACGCCGCCAAGCGCGCCGCGTTCGCCGAGCGGCTGAAGAAGTACCGGCACGACCCGATCGGCTTCTGCCGCGACGTGCTCGACATGGAGCCGCACGACGGCCAGAAGCGCTGGCTCGAGCAGTCGACGCTCGGCGAGAACGCGCTGACGACCGGCAACCGCTGGGGCAAGTCGCACATCGCCGCGGCGAAGATGATCTGGAAGTGCGTCTACCGGCTGGGCTGGGACGCCGAGATCAAAGCCGCGATGGCGCGAAAGCACGCTCCGTATCGCGGGATCAACGTCTCGCTGACCGCGGACCAGGCCGGGCTCGTCTGGCGCAAAGCGTACGGGATGCTCCAGGGCCCGAAGGCCGGCTGGCTGATCCGCGACACACGGATGACACCGTTCCCGACGTTCGAGTTCGTCAACGGAGCGACGTTCGAAGCTCGGTCAACGGCGCGCGACGGCGTGCATCTCCTGGGCAACGACTACGACTTCGTGAACTGGGACGAGGCGGCGTACGAGCCCAAGTTCGAGACGATCCGCGACAACGTGCTGCGCATGCGGCTCGTCGATCGTCGCGGCGCGCTCGACTATACCTCGACCGGCAACGGCCGCAATGACTACGGCCGGTACTTCCTCGATGCGCTCGCCGGCAAGCTGCCGGCTGTGTACGCGCAGACCGGTCCGACGTACGAGAACCCGAACATCCCGCGCGACGCCGTGGAAGCGAACGCCGCGCGCATGTCGGATCAGAAGCGCCGGCAGAACATCTTGGGCGAGGTCGTCGACGCCGGCGGCGGGTTCTTCGAAGCGGCCGACATCGCCGAGTTCTGGGACACCGAGCTGAGCGATCAGATCGAGATCGTCAGCAGGGACGAGGAAGAGATTCCGACGCGGATCCGGCTGATGCTCGAGGGCCGGTCTTGGGAGACGCGATACCCCTCGCACCGATACGTGCATGGCTGGGATCTCGCGAACCGCAAGGACTGGGCGACGGGCTTCACGATCGACACGACGTCGCTGACCGACGCGGCCGGCAGGCCCAAGAGGATGCCGGTCGTCGAGTACGAGCGGTTCCACAAGCAAGGCTGGAAGCACGTGTACGCGCGGATCCGCGATCGGCATCGCCGGTTTGGCGGCGAGGCTCATAGCACGACCGTGGTCGACTCGACCGGCGTCGGGGATACGGTCGTCGAGGAGCTCGAGGACATCAAGGCCGAGGGCTACTGGTTCACCAACCCGGCCAAGGACGATCTGCTCACGACGCTGCAGTCGGCGCTGAACTTGCGAGAGATCAGCAGCCCGTTCATCGGTCAGGTGAACGACGAGCTGAGCTTTTACGATCGCGACGACGAGAATCTCATCAAGGATTGCGTGATGGGACTCGGGCTCGCCACGCTGTATGCGAAGCGGCACAAGTCGGACCCGCCACTACTTTTCACCTCAATGTCATCGCGGCGCCGGTAGCGCAGAAGGAGCAGCGGATGCCGACGATCGCCGAGCGGCTCCGCGCATTCTTCAATCCCGACGCCATCAAAGAGGCACCGCGCGGTCCCTACGCATCCGCCGGCGGCGTGCGCGTCTGGAACTCGAACACGCTGCGCTCGCGCGCCACCGTCACCATGCTGCGCAACTTCGCGAACAACGAAGTCGTCCGTACGGCGATCGACAAGCGTAAGCACCAGATCTCGAGCTCGCGCTGGCAGATCGTACGGCTCGACGATCCGAAGGCACCGCCGAACCCGGCCGTCGTCGACGCCGTGACTCGACTACTGCGCTACGTGAACCCGGCCGGCGACTCGATGCGCTCGTTGCTCGAGAAGACCGTCGAGGATCACCTCGTTCTGGACGCCGGCTGCATCGAGATCGAGAAGACGCTCGGCGGTGGACCGGCGCCCGCGACCGGCTGCGCGATCGCGGCGCTCTGGGCGGTCGACGGTGCGCTCGTCGAGATTGATCCCAACTGGGAAAAGCCGGTCAACCGCGGCGGCCTCGGCTGCGATCCCAAGGCGATCCGTTATCGCCAGGTCGATCGCGCAACGCGCCGCGTCGAGGCCGAGCTGCTCGACAGCCAGCTCGTCTACATGATGGGCGGCGAAACGACGCACCGCATTCTGGGCTGGTCGCCGGTCGAGACGCTCGTCGCGATCATCGAGGCCGAGCTCTACGGCGAGCAGTACGACTTCGAGCTGCTCAAGCACGGCATCCCGCCCGGCTGGATCGACTTCGGCGGGATGACGAACGATCAGCTGCTCGCGAATCGGTCGTACTACGAATCCGAGATCGAGGGCACCGGGCGCACGGCGATCTTCGGCGGCGGCTCTCCAGACCGCAAGCCGATCGTCGCGGGCAAGTTCGGCTTCTCGCCGAGCGAGCTCGAGCGCAAGTTCACCAAGGAGTGGCTCGTCAAGAAGATCGCCATGGTCTTCTCGCTCGACCCGACGATCTTCGGCATCACCAGCGATGTCAACAAGGCCAGTAGCACCGTCGTCTCCGAGCGCACCGACGAAGGATACGTCGAGCTCGCCACGCTGGTCGCTGAGAAGATCACCCGGAAGATCGTCTGGCAGATCGACGAGAATCACGGGCTCGTCTTCCCGGACCTCTCGGTCATCGATCCGTTGGCGCAGGCGCAGATCGACAAGATCTACATCACCAGCGCCGTCATCCTACCGAACGAGATGCGCGCGATACGCTTCGGCATGGATCCGTACGAAGGCGGCGACGTGCCGATTCGCCCCGCTGGCGCGCCGCCCGATCCCGCGGATCCGGCCGACCCCTCGAACGCCGACGACTCGTCCGGAAAGAAGGCGGTCGATGCGGCGATCATGCGCGAAGACATGGCGCGGATGCGGTATCTGGCATCGCCTACGCCGACCCGCCTAGCTGAATGGGTGACCGCGGATCACGACGTGGAGGTCGCCAAGAGCGCCGTCCCTTTCGACGTCGCGGCGCCGGCCCCAACGCCGCAGCCGAGGCTGAGCTCGAGCAGCAGCTCCACGCGCTAAACGCGAGCGAACGCGATCGACTGAACGCCGTGTGGGATCTCCGATCTGCGGCGGTGCGTCATCACTTCGGCCGCGTGCTCGCGCGCAAGGACTTCAACGCCGGCGACTTCACGACGCCGCTCGACGGTCTCGCCGGCGAACTCGTCGACCTCGACGCGTATCGAAAAGCCGTGAACCTCGGACGCAAGGCGTTCCGCGGCACGCATCGCGACGACGCGGATCCAGTCGTCGACGTCTGGGTCGGCCACGTTCGCGCGTACGCCGACGAGGTTCCCGATCGTCTCGCCGGCGAGCTAGCTGATGAAGCGAACGCCGCGCAGGCTGAGGAAGGATCAACGGTCGAGAGCGTGCTCGCGCGCATCGACCGCAAGCTCGAGGGGCTGCGATCGTCGGTCACGCGCTACGCGGATCCGCCGTGGGGCGCCGGATGGAACGGCTACGGCGCGCAGCTGCAGCAGAACAACATCCTGATGGCGTGGGTGCTCGAGGACGGCGCCGATCACTGCGATGCGTGCCCGTCGCTCGCCGCCGGCGGGCCGTACGAGCATCTGCCGACTTGGCCCGGCTACGGCGATACGCCGTGCCGCGACAAATGCAAGTGCAAGGTCACCGCGGATCAGGAAAGCTGGGACGCGGCGCTGGGTGAGGCGGCCTAGGACTCTGGCCGCCCCCTGGGTGGCTCGTAGGGCCAGTGTCGATCGAAGTCAACGTCGATGACTCTACGCGACCCCTGATATAGATCGTGCCCGCTTTCCAACGGGGTACCGTCCAGAATCGCGCCCGGCCCGAAGCTCCCGTGGACTCCGAACGCTGACCCGATTCGAACCTCGTCTACGAGCAACACACCGTGGTCGTCGTCCTCGATCATCACCGGCGCGTCTGCCGGTACGAGCTTGAGTCGCTCGATCAGTTCCGCTGCCGTCATCCGCACATCTGCGCCGCGGCTGCGGTGCGTCCCTGGAGGCCCCTATGCCGGTCGTCGAGATCGCGCCAGCGCTCCGCGTGGCGCCTGAGAGCGCGCGCGTTGCGATCGGCCGGTTCGAGATCGTGTTCTCGCAGCCGCGATGCTTGTACGACAACGCCACCGATTGCGGAGACTTCGTAGCTGGCCAGCACGCGGCGTACGGCTTCGCCGGATCGTGCGAGTTGCTGCTCGACGGCAAGCCGATCCCGGGCGTCGAGAGCGTTGAGCTCGTCGTCAACGCCGGCGACTTCATCACCATGCGCGTCCGCTCGGCGAGCGCGCTCACCGTCAGCGAGATTCCTCGCGACGCCGCCGTCATCTTGGAGGATCGCTGATGCCCCCTCTCCTGACCGCTTCCACGGCCGCCGGCCGACCGGCGCGCGAGCGCGACTACGACGCAACGTTCTCGCTCGGCAAGCTGCGCGCGTACACGAAGCCCGATGCTGCGGGCGTCGAGCGCAAGTACATCGGCGGCACCGCGTCTTCGACCGCCAAGGACCTCTACGGCGACATCTTCGCGCCCTCGGCGCAGCAGCAGATGGTCGAGAAGCTGCGTGGCCTACCGGTCACGATCAAGGACCCGGACAGCGGGCTGACCAGCTGGCTGAATCACAGCTACAAGATCCCCGAGGACACCCTCGGTGCGATCGTCGACGCCGCCCTCGTCGTGCGCACCGGTGACGACGGCGAGGAGTACATCGACCTCGACATCGAGGTCCGCGTCACCGAGACGAACCCGCGCGCGCTGGCGGCCTGGGAGCAGTGCCAGGACGGCATCCGCCATGGCTGGTCCGTCGGACTGATCTTCCTCGAGGTCGAGTGGGCCTCGGAAGAGCCGGACGACTGGAGCTTCCTGGTCACGAGCGTCGACCTGCTGGAGATCTCGCTCGTCGGGATCCCCGCGAACCAGCGCGCGTGGTGCCGCTCGGCCGAGGACCTCAAGACGCGCGCCGCTTCGTTCGCCGCTGCCGTCCCGAAGGACGTCGAGCCGGCGCAGCGCCGCGATCTCGTCACGAAGTCGCTCGTCGCTGCGGAGGCGACCGGCGAGACCGTGACGCTGCGCGTGCGCACGTCGGACTTCATCACTGACGCCGCGGTGCGCGGTATCCTGGACGAGCAGCTGCGCAGCGTCTCTGTGCGCGCCGGCGACAAGACGTACACGCTCGCGCTGGCAGAGGAGCCGCGCGAACCGGTCGCCGGCGAAGCGGCCTGCGCGTTCAAGGATGGTTGCGAAGAGAAGAACGCCGCCGGATCGCTGCTCTGCACGAAGCATGCGGCCGAGTTCCCGATCGCGCAGCGCGACGGCGACGACTCGATGAGCGCCGATTGCATGGACGCGATCAATCTCGCCATCTACGCGATCGGCCAGGCCAAGGCGCACGGCGTCTGCGACGCGGCCGGAACGCACCTCGACGCTGCGAAGAAGGGGCTCGAGGACCTGCTCGATCCCGACGATCAGGGTGAAGAAGGCGAGCAGCTCAGCGCGCCGATCGCCAAGGACGGAGAGACGCGCTGCAGCACGGGCGCCGAGGGCGAAAACGCCTGCATCCTCGTGCCGCACGCCGCCGAGATCCAGCATCGCGCCGCGCCGAAGCCGAAGCTGACCGACACCGAGGCCGCCGAAGCCGCGCAGCGCCTCGCCGCCGCGAACGCCGAGATCGAGGCGAAGCAGGCCGAGCTCGCGACGCTCGCCACGACGATCGCTGAGCGCACGACCGCGCGCGATGCGCTCGAAGCCGCGATCAAGACGGCGACGGACGAGAAGGTCAAGCTCGACAAGCAGCTCGCGGAGTTGCGATCGACGCCGACGGGCCGCCGTACCGTCACCGGCTTCGCGTCGCGCGAAGCGGCCGCCGTGCCGGTCGGACTGCAGTCCCATTCGCTGGAGGACGCACAGGCGCGCCTCAAGCGCAAGCTGGCCGAGCGCGGCTCGACAGATCCCAACCCCCCGCTGCGCCCCGAGTAAGGCGCCGCACCTAATCACCCCAGAGGAGCCTGTGCACTGCGCGGGCTCTTCGCCTTTCGCGAGGTAGCAGCGATGCCCGAAGTCCACGAAGAGACCCGCGAGCGCGTACTCGACAAACACGACCGCGCCAACTACCCCCTCTGGCGTCCGCTCGACGCCAACAAGAAGGCCGAAGTCTTCGGCTACGACTCCCCGCGCATGAAGGCCGAGATGGGCATGATCGTGCGCGACGTCGCCGGTGCAACCTCGGCGTCCGCCGGCCCGGCGATCGACCAGGGCATCCTGGGTGAACTCGCCGAGGTCTTCGTGCGCCAATTCCGCCTCGCGGAGCTGGTGCCGAAGCGCGAAGCGAACGGCTTGGCCGATCAGTATCGGCGCTGGACCGCGTACACGCAGCGCACCGTCGACCAGCCCGTCACGATGGGCGAGTCCGACCAGGTGCAGGGCGACTCGAACACCTACGTGCTCGACACCTGCAACGTCGCGCAGTTCGGTTCGCTGCGCGGCGCTCCGCTCCGCACGATCTTCGGCGCGCGCGCGTCCGGGTCGGGCGACATCATGGGCGATGAAGTCGACGGCGGTCTCTTGCGCATCGCGCAGGACTTCCAGACGGAATCGTTCCGGATGCAGAACGTCGGCGCGACCGTCAACGGCGTCGCCGCAGGCTCGAACAGCCCGACCGGCGTCTACGACAAGAACGGCTTCCGCGGCTTCCGCTTCACGACCGAGTTCATGTCGCCCTCGGCGAACATCCAGACGGTCGACGTGCGCGCCTCGGCGAGCTGGGACCCGAACACCGGCTCGGTGACCGACGCGTTCGCGGCCGTCTGCGACGCCATCACCGGCGCCGGCGGCGATGCGAACTCGCTGCTCGCATGCGGCACCGCCGCGGCGCGCTCGTATCTCCGCAAGGAAGTGCAAGCGAAGTCGCGCGGCCTCTACAACGCCGACGGCATGCTGCAGATCTCGCCCGGCGCCTACGTGCCCAGCGTCACGCTCGGCGACGGCGAGCGCGTGCCGTACTACCGTATCGTCCCCGACTTCTGCATCGGGCAGTACGCGCTCGCCGGGGCGGGCGTGTACATCGACATCAACGTCTTCGACACCCGCTACGTCCACATCGTGTGGCTCGGGTCCGAGGGTCCTGCGATGCTCGAACTCCCGATGGGCGGCGATCGCACGCTGCGCAACCTGAAGATTCCCTTCTGGTTCGCGTCGCTCGAATTCATGGTCCCGATGTTCGTCGGCAAGGTCCGTCTGCGCATCGGATAGTCCCCTACGTCACCGCGAGCCGAGTGCACGATCGAGAGCGTGCCTCGGCTCCCACGCGCTCTCGAAGAAAGCACACGAACATGGCTCAAAAGATCGCGATTGCGGCGGCGCTGGCGGCGGTGGACAATCCGTCCGGGGCGCAGATGACCACGATCGACGTCGACCTCCGCTCCTCGCCCACCGCCGGTGGGTTCTTCAGCGCACTGCTCAACCAGGCGCAACTCGGGGCGATCGCGCCTCCGGCCGCGCCCACGACCGGCGCCGCCGTCTCGGGCGCGCTGGCCGCGCACACGCCGAGCGTCGCCACCACGTTCCTGGACGCGAACGGCGGCGAGTCGCTACCCTCACCGGTGACCGTCTCGGCGCTCATCCCGCTGAACAGCGTGCTCACCGTGACCTCACCCGCGGCTCCGGCGGCCAACCCGCTGCTCAACGTCGCGGCCACGCAGTACCAGGTGTACGCGTGCAACGGCCCGGTGACCGCGCTCAACCCGCTCACGAAGCAGGGCGCGCCGATCAACATCGGCACGAACTACCAGGAGCCGAACACCGGCATCACCGCGACCGGCGTTCAACCGCCGGCCGTCGACACGACCGGGTTCGTCAACGGGTCGGTCACGATCACGCTCTCGCAGCCGTAGGGCTGACGAGCGCGCAGTCCCGCGCGAGGTTGCTTCGGCGGCCTCGCGCGGGCACGCTTCGACCATGAAGATCACCTTCGAACGTGACCGCGGCGATTTGCCCGTGGCGCGCACCGCACACGTCAAGCGCGACATCGCGCGTTGCGAGGAACCGTGGGACGATACAGCATCGCCGGCATCAATCCCGGCCAAACCCTCCACACCCCCGTCGGGGCGCTCGAAGCGCATCCGGCCGACGGCGCCTTCGAGCTGACGGACGAGCAGAAGGCGCATCTCGAAAAGAACCAGTGGACGCTCAAGCCGGCCGCCTCGACGCCGCCGAAGGTCGTCCCGCCCGAGCAGCCGATCGACCTGTTCGCGGAAGACTTGATCGCAGCGAACAGCGCCGCCGCCGAACGCGCGAACGCCGAGGCGACGAAGCTCACTCCGCCGGTCAAGAAGTAGCGTGGCCGCCGCGCTTTCGGCGAGCCTCGTCGACTGCGCGCCCGGCAATCTGATCACGCTCACCGGCACGGGGCTGACGGGCGGACCGAACGCCGGCGTCGCGCTGCAGAACCAGGGTCTCGTCACACCGGGTCCGCTCGCGATCGCCGCGACGTTCGCCGTCGATGGCAGCAGCGTGGCGTTCACCGTCCCCGACGGCGCGACGTCCAACACGCTCATCGTCACGGCGAACGACAGCTCGCAGGCGAGTTGTCCGCTCATCGTGACCTCGCAGTACCAGCAGGTCTCGCAGTATCTCAGCCCGATCGAGGGAACCGACGCCGACGTCGCAGACCTCGGGCAAACCTTTCTCGCCGAGCTGCTGCGCGACGCCAGCGCTTTCGTCGACGAGCATGTCGGCGGCGTCGGCCTACGGCTGCTCCAGGTCACGGAAGACCACGAATTCAAGCCGCCGAATCGCACGATCTTCAAGGGCCCGCGGATCTGGCCGCTGCGTGGCCCGATGTCGTCGATCCCGATTGCATCGCTCGACGCGCTGACGTTCGTCACCTCGGCCGGCTTCACGACGACGTTCAACGTCGCTGGCGCAAGTGCCAACGTCTACGTCAACAAGACGGCCGGGTACTTCGAGCTGCAGCCTGCCGCCGTCGGCATGGCGGTGCTGCTCGCCCAATCGCAGGTCGTCGCGATCTCGGCGAACGTCTGGAAGATCGTCTACACCGCCGGCTTCGGCTGGATGCAGACGCCGCGCTCCGTGCGCAAGGCGACGGCGATCATCGCTACCGAGCTGCTCGTCTACCGCGGCATCCTCAAACGCGGCTTCGGCGGACTCTCGCGCGTTCGCGAGGGCATGGCGCAGTATGATCGGCGCAACGAGGAATTCGCGATGCCGAAGCCGGCCGCCGACCTGCTCCGCAACTACTGCCCCGGCATTCAGCGATGAGCACGACGCTTCGTCCAAACACGGTCAAGATTGAGCGCCGGATGGAGTCGTCAACGTCGCCGACGGGATCCGCCGTGCCAGCCGCACCGGCAACGATCAACGCCGCGATCCCCGCGCGCCTCGAGCGCACCGAGAAGGGCGACGTCCAGTGGCTCGTCGAGGGATCGACATACATTCGGACCGCCCTGCTTATTGTCGACGGCCTGAGGCCCGGACAGTTCGTTGGAACGGCCCCGGGCGGATCGATCACAGTCAACGGCGTCACGTACGTCGTCGCGCCGAACGGGCAGGCAGCCTTCCCCGACATCATCGAGGGCGACCGGGCGACCGACGAGCGCGCGATCAAGTACCTCGTCCTGGCGTCGACGCTCTACTTCGTCACGTGCACGCTGCAGGTCGAACTCGCGAGCGGGAGGGCTTGGTAGTGGCGGACCAGTCGAAGCCGACGGACTTCGGTGCGCTCTTCGCGTTCCTGTTCTTCGCGTTCGCGTGCGGCATCTACACGGGCGGATGGCTTTCCACGCACGTCGATTGGTCCGCAGTCTCGGCTGGGCTCGTCGCGAGCGGATCGGCGCCGCAGTGAAGGGGACGATCGAGAACCTCGACGTCGTGATCCAAGGCCTCGACAACGCGCCGATCGAGATCCGTGAGGCGGCGTTCCAGGGCATCCTGATCGCGCTCAACGCGGCCTTCAAGGCGTGCGCGACGATGCTCTCGCCGACCGATCACACGCTGAAGGAACTGGCCCTGATGGGGCACCCGTACAGCGCGAGTCACGGCTTCTCGGTCCACACGCCGGACCAGCTCGTGCACCAGCAGAGCGGCGCGTACGCGGCTGCGCTCGAGAAGGTCTCGCCGCAGGGCTCGTTCGGCGACATCATCGAGGGCCGGATCCAGATCGGCGAAGCGATGGCCGAGCTCGACAGATTCATTCAAGAGGGAACGACGCACATGCGCGAGCGTCCGTGGATGGAGTACATCGTCAAGGTGTACGGCCAGGACTTCGCCGACGTCGTAGAAGCGCGGATCCAGCAAACGATCGAGAAGATGCGGAGGGCGTAGATGTCGCGCACGATCCCCGCCGTCCGCCAAGCCGTCTTCTCCGCGCTCACGTCGACAGCGTTCCAGTACGTGATCAACGCGGGCGCGCCGATCACGATCCCCGTCTCGAGCTTTCGCGCCGGCAAGCAGTTCGTCGGCAGCGGCACGCCTCCGGATCCGTTCGTCACGATCGACGTCACCGATGGCGGCGCGGTCACGCAAGCGCTGCCTGATCGGCACGTCCGGATCAAGGTCACCGCCAGCACGGCTGCTGTCGGCGGCGACGACGCCGTGACCGAGATCATCGAGGTCGCGATCGCGCGCCTGCGGTCGGGTCCCGAAGGCATCAGCCTGCTCTCGCGCGCCGCGACCGGAGCCACGCTGCCCGCCACGATACGCGAGGTGCGCAACGCGGGTGGCCTGCCGGCGGCATTCGAGGAGCAGTCCCAGCGCTGGTACGCCTCGACCGAGTTCACCGCGATCGCCATCTGACTTCGCCCGCCGCGGCCGCGCGGTGATGCTCGCTCAGCGAGCGCACGAATCTCCCGCGCGTGAGGCGCTGATGCGGGAGCCCTTGCCGCCGGCCCATTCGCCGGCGTTTTCGTTTCCCGCCGGGATAGGCGGAGGGGGAATCCATGGCCGTTCAAACCGTCGACCGCATCAACTTCGGCACCGGGCGTTTCTACGAGACGCTGCCCGGCGGGTATCCGTTCCCGATCGCCAACGCGACCGACATCAACGTCGACTTCAAAGCCGACCTCAAGGAAGCATTCGGCGAAGGCGGGTATCCGCTCTCCGTCGCCGACGGCCACAGAAGCATCGACATCACCGCGAAGCACTACAATCTCACGCCGCAGGCGCTCGCAAACGCGACGAACGGCACGATCTCGACCGGCACGTCGCCGTTCGCGATCGACGAGCCGCACACCGTGCCGACCACGCCGTTCACGTTCACGCTGACCAACGGCGCGACGCTCGTCCCGAACACGCTCGTCGTGGTCGCCTATCCGCTCGTCTCGGGCGTCAACGTGCCGACGGTGTATAACATCGTCGCCAGCGGCTCCGAGGCGGTCGGCGTCAGCTGCTCGGTCAGCCCGGTCGGCGTGGTGAAGTTCGCTGCCGCCGACACCGGCATCAATACGCAGTGCACGTACCAGTACACCAACGCGGCCGGCACGCGCGTCTCGGTTGCCAACCCGTTCCAGAACAGCGCGAAAGCGTATCAGCTCGTCGCCATCAAGCGCGACAACGCCCCGCTCGACAACTCGACCGCGCAGCTGGTCTACACGTTCTTCGCCGTGCGCACCGCCGGCATCAAGAACCAGTACCAGGAGGGCGCGTTCACCGTCTACGAGCGGTCGTACAAGGCCTACGCCAACCCGGCCGGCCTCGTGTTCCAATGCGACACCGTGAACGTCTAGGCTGAAAGGGATCATGTCTAAGAATCAGGCGGGGGGCGCGCGGCGCCCCCTTTTCTCTGCTGCGAAGCGGATGGAGATCCTCAAACAGGTCGTCGGCAAGCCATCGGGCTTCGTCGTCGATCTTGGCGGCTTCGCGATCGACCTCGTTCCACTCGCGACGGCCGACACGGCTGATATTCTCGCGATCGTCGATCGGGTCGGTGGCCTCTTCGATCAGACCGGGAAGAACGGCGGCATCTCGGAGGGCGAACTCGCGCAAGTCATCGCGGGGCAGGGTGAGCGCGTGCAGGCGATTGTGCGCCGACTCCTACGCGCATCGGTCGAGGTCGACGGCGATGAGGGCGAGGCCGTCTTCGCGGAATGGTTCGATCGCCTCCCCACGGTCGCGATGATCCGGGCGCTGCTGCCGGTCATCCTCTCGGCGAACGGGCTGGATGCGCTGGGAAAAACGCTGGCGGCGAGAGCCGCGGCAGCTACGAGCGTGGAGACGGCACCCAGTTCACCATAGCCGACGCCGTCGACTTCGTGATGGCGCATTACGAGCTAATGCCCGAGCAGGTGATGCACGGCATCACTCTCGGCCAGGTGCTCGTGATGTTCGACGCCGCTGGGCGGTACATCGTCACGACGAACCCGATGGGCGGCGGTGACACCGAATCGGCCGGATCCACCGCGGCGTCCGCCGAGCCCGCAAACTCGGTCGGGACAGATCTCGCCGGCGACGCGGCGTTCGTCGAGCGCCATCAAGGGATGACGTTCGGCGCGAAGTCGATCGATCAGATGCCCGCGCACGTGCGCGAATTACTCGGACGCTAGAGGGAGGTCGCGATGCTCGGATCACGCGACATCGCGATCACCCTCCGCGCCCTCGTCGGCGATTTCGTTACGCCGATTCAGACCGCCGGTAACGAGCTCAAGACGTTCGGCCGGGAAGCGGTCGCCACGATCGAGACGATCGAGCAGAAGGGCGAGAACCTCAGCCACGTCTGGAAGGCGATGTTCGAGGCGTTCCTCGGCGTCGAGATGATCGACGGGCTGAAGAAGATCGCCGAGGCCGCGGATCAAGCATCGCTAGCGCTAGAGACGGCCGCGCGCATCACGAAGAACCTCGGCCACGACTTCGACCCGGGCGAAGTCGAAGACTGGCTCAAGCGCCTCGCCGCATCGGCGCAAGGCGGCGGCTACGCGATCACCGAGATGCGCAAGTCGATGCAAGCCCTCTCGGCGACCGGCGCCACCGAGGGCCAGCAGAAGCAGATGCTCGTCAACGTGATCGGCCTCGCGGCCGCGCGTGGCGAGAAGGACCTCGCCGAAGCGACGCACCTCGCCATGATGGCAGCCGAGGGACACGTCGAGATCCTCTCGCGCTACGGCCTGCAGGTGAAGAAGGCCAACGGCGAGCTCATGAGCTTCTCCGAGGTCATGACGAACTGGAACAAGCTCGTCGCCGGCGCCGCGGAAGAGCGCGCAAAGGGGCTCGAAGGCGCGTTCGGGCGCGTCACCAACGCCACCAATTCTCTCGCCGTCGCTTTCGGCAAGGCGCTGATGCCGGAGTTCGTCGGCGCCGCGAACGCGATCGCGAAGGTCATCTCGGCGATCGCGGGCTTGCCGCCGTGGCTCCTGGCGGCTGCAGCCGGCGCTGCCTTTACGGTCGTATCGCTCACGGCGCTCGGCTTGATGCTGCCGATCGTCACCAAGGGCTTCGTCTTTCTCAAAGACGGCGTATCCTTGGCGTGGGCTGCGATGTCGATCGGGCCCAAGCTGATCGGCTTCGTCTTGATGGCGCTCGTTGACCTCGTGACCTGGCTCGGGCTAGCGCGCGAAGCGTTCACGACGCTAACGATCGCCGAATGGCTCTCGCAAGCGCCGCTGATCGGCATCATTGCAGCGATCGTGGCCGTCGTCGCCGCGCTTGCGCTGATCTACTTCAATCTCGACAAGCTGGGTCACGCTTGGGCGAACTTCTGCAACTTCGCCGCTTCATCATGGCAGGAGTTCGTCAATAACGTTCTTGGTAGCAGCGAGAACCTCAAGCGTCTCCTCATCGACATCGCCGCGATCATGTTCGGAGGGGCTCCTGGCGCTATCTGGGGATCCCACGACCTCGGCGACATGATGAGCACATCCATGCCGAAGATGCGGACCGCGATCTACAACGGCATCAAGGGCGGCATGGACGCCGGCGTCGAGTATGCCAAAAATGTCTGGAAGAACGTCGTCGGCTTCTTCGGATCGGCGCTCGGT
The DNA here is from genome assembly GCA_028287525.1 of Vulcanimicrobiota bacterium. GTDB lineage: Bacteria > Vulcanimicrobiota > Vulcanimicrobiia > Vulcanimicrobiales > Vulcanimicrobiaceae > Vulcanimicrobium. The sequence continues at coordinate 29,897 of JAQBPM010000300.1, read as the reverse complement.
TCGCTCAAGATGCCGAACATCGACTGGAGCGGGCTCGGCGGTCCCGGCAAGATCAAGGCCAGCGACCTCGCCGCCTGGTTCGCGCCGATCGACGCGATGCTGGCCGCTGCGAAGCACCGCGTAGAAGAGGCGCAGAACGCGCTCCAGGAGACCGCGGCGAAGCTCGCCGTGCTGCGCGACAAGCGCGACCCCTACAAGCCTCTGACTCAAAGCAACGTCGCCGAAGAGCAAACCCTCGAACGCCAGGAGCTCGAGCGCACGCTAAAGCTGCGCGAGGCGATCAAGGCCCAACGCGACGCCGAACTCAAGGCCGCGCAGCTCGAGCACGCCCTGATGGGCCAGGTCACGGGCAAGGCCGAGCAGCAGTCCAAGGCCCACGCCGAGATCGCCAAGCGGATGAACGAACACGTCTCGGCCGCCTCGAAGCTCAACGGCGAGTTCATCAAGCTGGGCGGCACGCTGGCGAAGCTGGGCCGGGACATCCAGCACGCCTTCGACCCGCTCATCCAGCAGCAGCTCGCGCTCGAGCAGATCTCGCGCGGGGCAGCCCGCGACAAAGCGGTCTTCGGCGTACAACAGGCAGCTCAGACCGATCGGAACGCCTTCGCCCGAGACACCGCTCTCGGCCAGCCGCTGCCCGAATTTAAGGCGCAGCACGACCTCGACCAGGCGAACTTCGCGCGCACGATCGCGAAGCTCAACCTCCACCTTGCCGAGTTGGACTTCAACGCGGCGCGGGCCGCTGCTGCGTTGGAGAAGCCCGAGCAGGCCGCGCGCACGATGGCCGCCGCTCAGAACACGCTCAACGCGGCGATCCTCGCGCATCAGCAGACGATGAGCGACGTGCGGATCGCGCATCTCAAGCTCACCGACGCGATCGAACAGGCGCGCTTCTCGGTCGGCCAATTCGCGGCCGACCTCATCCAGAAGCTCAACGTGCCCGGACTCACCGTTGCGCGTCAGATGGACGCCGCCGGCAACGCGACCAACGGGATCTCGTTCGCCTTCAATCCGACGTCGTTCCTGATCGCCGCGGCCGAGAAGTCGAAGTCTTTCGCCGACGTCATGAACGTCGTCAACCAGCTGATGAAGGTCTTCGCGCAGCTGATCGACGCCTTCCGGCCCGTGATCGACGCCGTGCTACAGGCGGTCGGCTTCGTCGCCAACATCTTCATCGATCTCTACAACGTGATCGCACGCATCCTGCGGGCGTTCGGCATCCACGTCGCGCTGCTCGACCGGATCAACGTCGACTTCAACAAGCTCGACTCGACGATCGCGCCCTTCATCAGCATCGTGCACGACATTCCGACGATGAACGAGCTGGCCAGCGGACGGATCGGGACGCTCTCGCCGACGCCGACGTCGTACAGCAACCTCTCGCAGGTCCAGCAGCCGACGATCGACGCGCTCAAGTCTCCGGACATGGGCGGCGGCCTGCTCGGCGTGCTCCTGAAGATACTCGAAGGCATTCTCGCCCTCAAGCTCGTGTCGGCGCTCTTTGGGAGCGGCGGCCTCTTCAGCATGGCGAAGAATCTCTTCGGCGGCGGCGCTGGGGGCGCGGCGGGCAGCGGCGGGCTCGCGACCGCGATCCTCGGCACCCCTGGCGGGAACGGCGTGCTCGCCGGCCGGAACGGGTTGCTCGGAGGCACGCTCAACACGCAGTTCGGCGCGTCGACGATCGGCAAGTCGGTCGCGCCTGTCGCCGCCGGCATCATCGCCGGAGACGTCTTCGGCCACATGATGGGCGGCGGCTCGCACGTCACCTGGGGGGAGATCGGCGGCGGCCTGGGCGGCGCGGTCGGGTCGTTCTTCGGCGGCCCGGTCGGCGGATGGATCGGGGCCGGCCTTGGATCGCTCGTCGGCTCAATGTTCGGCAAGGCAGCGCCGAACGCGCACGACAATCCGGATCTCGCCGGAGACGTTTCGAGCTACGGCCAGGGGCTCGCGAACCTCGGCGGATCGGGCGGCTACGACTCGGCGCCGCAGTACATGGCCAACGGCCAGGGCTTCTCCGAGAATGCGGCGCTAGCGCAGCAACTCGGCGGCCACGGCGAGGTCAACTTCCTCAGCCAGTACATTGCCAAGACCGGCGGCAAGGGGCTCGACGCGAATCTGACCTCGGAGTTCGCCGGCGCGACGGGCTTCTCGTATCTCAAGGACGGGATGGTCCAGCTCAGCAACGGCGTCACGAAGTACTGGTCCGATCTCGTTGCCGACGCCTCGACGGCGATCAAAGAGGCGACCGCGAGTATCACGCCGTCGTTCCAGGCGCTCAGCGACTCGGCGCAATCGATCTCGCAGAACATCTCCTCGGCCGGGAACGAGCTCGTCGGCAGCATCACGAACGCCGGCGCAGGCGCCGCCAATGCGCTCGCCGTGGTCACGCGCAGCGTCACCGGCGGCGACGTCGCCATCACGCAAAACATCACGCACAACGGCGACATCAACAGCGCAGGCGACGCGATGGACCTCGCGATGTTCCACGGCGACGCGCTCGATCGCGCCGTGCGCGCGCGCCAGTACTCGCTCGACCGGATCGCGATATGAGCTTCGTCACCTCGAGCATCAGCTTCGGCGGCTATTCGTTCCCGGCGAGCTTCATGCTGGTCTCGCGCGACCAGCCCTCGACGGTCGACCGGCTGAAGATCCCGTTCCTCGACGGCGAGCAGATCCCGCAGGGCACGCGCGCAGCCAAGGTGATCGCGATCAAGGGTACGATCGGCGGCGTCGGCGCGGTGGACTCGGCCGGCGCGTTCATCGTGACGCGCGACCAGGCCGAGGCCGAGTGCAACCTGATGGAGTCCTACCTGGAGTCAGGATACCAGGCGCTCAACGTCGGCGCGACCCCGGCGCGCGCGATCCAGTGTCAGAAGACGAAATTCACGTCCACCTACGTCGAAGGGACGCAGCAGACCGTTATCGAGGTCCAGATCGAGTTCGTCGCGGCGGACCCTCGCTGGATTGCGACAGCGACGACGACGCTCGGGCCTAGCACGTCGCTCAACACCTCGGGCATCGTCATCGGCGGCTCCGGTATCGTCTATCCGACCGCGACATTCGTGGGGGCTTACGTCAACCCGGCGCTCACCCTCTTTCCATCCGGCGGTGGCGGGAACTCGATCCGGCTGCAGCTGCTCAAGACGATGGTCGGCGGCGACCAGATCGTGATCGACTGCGATCCGCGCAATCGCGCAAACGGCGTGCTGCTCAACGGCGTCCCGCGACTCGACCTCATCGATCTCACGAACAGCACCAACGGCGTGGGCGACGCATCGTTCTTCCCGTACCTCTCGGCCGGATCGTCGAACACGGTCACGACGTCGGCCGGCGGGACGAGCGTCACCGTCTCCTGGCACGAAGCCTACTCATTCTGATCACGCCGCGCTGATCGCGCGTTTCCCGCCATCGTCTTCCGGAGGGCTTGTTCTTGCCTGCATCAGCGAAGACGAACTGGCTCGTCCAGATTTTCGATGCTACCGGCAAGCTCGTCGACATTCCGCAGTCCGATATTCTCACGCTGCAGCTTAGCGACGGGATCAACGGCGGCAGCGGCGCTGGTGGCTCGGACCAGATCGTCTTCGCGCGGCCGTACAACAAGATCGGCCAGATCGGCTTCCTGTATCAGGTCCTTTTCTGGATGTGGCCGGCCGGCACGGTGCGGCCGCTCGACCCGTACTGGGGCGGGTACATCGTCGACTTCGACCAGCTCGAGGAGGACGCCAGCGGCAAGGTCACCGCGTATCTCTTCGGCGACTTTAAGCGCCTCGACGCGGCGATCGTCTCGGAGCAGATCAACCCGGGAGTCGGAATCAACCCGACCCTCGACGCATCGCCCTATATCAACCATCTGCTGACGACGTACCAGCCGACGACGTTCTCTGCGCCGACGCTTCCCGCGAGCATGTTCGCGCTCAACGCGATGCAGTTCGATGCGACGCAACTCGGCGCCGCGGTCGACACGATCACGAAGACCGGTCGCGACACCTCGGGCCTGTTCTTCACGTGGGCTGTTCGCACGAAGCACGACCTAACGCGCTCGGTCGTCATTCAGTCGGATCAGAACCCGAACGTCGTCGCGGGCGTCAACTTCAAGGTGCTCTTCCGCGGCGCGCAGATCCGCGAGTACAAGATCGCGACAAAGTACCGCGACATCAAGAACGTCATCGCGGTCTACGGCGGCAAGGACCCGACGACCGGAGCACAGGCGTACGGCGTCTATCAGGACCCGGCGTCCGTCTCGCAGTTCACGCCATGGCAAGAGAAGCTGTCCGTCCCGACGCTGCTCTCGAACGCCGCGTGCCAAGCGTACGCGACGGTGTTCTTCCCGCTGCACGCTTATCCGCAAGCGCAGAGCGCGTTCAAGATCCACGTGCCCGACAACGCGATCTTCGGCGGCACCTGGTTGCAGATCAACGAAGTGCCGAAGACGGCGAGTCAGGCCGCCGTCTACAAGCAGGTCCGCTGCGCCATGGTCCGGATCTCGGTCTCCGGCGAGCGCGTCGTGCAGTACATCGAGACGGTCGCGCCGGCGCCGTATCTCGACGTCGCGGTCTACCGGATGGGCCTCAACGTGACCGCGGCGATGGCCACGATCATCAAGGGCTTGCCGATGAACCGGCAGACGCTCTACGTGCGCGCGGGCGGGAACGTCACGTCGACGTCCACGTCGCCGGCGCGCGTGGCCCTGGGACCGACGCAGGCGGTTTTCCCGGGATCCGGGTCCGGCGTACTCGTCTCGGCGGGAGCGCTTCCCCTTACAGTCTTGTCCGACGGTCACATCACGACCGAGACCGGCATCGGGATCACGACCGAGGACGGGCTGGACATCGCGGGCGGCCCTGGCACCGACGGCTCGTTCACGATCTCGTTGACGTCGGCGGGCCAATACGTCATCACGAAGGGCGCCCGGCCCGCTGAGACCGCGACGCAGCTCAACCTCGCTTCCGTGGTCGTGCTGAGCGTCTCGGCGCCGCAAGACACCGTGCTGGTCAACGACATTCGCACGCTCATCGCGTTGCCGACGCTCGACATCACCGCGGCCCCGACGCTCGCGGCGGCTGGCGGCGGCACGATCAGCCCGAATCCCCAGATTCCAGGTCCGAGCAACACCGGCGCCGGTGCGTACGACCAGCCGATCACGTTTCAACTCGCGTCGACGTGGACGCTTGCGAACCCGTCCCTCGCGTATCTCGAGCTCGGCTGGGCTGCGACCGGTAACAATCCGACGACGGCCACGAAGTGCGACCCGACTGCGACGGGCGTCTACAACGGCGTCGTGCCGGGGATCGGCGCCGGTCAGTCCGTCACGATCTACGTCCGCGCGGTCGACACGAACGATCGCCCGACGCCGTGGCTTGGCCTCGGCCCCACGGCGGTGAACCCGATCGGTGTCGGCGCAGTGAACTTCGGCTCGCACCCAGTGCCGACGATCCCGGCGTCCACGCCGCTGGCCGCTGGCTTCACGGACAACTCGGTGCACGCGCAGGTAAATGCGTCGGCGACGGTGACGAACTGCACGACCGACAAGACCGTGACCGGCCTTGCTTTCTACTACGCGCTGCACGGCTCGACGGACCCGAACAAGTTCAAGCCGGTTGGCGAGGTCACGATCCTTCAGAGCGGCGGCGCGACACAGACGCTGCAGCTGGGCTTCGAGATCGGTGCGGGGCAGCTGATCGACGTCTACGTCGGGTTCGTCGGCATTGGCAGTGCGGACTACGGGCCGCTCGTGCAGATCGGCTCGGCGGGCCAGGTCGCGAGCGGCTTCACGCCCGCGGCGCTGGTCATCACGACGCCGTACCTCGCTCGCAACGGCACCGCAGCTGCGCCGACGATCACCGCGCCGTCGTACGTGTTCACGGACTCGGCGAACGGAATCACCGGTTCGATCGCGCTGACGTTCACGATCGGCAACCAGCCAACGGACGGCACGCTCAAGAAGATCGCGATCTACCGGCGCAAGACCAGCTCCGGGGCGATGTACGACAAGGTGTTCGCCATACCGGCGACCGGAACTCCGACACCGACCGCATCGCAGACATACATCGTCAACGCGAACGACCTCACCAACGGCGTCGCGTACGATTGGGGCGTCGCCTTCGAGGATGCGCAGGGCGGCGAAGCGCCGGCAGTGCCGACGAATGGAGCCGAGTCGCGCTTTGCCGACGCGGCGCATGGCTTCATCGTCGCGACGCCGGCGGCGCCCGTCATCATCGGCACCGTAGCCCTGGCAAAGATGCCCGGCGGGATCGCCTCGGCCGGCCCAACACTCACGGGCACCCCCGCGGTAGGCGCCCAGCGCGCGGGCTCCGGCGTCGCGATGCAGGACGTGTCGTGCCAAGTCGCGGCGTCCGATTACGGCGGCTCGTTCGGAACGGTCCCGAACTGGCTCGACAAGGCCGTCCTCATCATGCGCAAGGCGGCGACGCACGAGGCGGTCGGGATCATCAACCCGCTCGCGGCGACGACGACCGGTGCGTATGCCGGCACCGTGCAGATCCCCGCCGGCGTCACCGTCGACGTCGGGATCTACTACCTCGACCAGTCCGGAGCGCCGAGCGCCGTAGTCTACCCCTCGCAGTGGGCCGGCATCGTCGGCGGCGGAATCGCGAACACCGCGATGGGCGCGATGCCGGCGGCGCTGGTTTCGGCCGGTCCTACCGTCACGACGGGCTCAGCCTCGACGCGCACGATCGGCCGCGGTGTTCGGCAGACCACGACGCTCACCGTCACGGTCTCGGACTTCAGCGCGCAGCCGACGTGGGCCGGCGACGTCTACACCGTCACGCGGATCAACGGTGGCGCGACGACTGATGCGGTGCCGGTCAAATGGGGTTCCGGCGTCACCTACAACGTGGGCGCCGGCACCGCGACGTTCGTGCGCGCGGTCAACGCCTTCGCGGGCGACAATATCGATCTCGGGATCTACTACAAAGATTCGTTCGGTCAGACCTCAGCAATCAACTGGGCCGTCAGCGCGCAGGCCGATGCGAACGGTGACTTCTTCGACTCCAGCGACGGCTACGTTGGTGTGAACTACGGTCGCATGAACGGCGGGTATCGCGGCTCGTGGAACAGCGGCGGTGATCTCACGACGACGCTGCACCTGAAGCTCAACGGAACGCTGCAGGCCGCGGTCTCGACGTCGGGATTCACTTACACGGCCTCGAGCGGCGCGGGCGCCACCGGCAACAGCACCGTGACGATCTTCTGGGATGGCACGAATGGCTCGTCCGTGCCGACCGTCCACTATCCCTCGCAAGCAGTCGGAGTGACGACGGCCGTGACGAGCGGGAACACCGGAGCGCTCTCTGGCCTGAACGCGTCTACGGCATACTACTTCTGCATGCGGATCAACATGGCGACGAACGCCATTGAGGTCCGCCAGCAGGCAGGTGCAACGGCGAGCGCATCCGATCATCAGTGGCTGAATCTCGACGGCTACCTCCCGATCGCGGTGAACATGCAGTGCAACACGCCTGCGGTCAGCAGCAGCAGCGGCGGCACTCCGCCGGGCGGCGGCGGCGGAGGCGTGCAATGCCCATCGTCGGACCAGCCGATGCTCACCAGCCGCGGGATGATTCGCGCCGGCGACATAGTTGCGGGCGATGAAGTGCGCGGTCCCGACGGCGAATGGAAGCCGGTTCTCGCGTCGTCCTCGATGCCGGGACTGCTGATGCGCGCGCGCGTCGGCGAGGGTGGCGACGCCGAAGAATTCGACGTCGAGGAAACGCACCTCTGGAAGCGCCCGGACGGGTCGTGGATCGAGACGCGGAACTGCACGATTGGAACGCTCTTGCAGGGCGTCGACGGCGGGCTCTATCCGGTCACGATGCTTGAATGGCGCGGGCCCGGCATGTTCCAGAAGCTGCGCGTCGTAGGCGCGCAGATGGTCATGGGGCGCGTGATCGGCCACAACCTCATCACGCTCTAGGAGGCCTGGTGCACAAGCTCTTCCTGATCTTCCACGGCGCCGATCCGCACGCGCAGTTCGGCCCATGGACGCCGCATCGGTGCGTCTCCTGGCACACGCATCCGCTCGCCGGCGGCGACTGTCTCGTGACGCTACGCGTGCGCGATATGGGCGTGCTGGACGAGCTCGAGGCGATGGAGACGCAGGGCATCGTGACGCTCTGGCCGTCGATGACCTCAGGGCGAACGCTGGACGATCATAACCCGAAGATCGCGAAGCACGCCGCGCTCAAAGGGCACGGCGTGCTCGGGACCGACCGAACCTACGACGCGGCGATTAAGGCGCATGCGAAGATCGCGTTCGGCCATGCGTTCCATCCGGAACGCTAGGGCCTTAGAACTTCCCGTCGATGCTCGAGCCGCTCTGCTCCCAGCTTCCCTCGATGGAGCCGGCTATTCCGCCAGTGAAGCCCGCGCTGCCATTAGCCGCGCAGGTTGGTGCGAGCGGTGGTGTCGTGCAGACGGAATCTGCCGATCCGCCATGGACGAAGGAGAACTTCACGTAGCTCAGCGGCGTCTTGACCAGGAGCATCCATTTCGTCGTGCCGGTCGGCGGAAGCTGGGTGAGCGGCGTCGCGATGAAGTCGTTGCGCCACGCCGCAGACCCGATGTCGATGAACGCGACGGTATCCGCAGCGAGCAGCGTCGCGCCGCCCGGAGCGTGGAATGTCGTCGCAGCTTCCGTGGCGTTGTAGAAGTTACCGGTACAGTACGGGCCGGAAACGTAGACGTCGGCGACCGCGGGATCGGTGACGGATGTCATCGTTCCGCCTGAGAAGCTCGCGCCCGACGTCAGGCCGGTATACGCTGGACCGCAGCCCATCGCGATGCCGGGATAGATCTCGATCGTCGTCGTCTGCGTCACGGGTGAGCCGGAGATCGGCACGGTGACGCTGACCTGGTCCTGTCCGGCCGCTTTCGTCGACGTCACCGCGAGCGTTCCCGGCGACGGTGACGCCTGAGGCGACGCGAGTGCCGCAGGACCCGTGACGGGAGCGAATGACGGCGCGACGGACGGCGACGGAGCCGGACTCACGTCGATGGTGATGATCGCGCCGTGCGTCGGGTAGCCTTCGTTCGAGTACGGCAAATTATTGCAGTTCTGCCCCAGGTCGCACACCTGCGCCGCGATCATCACCGGCAACGGCGTCGCGGTGCTGCTCGTGTGGCGCAGACCCTGCGTCGCGAGCGCGCCGACCGGCGCCATCGCGCCCGTCCACCGGATGTGCGCCGCGTACGTCACCGGCTGCGAGCTCGGCGTGGGCGTCGCTACGGGCCCCGGCACGGGCGAAGATCCGCCACCCCCGCCGCACGCTGCGAGCCCGGCCGCCAAAGCGAGCCCGGCGATCAATCTCTTCATCGTTCCCCCTGCGGCTGTGCCGCACACCCAATGCGCGTCGTCTATTGGCGCGTCGGCCCTTTCGCCGCGCTTACAGCATCGCACACTTCGGGCCTGCGTGCCCGCCAACCGTGGAGGTCTCTTCCGCATGTTCAAACGCACCCTCGCGTATCTGCTCACCATCGTGCTTGCCTTGTCCGCATCCATGGCGAGCGCCGATGTCCCGATCTCGGGCCTTCCGTCCGCGACGCCCGCCGGGGCCGATCTGACCGTGATCGTTCACTCGGGAACGACGTCGAAGGCGACGGTCTCGCAATGGAACTCGGTATTTCTTGACCTCACGACGGCGCAGGTCGCGGCCGGAATTAAGGCTTTCACCGCCAAGACGATCATCGGCGCAGCGTCGGGAATTGGCACCGTGCAACCGATTTCTCTCGACGTACAAGGCGTTGACTCGTTTAGCTCTGGCGGCGGCGGCGGCGTTGGAGCGCTCGCGACGTACATCGCGACGTCCACGGCGGCTATCGACAAGGGGGCAACGATCGCGCTGGGCGGGACGACTGGTAACGGCACCGCTCAGTACGTGTTTGGCGCCATCCGTGCTGCAAAACAAAGCGCGGCTGGTGATGCCAACTACGGCGGATATCTCGACTTCTATACGACGGGCGACAGCGGCTCGGTGAGTCGGGCGCTCCGCCTCGACAAGACGGGACTAGCGACGTTCAGCGCGGGGGTTGCGATGAACGGCCCCGTGAACGGCGCGACGACCGTCACCGCAAACAGCGGTGGCGCGGGCGGACACCTCATCTCTGGCGCAGCGAGCTTCTACTCCGGCACCGGCGTTCCGACGTTCTCGGCGATGAACTCCTCGGTGTACCTGCGCATCGACGGCACGACCGGATCGCGCTGGTACGCCAACACGTCAGGCGCGAGCACGACCGGCACGACGTGGACGGCGCTCGCGGCGCCATAGCAAATCAGCCCTGACGGGGGTCGCATTCGCGGCCTCTTTCCTTTTTTGGAGGTCGCCGTGACGCACGTCCTCGCTGCCCCGTGGAGGTCGCCGATGCCCATTCCCATCGCCGCGGTTACGATCGCGCAGCTGCAGTCGGTCGCATCTCTGGTCGCCACCGTGATCGGCATCGTCATCACGCTCGGCGGCGCCGTGCTGCTGACGCCGCGGGTCATCCTTCGCGCCCAACTGCGGCGCTCCAACGAGCTGCTCGCCCAGGCTCAGCAGTCCGTCGTCTCGATGAGCTCCGACATCGTGGCGCAGCGCGGCGAGATGACCGCACTGCGGGCCGACGTCGCCGCCCTTCGCGCCGAGATCGCCGCTTCGCGGGCCGAGACGAAGGCTGCGCGCGACGAGACGGCCGCCGCCCGCGCTGAGATCATGCGCCAGCGCTCGGACAATGCCGAGGCTGCGCTCTGGACGGTCGATGTGATCCGGCACTTTAGGCGCCGCGGCGCGACGATCGAGGACATGCCTCAGCCCCCGCCGTCGATCCCCGAGGCTGTCCTCGCAGAGATCCACGCCCATGATGACGCGTCGCCCTCCGTCGCGCACGTCGTGCGCGTCGCTACTGCCGTCCTCGATCGCAAGGAGTAGCCCATGCCCAAGACACTGCCCGGCGGCCTCGTCGTCTACACGACCGCCGACTGGGGCGCGCGCCCCGCTGCGCACGCGTTCGCCGCGACGACGCCGCGTGACATCGTGCTGCACCACATGGACTGGCCGAACCGCGAGCCGATCGCCGACCACGCGAAGTCGCTCGCCGCGGCGTTCGACGTCGCTCGTCGCTGCCAGGCCGACCACATCGACGCGAACCACTGGTCGGACACGGGGCAGCACTTCACCGTGACCATCGACGGCATTGTCCTCGAAGGCCGTCACGGCTCGCTCGATGCGCTGATCGCCGGTCACTGCATCCGCGGCGCACACGCTGCTGACGAAAGTACGGGCGCCGACGACAATGATTCCTTCGGCACCGAGCACGAGGGGACGTACACGAGCGCGCCGGTTCCCGCGGCGCAGTGGAACGCCTCGGTCAAGCTGCAGGCCGCGATCGCGTTCCTGTGCCGGCTCGACACCGCCTCGATCAAGGGGCATCGCGACACGGGCTGCTCGACGGCGTGCCCGGGCAATGCTTTCGAGGCGAGCCTCGTTCGGTTCCGCTCGGACGTGCACCAGGCGAAGGTCGCGCTGATGCAAGCGCATGGAGGTCGATGATGAACTTCCTCACCCGCGCCCTCACCGTGCTCAACACAAAGCACATCTTCGGCGTCGGCCTCGGCACCGTACTGACCTCCGTCGCCGTGCAGGCCGCTGCGCCAACGCTCGGCCACACGATCGACGCGCACCTCGGAACCGGTCTCGCCGGCGCGCTCGCGCGCGGGTACCTGGACGTCGCGGTCTCGGCGGCCAACGTCGCGCTGCCGCCCGGGATCGCCGCGCTTGCCGCAGGGAAGCCGATCTGGCTCGCTGCGGAGGCGCAGCTCGGCGCTCCACAGGCGCCACGATGAGGCGCCTCGTCGCGCTGACGGTCGCGATCGCGCTCGCGACGTCGACGTCGTCCGCTCTCGCCGCGCGTCCCGTCGGGATCCTCGTCGACCTGCACCCCGGCGTCTATCGCGTCGAGTACTGGGTCGCCAACGGCCCGGAGCCGGTGAAGATCACCGAGGCCGAGTACCGCGACTTCGTGCGAACGCATTCGTGCGGGCCGCGATCGCACGTCGCGGTGTGGGAGAAGGAGCGCGTCGTCCAGGTCGTTTGCGAATTGTAGATTGACGAGCGCCGCCCGGCGTGGTCCCATGGTGATCCGGAGCGTACCGGACCTGAGCCCATCCTCGCCTTCACGGCGGGGGTGGGCTTTTTGCGTACCCTTCCTTGGCGAGCAGGTACTCCGCTCGAAGTAGGCGCATCGGCGGCGGATGGGTGACGAGCGGGACGAGCAAGAAGATACGAACGTGACGACCTTCTCCGTTGAGTACGACGGCGAGAGGCTTCGCGATGGACGAATGGACATCCGCGATCTCGCTCCCGCTCTACTCTCTGTCGCGCGCCTCTGCGAGGAAGCGAACCGCGAGCTGAACGGCCAGCGCGCGCGGATTGCCGTGCAGGTCAACGCAAACTTCAAGCGCGGCTCCTTCGGTGTGTCGCTCGACGTCGTGCAGACTGTCGTCGAAAACGCGAAGAACATGCTGCTTTCAACGCCGGTTCACGAAGCTAAAGAGATCCTCGATACCCTCGGACTCTTGCATACTGTCGCCACCGTCGCCAGCGGCGGCACCCTCGGCTTGATCCAACTCGTTAGGGTGATCGCTCGACGTGTTCCAAAGGCGATCGTGCACGAACCCGCTGCGGTGAAGATCGTCATCGAGAACCAGACTATCGTCGTCTCACCTGAAGTTTGGCGACTATACATCGACCCGGAGGTCCAGAAGAGCATCGAGACCGTCGTCGCGCCGCTACGGAAAGACGGAGTCGAAGTTGTAAAGTTCATCGCCGATGGTGTCGTCCAGGAGCGCGTCGAGAAGGACGAGAGGGAATACTTCGAGGCGATTGGCGCTAACGTACCGGCTAGCTTTGAAGATGAGGCCGACACTATCCGAATCTGGCAAGTCAGGTCCTTGTCGTTTGATCCGGAGCTCTTATGGCGCTTTTGGGAAGGGGACTCCGAGGTCAGCGCACGCATCGTCGATCCTATGTTTTGGAAGCTGGTGGATGCGCACGAGATAAACTTCAAGAAAGACGATCTGCTCAGGGTCCGAGTGCGAACGCATACCGTCCTCGCGGAAGGCCAAATCAAGCCTCGCGTCGAGCGTCAAGTTATTGAGGTGATTGAGAAGATCGGAGAGCCAATTCCGTTCCCGTTCGGCGGTCCTCCCAAGTAGGAACGGCACGACGCGCGCAGTCGACCACCGGCCCACGCGCGCCGCTCGGCGTTGTCAGTCGGCTTCGCGTTCTGTAGCCGCCTTTGACGAGGGCGGCGCATGGTCACCTCACCGGAGCCATGTCAGCGCCGCCGCGTTGATCGCGACGTGCAGCGTGTTGTCGGCGATGATCAGCAGCCAGACGGCCATCCATGGCGGCGTCCCAAATGCGACGGTGCGGCAACCGATCACCGTGGCGCCGTCGGATGCAAGGACGCTCTCGAGCACGTCTTCGAGGTAGCCCGTCTGGCTCGAGAAGAATCGCCGTGCGTTCGCCGGGTCCGTGATGCTGTTCTTCGCCGCGACGACGTACCGCGCGAGGCGGAAGCGGTCGATGAAGAAGTGCGTCCCGACGATCACGGCGAGCGCCGCCCATGACGGCCGCAAGAACAGGAACGGCAGGCCATAGGTGATGACGTGTGCGAGCGCCCACAACGTCTGCTTGGTCTTCCGCGTCGCCATCGCGTCGGTCTGCAGAATGTAGTCGCCGATGAGGTGCGCGATCAGCGATTCGGCGATCACGATGCCACCTTCCGCCGCGCGCGTTCCGGGCGCTTCTGCGCCGCATGCGTCGGTCGCACGAAGATCGGTTGTCCCTGTCGCGCGCGCCGCCGCTGACCATCACCATGCCGTGACGCGATGCCGCAGCAAAAGCGCGGTTCGATGGCCCGTCGCGCGTAGTCGGACGGCGACGATCGCGCGCGCACGGGCGCCGGTCGACGCTTCGCGACCGGCTGCGAGTCGCGGGAAATGAGCGCAGCCGCCGCGAGGCCCAAGAGCCCTGCCATCTTCACTTCGTCGGCACCGTGAACGTGAGCGGGATGCCTTGCTGCCCGGATGGCACGTAGATCGTCTCGGTGTGCGACGAGTTCTTCGCCGCCTCGAGCTGCGCCTGAATGGCTTCGTGCTGGAGATACTGTGGCGTCAGCGTCTTGTTGATGATCTCCTGGGCCTTGGCGATGCCGTACGCGTGCGCGACCTCGATGTCGGCTTCTTGCTTGGCGATCTGGACCTGCTGCTCCATCGTCTTGATCTGGATTTCGCGCAGCTGCACTTGATTCTCGGCGTCGGCGCGCGCCTGACCGCGATAGAAGTCGTTTAGCGGGCCGCAGCCGGTGAGGACGGCGGCGGCGAGTACTGCGCCGATGAAGCGTCGCGATCGCGCGACCAGGAACGCGGGCGGCTTGCGCCACCCGGTCCTGTTGGCGTGGTACAGCCGTCCTTGGCCGTGGGGGCGGCTCACGTCGTCGCCGCCTCTCTACGTGGTGGCCACCCACCCGGCGGCGCGTCACCCTCGTTGTGGTACTGGTGATCCATCGCGATCGCGTCCGGCAAGACGTCGTTCGTGAGGAACTTCAGGGCTTCGCTCGTCGCGTGCGCGTGGCCGTGCTCCATCGCGGAGAACGAACGTGACCGTGACGGGCCGAATGAGCCCGCCACGGTGATGGTGATCTGCCCCATCTACGCCGCACCGCCGCGAGGATCGACGCCAGCAACCGGCTCGCGTGGCGGCCAGAACCAGGTGCGCGGCTCGAGCATCCCGACTTCCACCGGCGCGGCGTAACTGACCGACGTCGCCCAGCCGCGCGGATCGCAGACCTGCGAGACGCCGGTCGTCGTCAGGTTGTCGATCGCGGCCAAGGTATGATCCCCGCGCTGCGTCGGCTGCGTGTCGTTCGTGCCGTCGAGGAAGACTTGGAGCTGCACGAGCGTCGCGCTCCAGACGCGCACGATCATCGCTGGGCGAACCTGACCGTCGCCGAGGACGAAATGGACGATGCGCCCGGCGGTCGGCGTGACCGCGGGCGCGCTCGCTTTGTCCATCCGCTACTTCGCGCCGGCCGTCGCGAGGATCGCGTCGGCGCGCAGGAGTGCGATGCCGAACGCCGTGGCGACGAGAGACTTCGCCTCGGTGCCGAGCGTCGCTTCCGCGGGCGTGGCGAATGCGTTGACGAACGCCTTCACGCCGTCGC
Organism: Vulcanimicrobiota bacterium; assembly: GCA_028287525.1. Classification (GTDB taxonomy): domain Bacteria; phylum Vulcanimicrobiota; class Vulcanimicrobiia; order Vulcanimicrobiales; family Vulcanimicrobiaceae; genus Vulcanimicrobium. Next base: position 14,678 of record JAQBPM010000300.1, on the reverse strand, counting down.
GCGTCGCTCCGGAGGGGATGAGGTCGAGAGCCAGGTCGATCGCGGCCTGCTCGGCGACGGGGATCTCGGCGTCGACGGAGCCTTGAAGATGCGCGAGCGATGCGTGGATGAACGTCTTCGCGTCGCCCAGTAGCTGCACGCCGGCGGCGCGTGCGTTGGTAACCAGCTGCTGAACCGCGGGGTCGTGGCTGATCTCGGTACCGATGTCCACGGAGTGGGGCTCTCCTCTGCCGACGCTGGCGCCGGCGATGTGCGCCCGGCGGCCGTCCGTGGCTACCGGAGGCGTGCTCTCGGCCAAGTGGCCGTTGTTGCGGTCCAGACGTTCTGCGAATACTCGGGGTGCATCTCGGCGGTGATCTCGCCGTCCGCGCCGATCGTCGGCGTAAGCCGAAGACGAACGCCCACGTCGATCGTCTGCACGCTCGGATAGCCGGTCTGCTGGTTCACCGTCACGACGGGGTACTGCGAACCGATGAGCAGCGACGCTTCGCGGTTGTTGAGCGTCGCGATCCGCGGCTGGGCGAGGATCTTCGCGCGTCCGCGCTGGACCAGGGCATTGATCTGCGCGTTGACGACGATCGAACTCTTCGTGAGCGTGTACGGGAACTGGCCGACCGAACCGCCGGCTGCGCCGTATCCGGCGCCGGCGAACTCGAAGCCGACGTTGGTCTGATCGTTCACGGGCTGCACGTCCGCGACGCGCACTTCGAACATCACTTGCCGGCCCGGACCGTCGATGCCGGCCAGAAGCGTGCGAACCGCCGTTTGCACCTCGGTATTCCCGGTCACGATGAGGACGTTCTGCCGGTCCTCCGGGAGCAGCGCGCCGTCCGGAACCACGCCCTTGAGACTCTTCGCGGCCTCGGTTGCACGCAGGTTGTGGAGCTGGAGCGAGGCGGTCGTGATCGTGCCGCCGTTGCCGAACGTGGGAGCGTCGAACGCTGCGATGAGGCGCCGGGCGCGGCCGATCGCTTGCGGATTGGCGGTGACGAGGACGGAGCCCGTGCGCCGGTCGCCGACGACCACCGTTCCTTGCGGCAGCGCGCCCTGCAGCGCGACGACGACGTCGTCGGGCCGCGCGTGAGCGAGCGAGAAGACGGCGGTCTGCGTCGCGCCGGCCGTCGTCTCGTCGGGGAAGCGGCGGTTCATCGACGCCGAGTCGCCCACGATGATCGTTCGGCCGTCGCGGTGCGTTTGCAGTGAGTACGCCGTGACGACCGTCGCAAGCGCTTCGTCGAAGCTCACGTCGTGCAGACGGAGCGTCACCCGCTGCGGCTTCACCGAGCCGTCGGCCACGACGTTCTGGTCCCCGCGCGCGCCGAGGAGACGGATGACGTCGGCGAGATCGACGTCGCGCGCATCGATCGAGAAGCGGTCTGCGGCGGCTGCGGCCGGCGCGGCACTCAAACCGATGGCGAGCGCGCCGATCAGCGCGAACACTCTCATCTTCCGGGACCTCCAGGCAGAGGCGGCGGCGTTGGGACCGCGCTCGGGCGGACGCGAACCTCGGGCGCGCTTTGCCCGGCAGCAGGCGTGGCGAGCGGAATGATGGCGCCGGAGCCGAGATGGATGCCGTCGATGCGAATCGCCGCGATTACCGCGCCGCCGAGCTCGTCTCCCGTCGCCACGATCCTGGTCGTCCCGCCGTCGTCGACCAATGCGAACGGATGCGCGCCCGTCATGACGGCGGTCACCCGCATCGCCGGCGCAAGCGGGAAGGAGCCGCCGCCGGCACCCGCGTTCGGCGGCAGCGGACCGACCGCGGCCGGAACCGACGGCATGCGCGCGGCCGATTCGCCGGGTGCGGCCCGGCTGGAGCCGGAGGCCTGGCCGGCGGGGGCTCCGGCGAACGGATCGCGCCGCGGTGCAACGACGACCGCCGGCGGCTCAGGCGAGGCGGATGCGCGTTCGGGGACGCGTTCTGCGAGCGACCCCGACTGACTGCGCGCGACGATCGGCGTGGCGACGTACGCGGCCGAGAACGCCGCGAGCGCTGCCGCCGCGAGCGCGACCCGGCTAGATCGACGCAGGGCGAACATCGTCGAACCCGGGAGCGGTGAAATCGTCGAGCACGACGCGCAGCGTCGCGGTGAGTCGCGCGCGAGGCCCTTCTGGACTGGTGCGGACCAGCGACGTTAGTTCGAGCGCGGCGGGGACGCCCAAATTCGAGAGCTCGCGCAGAGCGGCGAGCACGTCACGATATTCGCCTTCCAGCGAGAGCTGGAACGGAAGGGCCGCCGCCCGCGCATTCCGCTCGCTCGCGCCGGGTGCGGCAGTCAGCGGAGCGCCGTCGGCGGCGAGCGCCGTCACCACGACGTCGTGCGCGCCCGCGTTCCGCGACGCGTCACGGAGGAACCGCGCTACCGGCTGTGCAGCGCTCGATCCGCCGGCGGCCCGGCGAATGCGCCGGCGCAGCTCGAGCTGCTGCGTTTGCAGATCCTTCGCGCCGGCGAGGCGCACGTCCGCGGCAGCGATCTGTGCGGCCAGGGCGTCGTTCGCGAAACTGCGTTGCGCGATGCGGCCTTCTTCCCAACTCACGACGACGAGACTTCCGAGCACGGCAATCGAGACCGACGCGAATCCCGTGCGCTTCGTTGCCACGTGCTTGCCAATGGGTTCCCGCGAGAACATCACTGCCGCCGGCCCAGCGCGATGGAATACGTCATCTCCGCGCGTGCCGCGTCAAGCCGCATTGCGAGAAGACGCACCGGTCCCGAGCCGGCGACGCCGCTCAGTCCGGCGAGCGCCGCGGCGACGCCGCGGACGTGCCGGCTGCGCCCTTCGATCGAGAGCGCGCGAGGCGCGACGCGCACGGACGTCAGCCACGCGTCGTCCGGCAAGGTATTGCCGATCGTCGCGAGTTCGTTCGCGAGGAGGCTGCCGGAGGCGCGTACGCGCGCGATCGACGTTGCGATGCGGCCCATCCTCGCCATGTCGCGTTCGATCGCGCTGACGCGCTCGGCGACGACGCGGGTGAGCGCGAGGCGGGTCGCGAGCGAGGCGCCGTCGTGCTCGAGGCGTTGGTACCGCGTTTGTTGGACCAGCCACACTGCGCAAACGATGCCGATCGCGGCGGCGTACCACCAGAGCTCCCGTCGCGTCTGGGCGCCCCACAGCGACGGTACGGCGACGCCGAACGCGCGCTCCGTTCTCGAACGGAGATAGTTGAACCGTTTCATGCGGCCAGCGTCCAGAGCGAGAGCCCAAACGCGAGCCCCCAATCGGGCGATGCCGCACGGACCACGTCGGCCGGCAATGCCCACGACGCATCAGAGGCGAGCGCCCCGTGGCGGGTCGGAATCGCGACGGCGCGTTCGAGCGCCTCGGCAAAGCCGGCTAGGCGGCTTCCGTTTCCGGCCAGTGCGATCGCGCGAATCTCGCTGCGCGCTCCGGCACGCGCTTCGACGATCGCGGAGGCGACGTGTTCGACGAGGGCGTCGCAGACCTGTTCGCCCGCGCCGGCCATTCCGAGCGTTCGTTTCCGCTGCTCTGCGAGCGCCGCGTCGAGGCCGAGCGCATCGGCAACCGCCGCGGTGAACGCGGTGCCGCCGATGGGGAAGCGGCGAAGGGCGGGAATTGGTTCGTCGCGCACGATGAGGGCCGTTCCGGCATCGCCGACGTCTACGATGGCGTCGGCAGCCGGAAACGCGCGCAGCAAGGCGAGACCGGCGTCATCGATCGCGAGCGGCCGCAATCCGGCGCGCCGCGCAGCGCGCAGGCGAGCTTCGATCGCGTCGCGCCTCGCGACGCCGATAACGCATCGCACGGCGTCGATCGGGGCGACGCGAATCTCCGCGACGGAGAGCGGATAGGCCAGCCGGCGAGCGGCTTCGAAGCGCGCGGCGCGCTCGCGTTCGTGCCGCCGCAAGGGAGGAAAGGTCGCGGTTTGCAGCGTTGCGGTCTCCCCGCCGAGCGCGAGGACGCAGCGGCGCTCGCGCGTGCGGAGTTCGCCGAGCGCCGCTGCGATCGCCCCTCCCGCATCGTCACCGGTCGGCCGCGACGCCACCGCCACCAGACGCGGCCGGCCGGCGGTATCGACCTCGAGCAACGCGACTCGCGTGCGCAGTTGCCCGACGTCGATTCCCAGCGGCAGCGTTTGCGCGCGTGCCATCACAGCACGCGCGCCGCGGCCGCGGCTACGACGGTCCCCGCGGCGAGAAAGGGCCCGAACCGAATCGCATCTGTTCGGCGCGCCCCGCGCATCAGCAGCAGCCACGCGCCGTACGCGCCGCCGAGAACGAAGGCCGCACCGAGCGCGATCGTTGCGGCGTATGCCCCGTATCCCGCGCCGATCGCCGCCGCGAGCTTCACGTCGCCAAGGCCGATGCCGGTGCCGAAGGTGAGCGCGTACAAGGCGAAGACCGCCCCGCCGGCGAGCACCGTGCCCCACAGCGCGGCGGTCGCGTCTCCCGTGTGCGCCGCCGCGACGATCGCCGCGATCGCCGTTCCCCGCGAAATGACGTTGGGAATGCGTCCAGTTCGCGCGTCGACGCAGCCGGCGAGGATCGCGCCGGCAGTCGAGACCAGCTCCGGCATGACGCTCATCGATGCGTACCGCGCAGGGCGGCACGCGCAAGCGCATAGCTCGGATCGAACGCGAGCGCGTCGCGCAGATCGCGCCGGAAGGCGAACGCGTCGTGCGCGCGCTCGGCCATGCGCGCGGCCAGATGGAAGTAGCGGGGATCGCGCGCGGCGGCGGCGGCGGCGGCAAAACTCGATTCTGCGGAGCGCCATCGACCGAGCCGCTCGGCGGCGAAGCCGCGATCCGCAAGTAATTGAGGATCACGGGGAGAGAAGAGCAGCGCGTCGCCGGCGACGGCATATGCCCGCACGGCGTCGCCGTCGCGCCCGCGCAGGACGAGGTAGAACGCGAGTCGATCGGCCGCGACCGCCGATCCGGCGTCGAGCCAGCGTGCGCGCGCGTACGACCGCACCGCGCCGTCGACGTTGCCGTCCCGCAGCAGATCGTCGCCGCGGGTAACGAGCGCTGCTGCGACGTGCGCGCGAAACAGCGCCGCCGCGAAGAGCAGGCTCACGGCGGCGAGGACGCAGCGGCGACCGCGACCGAGCGTCGTCACGCCAGCAATCCGTAAAATGCTCCGAGGGCGAGCATCAGCGTTCCGGAAACGACGTTCGCGGCGCCGGTCCCCGCGGCGCGGGCGAAGATCGCCATGCCGCGCCGGCCGGACGCCGCCGCGAGAATCGCCGGCACGACGTGGCCCGCCGCGAAGCATGCCAGCAAGGCGACGCCCTCCGCCGGCCGTCCGCTGACCATCGTCAATCCCGCGATACCGGCGACGACCGGCGTGCAGCACGGCGAGACCACGACGGCGCTGGCGGCGCCGACCAGCAGCGTACCGCCGACGCTCACCGGGACGCGGACGTGATGCGCGTGAGACGGCTCGGCGTTGCGCAAGAGCGCGTACGCTCCCGCCGTGACGAGCGCCGCGGCGAGCACCGCGTACACGAGCGGCGACCACGCGCGAAGCGCGCCGGTGAGGCCGGCCGCGGATCCGATCGCGACGTACGCCGCGATGATTCCGGCGGCGAACGCGGCCAGGACGCGCCGGGGATGCTTCGCCGATGCCGCGAGCGCCGCGACGGCGACGTAGCGGGGCGCGACGCAGGGTCCGATGCTGGTCGCGATCCCGGCACCGAACACCAGCGGGTATGCCCAGGCGGACCCGCCGGCAACGGCGAGCAGGCCCGCTCCGACCGCATCGATCACGGCGCGGCCTGCAGCCCCTGGCCGGCGACGTACTCGACCTTTGACGCGGTGCAGTTCGTGCCGCAGACGGATCCGCTTGCGCCGCCGACAAGCGGAATCTTCGCCAACGTCGATCCGGCGTGCACGCCCGGACAGACGATCGTGTACGTGGCGGCACTGCCGCCCGCGGCCTGCGTCGTCGTGAGCGCATACGTCGCCGATCCCGATTGCGCCGCGGGATCCTTCGGCGTGTTGTTCAAGTACGCCACGCCGTTGGCGGTCATCAACGACGGCTGCACTGCCGCGCCGGCCGCCGTCGGGTAGACTTGGTTGTCGGCGTAGTAGAGTTCGAGCGCGGTCGCGATCGCGCGCATGTTCGATTCACATGCAGCGGTCTGCGCCTGTGCGCGCGCGTTGACGAAATTCGGAATGAGGATCCCAGCCAAGATCGCGATGATCGCCACGACGATCATCAATTCGATCAACGTAAAACCGCGTTCCGGATGGGCTGGATCGATGTGGTGCACGTTCGCCTCCGCTGCTCTGCGCCGGGTGCGGTGCCCACGCGGAAGCCGCTTCATGCCGTCTCGCGCCGGCGCCATGCCGCTAGGCCGGTTGGAGGGTACGCCGCCGGACCTTTTGGCAGGGCGGGGCCTCGCTCGGAGGGCCTTAGGGTCCCGCCGGGAGCACCGCCCCGCCCTAGGTGGAGCTTCTCTGGCCGGTTATCGTGTTGGCTACGCACGGCCTACGCCGTGCGGCAACACAATTAAGCTTGGGAGGACTCTATGTACGAATCCCCTTCAGTCACCGCGACCTTCGACGCCGAAGCGCTCCTCGGAGAGGCGCTCGCGCTCCAAGTCACCAGCGACCACCAAGACTCGTAGGGAGCCGGGCAAGGGGCGGCGCGAGAGCGACCGTCCCGCGCTCTGCGGCCTAAGGGTCCCACTGGGAGCACCGGCATGCCCTAGCTGGAGGTTCTCTGGCCGGTTATCGTCTTGGCTACGCACGGGCTACACCGTGCGACAACACAATCAAGCTTGGGAGGACTCTATGTACGAATCCCCTTCAGTTACCGCGACCTTCGATGCCGAAGCGCTCTTGGGTGAAGCTCTGGCATCCCTAGCCACCAGCGAGCAGCTCGCCTCGTAGGAGCAGGCAAGGGACGGCGCGAGAGCGACCGTCCCGCGCTCTGGTCACATGCAGACGACCATTCGGCTTGCTGATCTGGTTCCGAGCGACCTTCAAGCATCGGAACGCGAAGTGCTGCGCCGGCGCGCGCGGCATGCCGTCGGATTCGGCGTGCTCGACGGCCGCGCAAGCGCACACTTCGACGATGCCGAGAGCGCACGACATTTCCACAATCGCTATTGCGACCTGCGCAAGGACGAGGCGCCCGCGCGGCCGACGTATGCCGTTCGGGATGACGCCGGTCGCGTGCATTTCTGGAGCGAGGACGGCCCCGGATACGTGTGGCCGCACGGCGCGCTCAGTCCGTCCGCGACCGCGTTTTTCGCCGACGCGTTCGCGACGCAAATGCTGTTCTCGTCCATCCCCTCGGTGACGGCGCTGCACGCCGCCGCATTGCGTCGCAACGACGCCGCCTTCGCCCTCACCGGCTTGTCCACCGCAGGCAAATCGACGACGGCCCTCGCGTGCGTCGCCGCCGGAGCTCAGTTGTATTCGGACGAGCGCTGCGTAACGACGCCTCACGGGACGGTCCCGTACCCGCGCACGCTCAACGTGCGGCGAGGCGGACTCGAGTTGTTAATCGATTCGCTGCCGCCGTGCGACCTGCGCCGGCGCCTGGCGGAACACCGCGGGTCCGATTGGAATTGCGTGCCATTCGCCGAGATCTTCGGCGCATCTCCGTTGCCGGAACCGGCCCCGTTGCGCGCGATCTTCGCGATCGTCGGCCGGGATGCGCTGCCGCGCAGCCGTGCCATCGAACCCGCCGCGATGCTGCCGCTGGCCGAGCCGGGGGCGCAGGTTTGGGCGCGCGGGATCGAACGGGTCTGCGCGCTGCTCGCACTGTTCGGCCGCGTCGCCTGTTTCGAACTCGTGCTCGGTACGCCGATGGAGACCGCCAAACACGTCCTCGCACGCGTCGACGAGCTGGGTGCCGCGTGACGTCCGACCTTGCGTCCGGCGTTCGACTCGCGCTCGCCCGCGTCGTCGTCGAGCGCGGCCGGCAGGCGAAGCTCGCGATACGCGGCGTCAGCATGCTGCCGATGCTGCGCGAGCCGATGACGATCGTCGTCGAAGCGCTGCGGTGCCCGGCACGCGTCGGGGACGTCCTGGTCTTCCGCGCCGGCGATGCGTATGTCGCGCACCGGGTGCTGCGCTGTTCCGGGGCGAGCTACGTCACCAGCGGCGACGCCTTTCCGGAGGTCGTCGAACACGTCGATTCCGGCGACGTCCTCGGCCGGGTCAGCGCGGTCTTGAGCGACGCCTCTCCCGGTGCGGTGCGGATCGACACCCCATTCCATCAACTGCGCGGCGTGCTGTACGCACGAGCGCGGCCGGCGCGCCTCGCGCTCCGCCGCGCGATCGCCCGCACGAAGCGCCTGTGCCGGCCGAAAGGGAACCGCTGATGTACGAACCCTCCAAACCGATCGCGATCGAAGGCCTCGAAGTTCGCCGCACCGGACTCGACGTGATCGTGCACGACCCGCAGAACGAGAAGATCCACATCTTGAACCGCTCCGCGGGCGACGTCCTCGCGCTCTGCGACGGCGAGCACGATCCCGAGCAGATCGCCGCTTCGCTCAGCGCGGGGACGGACGCGCCGCAGGACCGCGTGCTCGACGACGTGTTGGCAGCGCTCGAGACGTTCCGGCAGCTGCGGTTCGTGCGTTGACCGCAGCGCCGGCCGGCGACGTCGAAGGCGTCGTCGTCGAGGGGCTCGTCAAGACGTTTCCGACCTCGCACGACATCGCGACGTGGCTGCGTCATCGCGGCCGGCCGCCGCGGTTTCGGGCCGTCGACGACGTCGGCTTCCGCGTTCGGCGCGGCGAGCTCTTCGGGCTGCTCGGCGCAAACGGTGCGGGGAAGAGCACGATCCTGCGGGTCTTGGCCGGACTCATGACGCCCGACGGCGGCGTCGTGCGCGTGAACGGCGTCGACGTGCGCACCTCGCCGCTCGCGCTGCGCGAGCAGATCGGCCTGTGCACGGCGGAGGAGCGCACGTTCTACTACCGCCTGACCGCCCGCGCCAACCTGGAGTTCTTCGGCGAGCTGGCGGGCCTTCACGGCCCGGCGCTCGGGCGCCGGATGACCGAGGTGTGCGCGCAGGTCGACTTGGAGGATCGGCTCGATTCCCGCTTCGAATCGTTTTCGTCGGGGACGCGACAGCGGCTGGCGATTGCGCGGGCGCTGCTGGGCCGGCCGGACGTGCTGCTGCTCGACGAGCCGACGCGGGCCGTCGATCCGGTGCACGCCGCTGCGATTCGAAGAGTCATCCGGCGGCTTGTGGTCGAGCAGGGCAAGACAGTCGTGCTGTGCACGAATCAGCTCGACGAAGCGTGGGAGCTTTGCGACCGCATCGCCGTTCTGGCGGCGGGCCGCGTGGTCACCGTTGCCGGGCCGGCCGATTTGGTGGCAGCGGCGCGGCGGAAACGATTCGCGATTGATTTCGACCGCAGCGACGATGCGCTCGTGGCGCGAGCGCGCGCGGTCGACGGGGTGCGTTCGCTCTCGTGGGCGCCCCACGCCGGCGGCGTGCGGCTGCGCGTCGAGCTGGACGAGCGTGAAGCGACGCTCACCGAGCTTCTGCACGCCGTCAGCGCAAACGGCATCTGCGTGCGGAGCGTCGAGCCGGAGATCGCGACGCCGTACGAGGCGTTCTCGCGCGTTGCCGGAGTGCCTCATGCTCACTAGGGTGCGCGCGATCTTCGTCCGCGACGCACGCCTAGCGCTATCGTATAAGCTGTCGTTCGGGCTGCAATGGCTGGGCGTCGCCGCGGGCGCGTTGACGCTCTGGTTCACCGGCAGGCTCATCGCGCCGTCCGCGGAGTTCGGCCCGAGCGGGACCTACTTCGCCTACGCGCTGGTCAACGTGGCGTTCCTGCAATTGGAGAGCGCGGCGCTGACGGGGTGCGAACGCGTGATCCGCAACGACCAAGTGTACGGCACGCTGGAGACGATCTTGGCGACGCCGACGAGCTTGGCCGCCGTCGCAATTGGTTCGACCGCCTGGGCGTTCGCGTTCGCGTTCGTCCAGATCGTCTGCTATCTCGTGTTCGGCACGCTGCTCGGATTGCGGCTCGAACACGTTCAGCCGGTAGTGCTGGGTGCGTTCGTGCTGCTGGCGGTCGGGGCGACCTTGCCGCTCGGGATTGCCAGCGCTGCAACGGTGATGGTGTTCAAGCAAGGTGCACCGCTCCAGTTCCTCTTCGGACGCTTGACGCCGATCCTCGCCGGCGTCCTGTTTCCGATCGCGATCTTGCCGGGCTGGCTGCAAGGGATCTCGTGGTTTCTGCCGATGACCCACGTGCTCGGCGGGATTCGCGGCGCGGTTAACGGCGTGCCGCTCACGCAGCTGCTGCCGGACGCGCTGTGGCTCGCCGGCGCGGCGTGCGCGCTGCTTCCGATCGCGCTGGTTGCCTTCCGCGTCGCGGTCGCGCGCGCCAAGTTCGACGGCACGCTGGGGCACTACTGAGCGATGCCGTCGTCGCTCGGTGAAGTTCGCGCGGCGATCGTCGACCTGGTGGTCGGGGATGAGGACCATGCGTTGCGCGCGGCGGCCCGCCTCACGGAGATGGGCGGCTGGGATGCCGCGCTGCCGCAAGCCGCGCGCTGGGGAGTGATCGCGCTGCTGCACGCGCGGCTGAACGTTGCGACCGCGCCGCCTGCCGGCGTGCTCGCGACGCTGCGGGCCGAATCGCTGCGCGGCGTGCTGCGCTCGCGCGCCGTCGTCGAGCGCAGCGTGGAGGTGCTCCAACTGTTCGAGGCGGCCGGAATCGAGGCGATCGCGATCAAAGGGGTCGGCGTCATCGGCACGCGCGGCGCACGCGCTGCCGCACGCACGACGAACGACCTCGACGTGGTCGTCCGCGAGCGCGACGCCGCGCCGGCGCGGGCGCTGCTCCGCGAGCGCGGATTCCGCGAGGTCGACCCGCCGTTCGACCGGCACATGTCGGACATCGCGCGCAGCCGTCAGCTCCACAACGTCGCGCGCACGTTGCGCAAGAACAACTTCGAGGTGGACCTGCACTGGCGCTTCGGACCGCGGCCGCCGGCCGCGCTCACGCCCGAGCTGCTCATCGCGCGGGCCGGCACCGTCACCGTCGGCGCAGCGACGTTTCGCGCGGCGCATCCCGTCGACGCCGTGCTGATCGCGGTCCACCACGCGCTGCGCAGCGGCTTCGTGCCGGAGAACAGCGTGCGCGATCTGTGCGACCTCGCGGCGTGGTGGGAAGACGGCCGCGCCATGGCGGCGCTCGACGAGCTCATCGACGCGGCGTCACGAAGCGGGATGGCGACGTCGCTCCTCGCGTTGTGGGGCACCGTCCTACGCCGCGCTCCGCACCATCCGCTGCGCGCAGGCTACGACCGGCTCGCCGCAATGCTGGGCGTCCGCGCGAGCGCCGAGGCTGCGCTCCTGGAACGGCATTTCGAGCACACCCTGCGTCACGGGAATCCGGCACGGTTCACGCTCGAGGTCTTCGCGCCGCGCGTCTACGCGCGCTGGCTCGCGGGCGCGTTCGCCCAAACGCTGCGTCCCGCGCCGGTCGGCGAACACGGCGGCGAGACCGCGCCCGAGCGCCGCCCGCTCGCGCTGCGCCTCGCCAACATTCTGCCGCGCTGCTGGCGCATCGTGCGCGAGTTGGGGCGCGTCGAGCACCTTCGGTCCTACCGCGCCGTCGCGCGCGCGCAGAGCCGCTTCCACTGACCCGGGTCACGCGACGCGCCGGCTGAGTTTTCCGAGGGCGCGCGCGAGGAGCTTTGAGACGTGGCTTTGCGAGAGGCCGAGCCGTTCGCCGAGTTCGGTCTGCGTGAGTCCGGCGCCGTACGTCCCGAGCACGATGGCGCGCTCGCGCTCGCCGAGCTCCGCCAGCGCGACGGCGATTGCGACGCGCTCCTCGATGGCGAGACCGGCACGCCGGTCGGCGAGCAGTTCGACGCGTTCCGGGCTGCCGGACGAGCCGGGATCGGGCAACGACACGTGATCTGCCCGGCGAAGTCCGCGCAGTTCGGCGATGACGTCGACGCTCACGCCGAGCGCTGCGGCCATCTCCGGCGCTGTCGGTTCGCGATGCCGCTCCGCGCAGAACGCGTCCCATGCATCGGCGTAGCGTTTTTCCAGCGCGCGGAGCGGGCGCGGGATGCGGATGAGCCGCTCGTGATCGCGGACGTAGTGCATCAGCTCGCCGACGATCATGATCCAGGCATAGGCCTCGAACGGCGTCAGCAGCTCGGCGCGGTAGCAGTGTGCCGCCTTGATGAGGCCGACCGCCGCCACCTGTTCGAGATCGGCGCGATCGTTGCCGCTGCGTTTGAACTTCTTGGCAGCGCGGACGCAGAGGTGGCGGAACGCTCCGACGACGGCGTTACGGCGTTCGATCGAGCGTTCGGAACAATACCGCGCGACGGCGTGCTCCCGATCAGTCATTTCGAAATGCTCCCGATGAGGCTATAGAGAGGGATGAAGACCGAGAACACGATGAAGCCGACGACGAGGCCTAAGCCGCCGATCAGCGCCGGCTCGATTGCGGCGCCTAACGTCGCGATCGCGGCCTCGACGTCGGCTTCGAAGTACACGGCCACTTTCAGCAGCATGTCGTCGAGCAGGCCGGTTTCCTCGCCGATCCCGATCAGTGCGACGGCCAGCGGGTCGAAGATCCGTGAGGCGGCGAGCGCCGCGGTCAACGGGCCGCCTTCACGAACGCTCCGGTCGATGCGCTCCAAGGCCGCTTCGTAGACCGGACTTCCGGCGACGGGGCGCACGACGTCGATCGCCGCGACCAGTTCGACTCCGGCGCGCAGCAGCGTCGCCAGCATGCGCGCGATGCGCGCCGTGATCGCCTTGTGCAGGAGGGAACCGAAGATGGGGATCGCGAGGCGGACGCGATCTGCCGCCCGCGCACCCGCCGCGGCGCGCGACGACCACAACGACGCGGTCACCGCCGCGCAGAGTGCGATGCCGCCAACGATCCAGGTCGACGGACGCTGCGTCGCCGCGGCGAGGTCGAGCAGCAGCCGGGTCGACGGCGGCACGTCGACGTGGAAGGCGTCGAACATCTCCGCGAACATCGGAACGATGCGCACCAGGAGGAAGACCGTCAATGCGGCGGCGGCCGTTACGACGATGATCGGATAGGCCAGTGCCGCGCGGACTTTCTTGCGCAGATCCGCCTCGCGTTCGAGCAGCGTCGCGAGGCGCTCGAGGACCTCGTCGAGGATCCCGCCGGTCTCGCCGGCGCGAATCATCGCGACGTAGAGCGGCGGAAAGACGCGCGGGCGACGGCCGAACGCGTCGCTCAGCGATATTCCGCGTTCGATATCCGCCAAAATCGAGCGGAGGGCTTCGGCCAGCGCCCGGTCGGACGCGCGGGCGATCGTGACGTCGAGCGAGCGCCGCAGCGGGACGCCGGCTCGCAGCAGCGTTGCGAACGAGCGGAAGAAGGCGAGCAGGGCGCGGCGTGCGGGTCGCCCGAGGTGCAGCGATGCGCCGACACTGCGCGAGAGTCCGCTCTCCGGTTCGACCGCGGTGATGAAGAGCGCCCGCGTGCGAAGGCCCTCCAATACTTCGTCGACGGAACCCGCTTCGATGCGGCCCCGCACGAGCTCGCCTTGCGCGGTCCGCGCCCGGTAGCGATACAAGGTGCCGTTCACGACGCGCTCAACCGGAGGTCGCGCACCTCGGCGCCGTGATTGGTCGCGGCCTGCGCATCGCCGAGCGCGATCTCGCCCCGCATCACCAGCTCAGAAAGATGCGTTTCCAAGGTCTGCATGCCATGGGCGCGGCCGGTGACGATCGCGTTGCGAAGCTGATGCGTCTTGCCCTCCCGGATGAGCGCGCGGACCGCATCGGTCCCGACCATCACCTCCGCGGCGGCACGCCGTCCGCCGCCTTCTCGGCGCACCAGGCGGAGCGCCGCGATCCCGGCCAGCACCGCCGCGAGCTGCGATCGGACTTGCGCGTGCGCGTCCGGTGGGAACGCATCGACGATCCGGTCGACCGTCTGGGCGGCGTCGTTCGTGTGCAAGGTCGCGAGCACGAGGTGACCGGTCTCCGCTGCGGTGAGGGCCGCCTCGATCGTCGCTCGGTCGCGCATCTCGCCGATCACGATCACGTCCGGATCGGCCCGCATGAAGCCTCGCAGTGCCTCGGCGAAGTCGCTCACGTCGCGCCCGATCTGACACTGCGTCACGACCGAGCGCGTCGAGTGGTGAACGTACTCGATCGGATCTTCCACGGTAACGACGTGACGTTCGCAGGTGCGGTTGATCCGATCGACCAGAGCGGCAAGCGCTGTGGTCTTGCCGCAGCCGGTCGGTCCGGTGAAGAGCGCGAGACCCGAGGCGCGCTGCGCGAGCGCGCCCACCGCGCTCGGCAGGCCGAGCTCGTCCAGCGTCGGCACCCGTTCGGCCAGAAGCCGGATCGCGACGCGAACGCCGCCGTCGTGCCGATAGGCGTGGACGCGATACGGTCCGCCGTCAGCGTCGCGTGACGCCGCGCCGTCGGCGGTCCCGCATGCATCGAGGCGCGCGTGCTGGTCGACGGAAAGCAGCGTCGCGAGGAACGCGCGCACCGCGGCATCGTCGATCGGCCGGCCGCCGCTCGTCACCAAACGCCCGTCGATTCGCAGCGCCGGAGGCTCGCTTCCGCCGAAATGCACGTCGGTGGCGTTCCGTCCCCGCGCGCCGCGGATGAGATCTTGCACGCGGACTGCGGCGAGGCTCATCGGCGTGCGGACCAAGCGACGACGCGCGCGATCTCGTCGAAGGTCGTGACGCCCTGGAGAAGTTT
>JAQBPM010000283.1 GCA_028287525.1 Vulcanimicrobiota bacterium | reverse complement strand
TGACGGCCTACGGCTTGGTGCTGATCGGGGGTTGGTCGGCGGCGGCGGCGACGGAATTCGCGGCGCGTTCTTGGGCCTTCGCGCCATTCGGGGCGGGCTCGGCTTGCGCCGGCAGCTCGACGCGCGTGCGCGGAAACGCTTCGGGCTGACGCTCGCGGATGAACGCCAAGATCTCTTCGCGCACGAAGCAGCGCAGGTCCCACAGATCGGCGGAATTCCGCGCGGTGACCAGCGCCCGAACCTGCATTGCGTGCTCGGTCGCGTCGGTGACTTGCAGGTTCGAGAACTGCTTGTCCCAGAGCGGCGTCCGCGCGACGATCTTCGGGATCTCAGCGCGCAGCGCTTCGACGTCGAGCGCCCAATCGGCGAACACGAACACTTCGCCCATCAGGTTCGCCGTTTTTCGCGTCCAGTTCTCGAACGGGGTCGTGATGAAGTAGGTGAGCGGCACGACGAGCCGGCGCAGATCCCAGACCCGGATGACGACGTACGTGGAGTGGATCTCCTCGATGCGCCCGTACTGCTTTTCGACGATGACCACGTCGTCGAGCCGAATCGGCTGCGTCATCGCCAGCTGAATGCCGGCGACCAGGTTTTCGAACAGTGGGCGCGCGGCGAGACCGGCGACGATACCGACCACCCCGGCCGATGCGAGCAGGGTCGTGCCGAGGGCGCGAATGGCCGGGAACGTCATCAGCATCATGCCGAGCGCGATCATCGTGATCAGGATGATCATGACCCGCGCCAGGATATCGACCCGCGTCCCGAGCTGTCGCGCCAGCAGGTTGTCCTCGACGTCGATCCGATGCCGCGCGACGACGATGTCGGCCCACAACCGGATCGTCGCGATGATCGTCCACGCGATGCCTCCGATCGTCAGGATCCCCGCCGCGTGGAGCGTATCGAGCTTCCAGCGCTCCGGCAGATTCAGGTTCGGGATGACGGTCAGGATCGCGAAGAGCGGAAAGATGTATGCCGCCGGCCGGGAGGTCCGGCGCACCACGGCGGCTGCAAAGCCGTCGGCCCGTTGCTTGGCCCAGCGCCGGAAGAGCCAGTAGACGAGTCGATGGACGGCGACGCCGATCAGGATGGCGATCCCGATCCAGACGATCGCGACGATTGCGTCGATCTGGGTGGGCGTCACCCACACATGCTGGTTCATCCCGACGACTGTACCCTACGCGTCAAACCTCGAACAGTAACGGTTGTTCGATGACCGCGGGCTTTGCGAGCTTGCCGCGCAGGGGGACGGACACTTCCAGCGTCGGGCGGCCCTCCAGAACGGCGGCGATCTCGCGCGCCCGGGCGACGACGGCCGGCGGCAGTCCGGCCATGCGAGCCACCTCGATACCGAAAGAACGCGAGGAAGAGCCCGGCAGCACGCGATGCGAGAAGACGGGGGCACCCCCGCGGCTGCTCTCCACCGCGGTGATGTGGAAGTTCGCCACCAGCGGCCAGCGGTCGGCGAGCGCCACGAGCTCGTGAAAGTGCGTCGCGAAGAGCACCATCGGCGCGTGCGATTCGCGTTCGAGCAAATACTCGCTGATCGCCTGGGCGATCGCCAGCCCGTCGACCGTCCCGGTGCCGCGACCGATCTCGTCGATCAGCAGCAAGCTGCGGTCCGTCGCGCGGCGCAGGATGTTTGCCGCCTCCGACATCTCGATGTAGAACGTCGACTGTCCCGAGGCGAGGTCGTCGCCCGCACCGATGCGCGTGAAGATGCGATCCACGATTCCCAGCCGCGCCGAGCGCGCGGGGACGAACGAACCGATCTGCGCGAGCACGACGAGCAGGGCCGTCTGCCGCAAATAGGTCGACTTGCCGCCCATGTTCGGCCCGGTGAGCAAGATGAAGCGCCCCTGCGCACCTAACCGCAAATCGTTGGGAACGAACGACGAGCCCAGCAGCGCTTCCATCACCGGATGACGTCCGTCGACGACCTCAATGACACTCTCTTCGACGAAGACGGGCCGCACATAGCCGCGCTCGCCCGCGATCTGCGCGAGCGAGCAGTAGGCATCGAGCTCGGCCAGCGCGTCGGCTGTCGCCAGGAGGTCATCGACCCGCTCCCCGAGCCGATCGACCAACCCTTCGAACAGCGCCGCCTCCAAACGGAGCTGCCGTGATTCGGCCGACGAGATCGCGACGTCGAGCTCCCGCAGTTCCGGCGTCACGTACCGCTCGCCGTTCGCCAGCGTCTGCTTGCGCGTGTAGTCGGGGGGCACGTTGCCCAATTGCGCCTTCGCCACCTCGATGGCATAGCCGAAGGCGGAAGCGTACTTGACCTTGAGCGACTTGATGCCGGTCCGCTCGCGTTCGCGCTCTTCGAGCGCAGCGATGCGGGAACGCGCGTCGCCGCGCAGCGCGACGCATTCGGCGAGTTCGGGCGCACGGTCGGGACGAATCACGTTCCCGTCGGTGAGCGTCGCCGGGAGTTCGTCGAGCAGCGTTGCTTCAAGATCCGCACGGACGTCCTCGAACGCCCCGATGCGGGTCGCGATCGATTGCAGCGCCGCGGGAAGCGTCGCCTCGCGCAGCGCATCGCCGATCGGATCGAGCAGCGCGAGCGTGCGGCGCAGCGAACCCAGATCGCGCGGCAGCGCGCGCCGGAAGCGCACCTTCTGCGCGATCCGCTCCAGATCGAAGCAGCCGTGCAGCACGTCCTGCAGTGCGAGCCGCCGGGCGGCGTCGCCCGAGAGCGCCTCGACGCAGTCGGCGCGCGCAGCGATCCCGTCGATCGAAACCAGCGGCGCGAGCACCCACCGGCCGAGGAGTCGCGAACCCATCGCCGTGCGGGTGCGGTCGATCGTGGCGAGGAGCGTCGCGCGGACGTTCGCGCCGAGGGCTCGCGTGAGTTCGAGATGCTTGCGCGTGTTCGGGTCGAGGGCGAGAAACGTCGCCTGCCGATAGTAGTGCGTCTCGCGGAACGCTTCGCGACCGCCCTGCTGGACGCTGACCCGCCGTACGAAGGCGCCCAGCGCGTCCAGCGCGCGGTGCATCGCGAGCGACGCATCGAGCGAGAACCCGTCCACCGAGTCGCGTTGGCGCGACTCGACCGCGGCGAGCGCGGGCGCGGCGATGCGCGTCTGCGCGTTCTCGAGCGCTTCGTCGAGCGCGGCGCGCACTTGCGCCGGGACGTCGGCGACGAGTTCGGCGGGGTCGAGCCGGGCGATCTCGGCCAACGCGTCTTCCAGAGCCGACTCACCGTCGAACGCCGTCGCAGCGACGTGGCCGGTCGAGATGTCGGCGTGCGCAACGGCGATGACGTCGTCGATCGTCGTAATCGCGGCCAAGTAGTTGTGCGCGGAGCGGTCGAGGATGTGCTCCTCGAGCAGCGTCCCCGGCGTGACGACGCGGACGACGTCGCGCCGCACCAGTTTGTTTGGAATCGGCGCTTCGAGCTGCTCCGCGAGCGCCACGACGCGGCGCTGAGCGACCAGCTTCGCCAGATAGCCGTCGAGCGCGTGGTAGGGAACGCCCGCCATCGCGATCTTGCGGCCCGAGCCGGCGTCCTTCGACGTCAGCGCGATCGAGAGCGCGCGCGCGATCGTCTCGGCGTCGTCGCCGTACGCTTCGTAGAAGTCGCCGACCCGCGAAAGCAAAATCGCCTCCGGGTAGCGATGCTTCATCCCAAAGTACTGCTCGAGCATCGGCGACCAAGCCGTGGTCGTCGTCATCCGAGCCCAGACCGCATGCGCGCCGTTTCCCGCAGTGAGGGCCTCCCTCCCTGTGGATAGGGGTTCGGTGATCCAGGTGTTTGGGCAAACGGTCGCATAACCGGCCCCATGAAGACTTCGATCACCCGACGCTTCTTCTGCGCCTTGGCTGCATTGGCCGTCGGCGCGCTTCCGCTCCCGATCCGGGCCGATCCGACGAGCGACGTGCTGGCCGCCGGCAAGAACTTTGCGGCGTTGAAGTCGTGGCATGCGGAGGAGAGTTCCGAGGGCCACGCGATAGGCGTCGACTTCTCGGCGCCGGATCGGTTTCGCATTCAGACGCCGGCCGGGACGCAATACGTGATCGGCTCGGAGATGTACGTCACGGTCGCGGGACACACGATGAAGCTTGCGATCCCGCAGGTGGCCTCCATGATCGCACAATTCCGTTCGCCGGGTCAGGCCGCGACGTTCGCCAAGACGCACGCGGTGAAGGACCTTGGCAACTCATCGGTCGGCGGCGTTGCGACGCACGCCTACGGGTTCGACGACACGACCGAAGGGATCACCACGCACAACGTGCTGGACGTCGGCCCCAAAGCGCTCCCCTACCGGATGACGGTAGCTTCCAACCGCGGCAACGCCGTCATCACCTACAGCAAATTCAACGTCCCAGTCACGATCGAACCGCCGGCATAGTCACCCTGAGCTTGTCGAAGGGCGGGGATCGTGGCGCACCCTTCGACAAGCTCAGGGTGACAACGGGGGGCTACACCGCCAGTAGGTCGACGATGGGCGGCGCCACCGGCGTTGCGGCGCCGTCGTAGCTCGCGGTGCGGCCGATGCACGTGCCGCGGACGCCCCAGACCGAGGCCGCTTCGATGCGCACGTCGACCCACGGGTGGGCGACGTCGGGATCGGTTTCGATCATCGGGAAGTTGACCGTGACGTTGTCGAGCGTCTTGGCGCTGATCCGCGTGCGGTCTTTGCGCGAGATGCCGTGCACGAGCGCGCGCACGGTCGTCCCGATCTTCCGGTCGTGATACGCGCGGCAGGCCAGGTCTTGCGCTTCGGTCATGCGCAGGAAACGATCTTGCGCGACGTCGTGCGGGACCGGATCCTTTTCGTGCCAGACCGCGGCCGGCGTGCCGCGCCGCGGTGAATATACGAACATGTAGGCCTGCGCGAAGATCCCGGTGCGGACGACGTCCAGCGTCTGCGCGAAATCCGCTTCGGTTTCGCCCGGGAAGCCGGCGATCAGGTCGGTCGTAATCGCCCACTCCGGGTTGTGGCTCTTGAAGGTGGCGATGCGCCCGAGAAACTCTTCGATCGAGTACTTGCGGTTCATCCGGCGCAGCATCACGTTCGAGCCCGACTGCAGCGCGAGGTGGAAGCGGGGGTTCATCTTCGGCAACGTGGCGCAGACGCGCGCGAGCTTCTCGTTGAGGTCCTTCGGATGCGATGAGATGAACGTCACCCGCTCGACGCTCTCGAGCGCGCAGACGGCCTCGAGCAGGTCGGCGAAATCGGCGCCCGTGGCCGGTTCTTTGTACGCGTTGACCGTCTGTCCGACCAGCGTGATCTCGCGCGCTCCGCCGTCGGTCTTCGCGCGGATCTCTTCGAGGATCTCGCCCATAGGGCGATGATCGAAGCGGCCGCGGACGTGCGGGACGATGCAGAACGTGCAGTAGTACGAACAGCCGCGCTGCACGTTGACGTAGCCGCGCAGGAAATCGTACGGTCCGGCGATCCCTTCGCCGGCACCGCCCATGATCGTCTCGATCTCGCGATCGACCGAGAAATCGTCCTCCGGATACTCGGCGCGCCATGTCGCCAGCGCATCGCCGAGCGCGCCGAGTTCGCGCGTCCCGAAGATCCCGTCCACATGGGGGACGAGCTTCTTCATGCGGTCCTTGTCCTGCTCGGCCAAGCACCCGGTCACGATCACCTTGACGGTCGGGTCGGCGTTCTTGACGGCCTTCCAATGGCCGATCCGTCCGTACGCGCGCCGCTCCGCGTTGTCGCGCACGGTGCACGTGTTCAGGATCAGCACCGAGGCGTCTTCGGGCCGCTCGGCCAGCGTAAAACCGGCACTGATCGCGCGCCGCGCGATGTCCTGCGAGTCGGCTTCATTCATCTGGCAGCCGTGCGTCTCGATGTAGATCTGCGCCATCAGCCGCTAGGGTTTCGAGTGCGGCGGCCGTCGCCCCGCTCAGCGATCGGTCGACCCGCCCAGAGCGGCGAGCAGCTGGATCGGCAGGTAGAGTCGGGATCCGATCAGGGTCGGCGCCGAGTCGTACTCGACCGAACGGCCGTCGACTCGATACGAGGTCGACCCCAGGCGGCCGGTCGCCGTGTGTCCGCTGAATTTGATCACGACGCGGTCGCCGTCGATGCGGATGGCGGTGGGCGGGAAGTAGTCGTCGGCCGGCGCGATGACGCTCGGACGCGTGGTATCGGCGTCCGGCTGGATGACCACCTCGGTGCGCGTCTGCGGCCAGACCGTCACGAGGCGCGTCGTCTTGCCCCCGGCGGTGCGCACCGCGACCTCGTGCGTGCCGGCCGCTGCCGGGTACGTGCCGTCCTTCCCGGGCCGGGCCGGGACGCCGTCGATGAACACCACATCGACACGCGCTCCGTGCAGCGCGATCGACCCGGGCGGCGCCGTCAACTCGGACTTGGCCCGCGGCAGGCGCACCGAGCTGAGCGTGGTCTGGGCCGTGACGATGCTGACGTCGAGCTGCTGCGGCGTCCAGCCGGCCTTGGCGATCCCGATCGTGTGGTGACCGCTGGCTAAGGCGTCCAGGACGAGCGGCGTCCGGCCGACGTATGTGCCGTCTACCCAGACGTCGGCGGCGCTCGGCAGGGTCGTCACATAGAGCGAGCCGGTCGAGGCCGCGCCGAGAAATATGAGGCACGCGGCGACCGCCGCGAGGCGACGGAGCATATCTTTGGGAACCTTGAACGGTCATGTCCGAAGCCCTCGCACCCTCCCTCCGCGTGCGCCCGGCGACCGTCGCGGTCGTCGGCCGCCCCAACGTGGGGAAGAGCGCCCTGTTCAACCGCCTGGTCGGCCAGCGCCTCGCCATCGTCGAGGACACCCCCGGCGTCACGCGCGACCGCTTGTATGCCCTCACCGAATGGAACGGCCG
>JAQBPM010000260.1 GCA_028287525.1 Vulcanimicrobiota bacterium | reverse complement strand
TTTCCGTTCCTCGACGTCGCGTACCGGCTGGGCCGGTTCTATCCGCAGTACGCGCGCGCGGAGCGGCTGCCGCGCTTCTCGCTGGTGCTCGGCGGCGGCCTCGCCGAAGTGCCGGCCGCATCGCTGGTGCGCGCGTTCTTGAGCGGGCTGCTGCAGGCGACCACCGACCGGCGCGTCTCGGTCGTCAACGCCGAAGCGATCGCGCAGGAGCTCGGCATCATCATCGACACGCGCAGCGACGCGAGCACCGCGCCGTACGCTTCGTGGCTGCGCCTGATCGGCAACGGCACGTCGATCACCGGCGCGTCGATCGGGGGCTCGCCGCGCATCGTCGGGCTCGACGGCTACGAGATCGACGCCACGCCGATCGGCGCGATGCTGATCACGCAGCACCGCGACGTCCCCGGCGTCATCGGCCGGGTCGGCACCATCCTCGGCGACGCGCAGGTCAACATCTCGACGATGCAGGTCTCGCGCAACACCGTCGGCGGCGACGCGATCATGGTGCTCTCGACCGACCGGCCCGCCGAAGAAGCGACGCTCGACGCGCTGCGCGCCGTCCCCGGCATCGGTTCGGTGCGCTCGCTCTCCGTTTAACGCCGGGGCCGGCAGAGGGCCGGCCGCTCGTCCTGCCTAACCGCCAGGCTAGGGTTCGTCCCGTTCCTGCGATCGGTGAGGGTGTATTTCAATGCGTTCGAGTCAACGGACGGCGGTTGCCGCGTGCGCTGTCGTCCTCGCTGCTGTCGGCGCCGTAGGCTCGTCGCCGCGGCCCTCATCAGCGCAGCCCGCGCCGGTCGCGTCGTTTCCGCCGTGCGTTCCGGTGACCGGCGGCCGCGTGATCAAGGACCCGCCGCTGTGGGTACCGACTCCCGCGAATAACCATACGATCACGCTCCACGTGCGGCAGACCGGGAAGGGCGCCACGTTCTGCTATCTCGTCGACGGAGCGACGTCATACTATGAAGCACCGACGATTCAGGTGCATCAAGGCGAGACGTTCCGCCTAATCCTCAAGAACGAACTGCTCGTGACGACGACGTCTGCGACGTCGATGCCGGAGATGGCGCCGCGCCCAGCGCCAACCGCGGCCGACGGCTGCGATCAGATGGGGACGATGCCGATTCCGCCCGACAACAGTTCGGGCGTGCTGGGCGTCCCCACGCCGGATCCGCGCCTCAAAGCCGAGATGCACGCGCCTACCGGAGACACCAACATCCACACACACGGATGGGACGTCTCGCCGGCGGTTGACAACGTCTTCAAGTCGACGACCAACTCGAAGTCGTCGGCCGGACCGCGCAGCTGCGTCTATCTGTTCGAGGTGCCACTCTCGCAGACCGCTGGAACGTACTGGTATCACGCGCACATGCACGGGGTCTCCAACAAACAGGTCGGCGGCGGCCTCGCCGGGGCGCTGATCGTGCTTCCGAAGTCCGGCCCGGTTCCTGATTCGCGCGTGCTGATCATAAAGAACCTCACCACCCCGCCGAGCGAGTCGCCGCAGCCGCTCGCACTACAAGCCGGTACCCGTTCGCGTGCAGTATTGCTCGCAGAAACTCCCGAGAGCACGCCCGTCCCGAGTCCGACGTTCCCGGCGCCGCCGGGAAACGGCGCGGTGTGGTCGGGAATCTCGTTCGATCCGGCCAGCGGACCGTGCGGATGGGGAGCGAACCGGAATCCGCCGCCCAAGGCGCCGTCGATTCGAACCATGGTCAACGGCATCGCGATCCCCCCGCCGGCCAGCAACGGATTGCCCGGGATCCTGCAGATCGCCAAAGCTGAACGGGTTCGCATCATCAATGCCACCGCGAACAACTACGTGTACCTGTACATGCGCGTGGGGACGAGCGGTACTCAAAACCTCCAGGTCGTCGCGCGCGACGGCGTCGACCTCGACAACACGTCAGGCGAAGCGCTGCCGCTGCTGTTCAAGCGATTGCTGCTCGGTCCGGGGAACCGCGCAGATATCCTGGTCGCGCCGGGCACCGCGCAGCGAACGCTGATGTCGCGCTACACGTGCACTGGTGCTCTGGGCCTCTCCGACCCGACGCAGGCCATTGCGACGATTCCCGCCATCCCGACCCTGCGCGCTACGCTTGCCACGCCGGTCCATGAACTGTCGCTCAGCAAGACGAAAGCGGCGGCGTTCGTCGCGAAGTTCTCATCGAAGGTGATACGCGAGCGCGAGCTCACCTTCACGCAATACGACGATTTCACGCACTTCTACGTGACCGACACCTCGAACCGCAACGCGAAGAGCTTCGCCGAGCGGCCGTTGTGGCTGCAGGCGAGCGCGCACCCGAACGATCCCGACCGCTACCTGCTGCCGAACATCACGGTGACGCAGGACGACACCGAAGTGTGGACGCTGGTCAACGCGGCGGCCGAGATCCATGCGTTTCACATCCATCAGATGACGTTCACGACGCTCAGCACCGACGACCCGGAGCTCATGTCGCAATTCCGGGGCGTACTGCTCGACGTTGTCCCGCTCGCGCCGGCAAAGCTGGTCCCGGGCGTCGTCTATGTCGATCCGCTCACGAAGTTCCCGTATCCGGCTGTGAAGCCGACCCGCACCCGCATCCTCATCAACTTCGGCGTCGTGCATCCCGGCACGTTCGTGTACCACTGCCACATGCTCGCTCACGAAGACGCCGGCATGATGGGCATCATCACCGTGCTGCCCCGGAAAGTCGCAGCCCGCTGACGCCGTTGTCAGCATGAGATAACCGCTTTCAGAGTGAGATACCCGTTGTCACCCTGAGCTTGTCGAAGGGCCCCCGTCGCGCATCGTGCCTCGCGTTCAACGTTGAACGTGAGGCACGGTTGGTGACGGGGGCCCTTCGACAAGCTCAGGGTGACACGGGTTAGCTCGGGGTGACGGCGATAAGCGTGACGTGGGCTACGCGACGACTTCGGTGACGATTTCTCTCGCGGTCCAGTCGCCGAAGGATTCGCCGGTGCGGCGGCCGTCGCGGAAGGCGGCGAAGAGCGGCGCGAGCTCGGTCGCGATTTCGGCCGAACGCACTTTTTCGCGCCACGGTTTGGCGAGGCGCGTCGAGGCGGGGCTTCCGCCGAGGTAGACCTGGTAGCGGTCGGGGCTCTGTCCGACGATGCCGATCTCGGCGAGATACGGACGCGCGCACCCGTTCGGGCAGCCGGTCATGCGGATCGTGATGGTCTCGTCGGGCAAACCCGCGACCGCGAGTTCGCGTTCGATCGCCGTGAGGATGTCGGGGATCGCGCGTTCGGACTCCGCCAGCGAAAGGCCGCAGGTCGGCAGCGCCGGGCATGCCAGCGCGCGGCGTCGCAGCAGCGAGACGCGTTCCGGATCCTCGACGCCGTGCGCGCGCAGCAGCGCGTCGATCTCTTCCCGCGCCGCGGCGGGAACGTCGACGACGAGAACTTGCTGACCGGGCGTTCCGACCAGATCGTAGCCGAGATCGGCGATCGCGCGCAGCGCGGATTTCAAGCGTCGCGCGCCGTCGTCTTTGACGCGCCCGCTTGCAACGTGCAGGCCGAGGAACCAGCGGCCTTCGCCCTGTGCGTGCCAGCCGAAACGCGCCGGATCTTCCCACGGCGGCAGTTCGCGCCACACCCCGATGGTGAGATTCCCTTCGCGCTCGACCTCGGCGCGGAACCAGTCCAGCCCGCGATCGGCGATGAGGTACTTCAGCCGCGCGTGCTTGCGATCGGTGCGATCGCCGTAGTCGCGCTGAACGATGACGATCGCGCGCACCGCATCGAGCAGACGGTCCGGCGCGACGGAGCCGAGATGGTCGGCCAAACGCGGGAACGTCGCCGTTTTGCCGTGCGTCATCCCCAATCCGCCGCCGGCCGTGAGATTGTAGGCGACCAGCGTGCCGTCGTCGCTGAAGATCGGGATGATGCCCAGATCGTTGCTGTACAGGTCGACGCTATTGTCGCCCGGGACCGTCACCGCGATCTTGAACTTGCGCGGCAGGTAGGTCGCACCGTAGATCGGCTCGTCGACGGGACCGACGTTGTGGACCGCCTCGCCGTCCTGCCAGATCTCGAGGTACGCGCCGCTGCGCGGGGCGAACTCCGTCGCGATCGCGTTCGCCGCGTCGCGCACGGCGTCGTACGCCGGATGCGCGTACGGCCACGCCGGCGCGACGACGTTGCGCACGACGTCACCGCAGGTCGCCAGCGTCGAGCCGAGATGCGCGACGATGTCGGCGATCACCGGCTTGAGATCGGGCTTGCGGATGCCGTGGAGCTGCAGTCCCTGGCGCGTCGTGACGCGGATGGTGCCGTTGCCATACCGGTCGGCCAACTCGTCGACCGCGCTCCAGAGGCGCGCCGGGATGCGCCCGGCCGTCGCCTTGACGCGAATCATGAACGACCACGGCTTCTCGCCGCCGGTCTCGCGGGCGGCCTTGCGCGCGTCGCGATCTTCTTGCTGATAGGTTCCGTGAAACTTCAGCAGCGTCGCCGACTCTTCGCTGAAGCGCGACGTCGGCTCGGCGATCTCTGAGGCAATGCTGCCGCGAAGACCTAGGCTCTCCGCCTTGACCTGCTCGACGTCCAACTTGCTCACTGGTGAGCTCCCTATGATAATGAAAGGAGCCCCCGCCAAACCGGCGGGGGCTCCTCGAGAGACCTGCGACTCGCTGCGCTATCTCAAGACGTAAGCAACCACCGGGACCGAGGTCCGGGGCAACACACCATCGTGAGACAGCAGCAAAGCAGCATGTT
>JAQBPM010000196.1 GCA_028287525.1 Vulcanimicrobiota bacterium | reverse complement strand
ACCAGCGCCTCCGAGAGCACGTCGTCGTCGGTGAGGCCGACGGCGCGCGCGAGGGCGAGCCACTTCGAAGTCCCGCCTTCGTTGCCGCTCGTGCCGTCGTGGTCGATGATGCGCGTGATCCACGCCCGGCGATGCTCGCGACTGGGCAGACGCGCCAGCACGAATGCGTCTTTCACCGGGATCATCTTTTGATAGTAGTACCGGTTCGCGACCCAGGCACGAACTTGATCGACGTTCAGCTCACCGGCGACGAGCGCGCGATGGAACGGATGGTTGTCGTGATATCGATCGCCGAGCGCACGAAGTCTCTCGACGAGCGGCGTACCGGTCGCTGTCGTCATGCCGAGAAGCAAAGAGGCGCCGTGCAGTCCGCCGCGGCGCCTCCTCGATCATGGGTCCAGCCGATTAGAGGCGGTCCTGGTCCCAATCATTGACATACGCGGTGACTTCGAATCCGGAGCTGGTTTCCTCGAAATCGGGGCGGCTCCAGGTCTCTTGCTTGTCCATGAGCTCTCCACGCGGGCGAGAAGAATAGGTATGTCTCCCGCATCGGGCAGGAGGGGTCCTTCCTCTCATACGCCGTCGCCGATGAAACAGTTCGGTCACCGAATCGCCGCGGAACGCATCCCACCAACGGCCATTCGGCGTTATACCGAAAAGATGCCGAAATTCGAGCTCATTTCGTCGTACCCGCTAGCAGGCGACCAGCCGAAAGCCACGAGCGCCCTCGCCGAAGGCGTCCTGCGCGGCGACCGTGCGCAGACGCTGCTTGGGGTCACCGGCTCCGGCAAAACGATGGCGATGGCGCGTGTGGTGGAGCTCGTCCAGAAACCGACCCTGGTGCTGTGCCACAACAAGACGCTCGCCGCGCAGCTGTGCGCCGAGTTTCGGGACTTTTTCCCGCACAACGCGGTCGAGTATTTCGTCTCGTACTTCGACTACTATCAGCCTGAAGCGTACATCGCTCACACCGACACGTACATCGCCAAGGACTCCTCGATCAACGACGAGATCGAACGCCTGCGGCACTCGGCCACGCAGTCGCTGCTGACGCGGCCCGATACGCTGATCGTGGCTTCGGTCTCGTGCATCTACGGGCTCGGTTCGCCGGCCGACTACATGGAGATGGCGGCCGACATCAAGGTCGGCGAATCGATCGACCGCGACGACTTCCTGCGCAAGCTGATCGGGATGCAATATCGCCGGAACGACTTGAACCTCGTGCGCGGCACGTTTCGCGTGCGCGGCGACACGCTCGAGTTCGTGGGCGTCGATGAAGAGCTCGTCCACCGCATCGAATTCTTCGGCGACGAGATCACCGCGATCAACGTCGTCAACCAGCTCACCGGCGAGTACGTCACCTCGAAGGACGAGCTGAAGATCTTCCCGGCCAAGCACTACATCACGCCGGACGAGAAGCTGCGCCGCGCGGTCGTCTCGATCGAGAACGAGCTCGAGGAGCGCCTCAAGTACTTCAAGGACAACGGGAAGCTGCTCGAGGCGCAGCGCCTCGAACAGCGCACGCGCTACGATCTGGACATGCTGCGCGAAGTCGGCTACTGCAATGGGGTCGAGAACTACTCGGGCCCGCTCTCCGGCCGCGAATCGGGCTCGACGCCGTGGACGCTGCTCGACTTTCTTCCGAAGGACTGGCTGCTGCTGGTCGACGAGTCGCACGTCTCGCTCCCGCAGGTGCACGGCATGCACGGCGGGGACCGCTCGCGCAAGCTCTCGCTGGTCGAACACGGCTTCCGGCTGCCTTCGGCGCTCGACAACCGTCCGCTCACGTTCGACGAGTTCCAAGCGCATCTCAATCAGGTGATCTACGTCTCGGCGACGCCGGCGACGTACGAGATCGGCAAGTCGACCCAGGTCGTCGAGATGATCATTCGTCCGACCGGGCTCGTCGATCCGGAGGTCGAGGTGCGGCCCACCCGCCACCAGGTCGACGATCTGATGGACGAGATTCGCAAACGCGCCGAAAAGAACGAGCGCATCCTGGTCACGACGCTGACGAAGAAAATGGCGGAAGACCTCACCGACTATCTGCTCGAGAACGGGATTCGCGTGCGCTACCTGCACAGCGAGGTCGAGACGCTCGAGCGGATCGCGATTCTGCGCGATCTGCGCAAGGGTGAGTTCGACGTGCTGGTCGGCATCAATCTGCTGCGCGAAGGGCTCGACCTGCCGGAGGTCTCGCTGGTCGGCATCCTCGATGCCGACAAGGAAGGCTATCTGCGTTCGGGGACGTCGCTGATCCAGACGATCGGCCGCGCGGCGCGCAACGTCGAGGGCACGGTGATCATGTATGCCGACGTCGTCACCGAATCGATGGCGAAAGCGCTCGGCGAAACGAAACGCCGGCGCGAAACCCAGGTCGCGTACAACCTCGAGCACGGGATCGAACCAAAGTCGATCCGCAAGGAAGTCCACGACATCCTCAGCCTCATCGGCGGCGGCGCGAACAGCGGCGCGGAAGCCGCCGACGTCGTGCGCGCCGAGAAGCTGCCGCGCGCCGTCGCCGAAGCGATGGCGAAGGAAATCGAACGCAAGATGCGCGACGCCGCCGCAAACCTCGAGTTCGAAAAAGCCGCGGCGCTACGCGACGAGCTCGTCAACCTGCGCAAACAAATCGGCGGCAACGAAAGCGTCCTCTTCCAAGGAAAAGCCCCCAAGATCTTCCAGCACGCCCTCAAAGAACT
>JAQBPM010000171.1 GCA_028287525.1 Vulcanimicrobiota bacterium | reverse complement strand
CAGGCGAAGCGTTTTCGATTCCGCCGGGCCACGATGCATGGATCGAGGGCAGCGAGCCGTGCGTCGTCGTCGACTTCGTCGGCTTTGCCGACTACGCCAAGCCGAAATAACCGGGACGTTCTTGGGTGGGTGAGGGGCCCGAGGGCCCCTTGCGCGCCGGCGGGCGAGGACGCTAGCATCGGCCATCGCCTCCGCGGAGGGTTCGCCGATGGTTCGTTCTGCGCTGCTTGCTCTCGCATGCGTCTCGCTTGCCGGGGTTCCCGCGTTCGGCTCGCCGTCGCCGAGCCCGATGCCGGGCGGAGCAAATCAAGTCAGCGGCGTCAGCGGCAAGGTCGGCGACACGCTGTTCAACGGGATCGTGCGTCTGCAGATCGTCGAGGTGCGCGACGCGACGCCGGCCGATCATCCGGAGACGCTGCTGGCGCCGGCCGACCAGCGCGTCATGGTGATGACGGCGCTCGTGCGCAACGGTCTCCATAGCAACTTCATCGATCTCATCAGGTACTCGCTCGCCGACAAAGACGACGTCGCCTACGTGATCGCCGACCATTTGATCACGCCCAACCCGCTCAACGTCCCGCAAGGGGCGGCGGCGCGGCAGACGGCGATGTTCGCCGTCGACAAGAAGTACGCGCCGGTCAAGCTGCTCGTGCAATGCGCGACGTGCAACGCGCAGACGCGCTTTGCCGCGTTCCGCGTCACGCTGCCGGCGCCGTCGGCGGCGTCGCCTGCACCGTAACGGCGAAGCGACGCGCTAGCCGCATCGGATCCGCGGGATTCACTCACGATCCCGCGAACGGGCGAATGATGCAGCCACGTTCCGCCGGCACGCGCATCGCAGCGATCGTGCTGCTGGCCGGCGCGGTACTCTTCGTGCTCGTGTCGTGTCGCGATCCTGGCTACGCGCGCCTGCAGCTGGCGGGCGGATCGGCCGACCCTGCCGCGCATCGGGACGTCGCGACGTTCGTCGTCGAAGCGGCGCCGTTCTCGCTGATCGAACTGAGCGTCAACGGGCGTCGCGCCGCGTCGGCGTACGTTCCGTGGAACGCGCGCGAAGTACGCTTCGAGCGCACGCCGCTCGACGGCGGCTCCAACCAGGTCGTCGCGCGCACGACGCTGTGGTACGCCGCGTCACGAAGAGCGCATACCGCCGAGCTCCAGGTGGAGAACCCGCCGGCGCCGATCGTCGAACGCGCGCGCGGCACCGATGCTGCGCGCGCGGGCCCGCTTGCACCGCGTTCTCGAGACCGCCGTTCGCTCGCACTGGACGTTCGGCAACGCGAGGTCGCCGCAGCGTTCGCCGTGCAGCTGCCGCGCAGCGACCGCGCGATCGTCGCGCTGCAAGCCGGACGGATCGACGTACCGGCCTTCGTCGACGAGACGTTCGGCGCACCGCGGTTCAATCGCAAGTCGATCGCCGGGTTTTTCACCGGCGCGCGACCGCAACTCTTCACCGCGGGTGACACCGTGAGGGTGAGCGCCGATTCAGGATATCAGCGCTTGGCGCTGGAGGATCTGCCCGCGTTCGTCGGTGACGTCGAAATCGCGAACGCCTTTACCGGCCCCACGGTACGCGTTGCGGGGAAGCGCGATGCCGATCCGCCGGCGGAAGGGAGGAGGTGGGCGTACGACGTGCTGCGCCTGCACGTCGACGACTATCGCGTCGTCGGCCGCGAGCCGCCGCCGCTGCGATCGCAAGGCGCAACGTACGTCTGGGAACGGCCGTTCGCCGACGTCCGAACGCACGTCGTCGTGTCGCTCTCGTTCGCGCCGTTCGCCTCGGTCGGCGCACTGCGGCGAGGGCTCGACTTGCCGGTGTTCGCGTTCGCGCCGCACGTCCTCGCGCGCTTTCTCGCTTTCTTCCACGGCTTCGTGCTCGCCGTCCCGATGTTCGCGTATCTCGTGCTCTCGCGGGGCCGGAACGCGCGGTTCGCGACCGTAGCGCGCCGCCTGATCGTCGTAGCGGTCGCCGCCGACGTCTTCGATGCGTGCATCTCGGCACAGCCCGACGTCGACGGCGAGATCCGCTTGATCGTCCCCGCGCTGCGCGTGCTGCCGCCGTCGCTGGTCAACCTCGCGTTTGTGCCGTCGCTGATCGGCCTGGTGCTTGCGCTCCTCGCCGCCAGCCTCGCGCACCTCGCGGCGCGCACGCATACGGTCGCGGGAACCGTCGTCGCCGATGCGGCGAACGCCGTCCGCGTCGCCGCGCTGGGATTCGCCGCGATCGGCGGGATGGGATACGCCGCGGGACACTTCGCGCGCGGTACGGTCGCGTATCCGGCACTCGCCGCCGCCGCGCTCGCCGCGGGTCTCATCGGCGTACTCGTCGCGCTGGACTGGTGGACGATACCGCGTCCGGGCGCATCGCGCCGCGCGTTCACGATCGCCACCGTCGCGTTCGTCGTGGCGGCCGCAGTGCCGCTGTCGCTCGTCCAATACGGTGTGTGGGCGACGGTCCCCGAGCACGCCGGAACAGCGTTCGCCGATCCCCTCTCACCGCTCGCGCTGACCGCGGCGTTTTTGCGCTCACTCGCGCCGCTGTGCCCGCTCGCGTTCGGACTGCTGCTCCTCGCCCGTGTTCGGCCGGATCCCGCCGCGATCGGTTTGGACTCCGCGGGCTTCACCCGGCTCGTGCTGTGCTGTTATGCCGTCCTCGCCGGCGTGGTCGTGATCGTGCCGGTCGGCTTCGTCCTCGCCTGGTGGACGTACGGACTGCTCCGCGCGCGCGAGGCGAGCATCGCCGCACCGCAAGTCCGCGCCGTGCTCGTTCCGACGCCGCGCGAGCGGGGTCTGGCCGCGATCCCGATCGCGCTCGCGTTCGTCCTGGTCGAGGTGCTGCTGCTGATGCCCTCGGAGACGCGCCATCTGCGCGAGCTCCACACGCCGTTCCTCGTGCTCGAGGCGGCGGGCTTCGTCGCGGTCATCGCGGCGACGCTCGTCATGCCGGCGTTCGCATTCGCCGCATGCGGCGAAGAGCTGGCGGGCGAACCCGGCCTGCGCAAGGGACTCGGCGTCGGGGCCTGGGCCATCGGGTGCTCGTTGCCCGCGTGGTTTCTTCGATCGGACGGCCTCGGGACCGCGGTCGAGATCGTCATCGCCGCCGCGGTCTTCTACGGCGTGCTGGGGCTCCTTACCGAATCTCAGAGCGCACGGTACAGCGAGCGCGTCTTGAAAAGAGGCGTCTCGAACACGAGCTGCTCTCCGCGATCGTGAATGTCATGATACGAACTGAGCCGTTCGACTTCGTGTCGTGATCCCAGGATGAGCGGAACGCGCTGGTGGATGCTCGCCGGCACGATGTCGAGTATCCGCTCGCGCCCGGTCGTGGCGCAACCGCCGGCCTGCTCGACGATCATGGCCATCGGATTCGCCTCGTACATGAGCCGCAGCCGGCCTTCTTTGCTGTGGTCCTTGTTATCGCGCGGATACAGAAAGACGCCGCCGCGAATGAGGATGCGATAGACTTCTGCGACGAGCGATGCGACCCAACGCATGTTGAAGTCGACGCCGCGCACCCCGGTACGTCCTTGAACGCACTCCTCGACGTAGTGCCGCACGGGCGCTTCCCAGTGCCGTTCGTTGGACGCGTTGATCGCGAACTCACGCGTGTCCTCGGGGATGCGCATCTGGGGATGCGTAAGGGTGTAGGCACCGACCTCGCGGTCCAGCGTAAAACCGTGGACGCCTGCGCCCAGCGTGATGACGATCATCGACGTCGGGCCATAGAGCGCGAAGCCCGCTGCGAGCTGGCTCGTTCCCGGCTGCAGGAAGTCGGCGGCCGTGGGTTCCGTGATGCCGACCGGCGCGGCGAGGACGGAAAAAATCGTCCCGACC
The DNA here is from genome assembly GCA_028287525.1 of Vulcanimicrobiota bacterium. Classification (GTDB taxonomy): domain Bacteria; phylum Vulcanimicrobiota; class Vulcanimicrobiia; order Vulcanimicrobiales; family Vulcanimicrobiaceae; genus Vulcanimicrobium. Next base: position 3,899 of record JAQBPM010000171.1, on the reverse strand, counting down.
GTGACGTTGACATCCAAATTCGACGACCCGTCGAGCGGATCGAACAAGAGCAGGTACCGTCCTCGCGGGTTCGCTGCGGGGATGCGGTAAGGCTCCTCGAGCTCCTCCGAGACCATTCCGCAGAGCGCCCCGCCCCACTCGCATTCGCGCAGCACGATCTCGTTGGAGATCACGTCGAGCGCCTTTTGCTCCTCGCCTTGCACGTTCGTGACGGTGAGAACGTCGTCGTGCGCGCCCAGTCTGCCGCGCGAAACCGCCGAGCCGACGAATTTGCAGGCCGTCTGAATGTCGTTGAGCAGCGCGGTGAACGCCGTGTCGGGATTACTCCGGCGTCGCTGCTCTTCGATGATGAATTTACTGAACGTCGTGCGGCGGTTCGGCAACGTGTCTCCCCATACGCGTGCACTGCACGCAAGCGGTCAACTCCGAGCGATCGTGCTGCAAGCATGGAGGCTGGAGGAATCATTGTCAAATAGTATTTGGGTGTAAACCCATAAGCAAGAAGTGTTGATTAGGGCCCGAGGTATGCCGGGTTATCCGGGGGAGACCGGCTCGAACGTCCCCGTTGCGATGGCATAGTCGACAAACCGCTTGGCGCCCGGCGGCAACTCCCGTTCGGTGCTCGCGACGAGGTGCCAATTGCGGACGAGCGGCGTTGCCGCAGTAGGGATTTCGGCGAGCGAGCCCTCCGCGATCTCGCGCGCGACCGCGTCTCGCGAAAGCACCGAGATGCCGAGCCCCGCTCGCACGCATTCCCGAATGGCACCGTTCGATCCGATGGTGACCGCCGGCGGCGCGATGCCCAGCTGCGAGAAGAGGTCTCGCGTCGTCTCGCGCGTCCCGGAGCCGGCTTCACGCAGCAGCCACGTCTCTCGGGCGAGGTCCTGCAGATCGTAGGTGCGGCCGGGAGGTCCAACGACGACGACGGAGTTCGCGCGGACCGCAACGGTCGCAAAGTGGCCGTCTTGCGGTGGGCGCCCGGCCAGGACGAGGTCCGCCTCCCAATTGTTGAGGCGATCCCACACGCGGTCTTTGTTGGCGACATGCAATTCGACGTCGATTGCGCCGGCGATTGCGCGAAAGCCGCTCAAGAGCGCCGGGAGCAGCTGCTCGGCGGCGGTCGTCACCGCTGAAAGCTTGACGCGGCCGGCATCGGGCGATGCCGCCGCGCGCGACTCCACGACCGCTTCGTCGAGCAGCGCGATGATGCGGCGGCCGTATGCGACGAGCCGCTCGCCCGACGGCGTCAAGCGAATCCCGCGGCCTTCGCGTTCCACCATCGGCGCGCCGATCGCTTTCTGCAGCCCTGCGAGCGCTGAGGAGACTGCCGGCTGCGAGACAACGAGGCGCTCGGCGGCGGCTCCGACGGAACCGCTGCGCGCGACCTCGATCAGCGTGCGCACTTGGTTCAGGGATATCATCAGCGTGTAGTTATGGATGCAAGCACAAACTGTATTTGACGTCAATATGTTGGCGTGTGACCATGTCCGTACGTCCCTCCATCGACGTCAGAAAGCGGAATGATGACGACACTTCTCGAGTCTCCGAGCGAACGCGGCCGGTTCGACGCCGGCGTCGCGCCGTACGCGCAAATGGGCTACTACGACGCCGCCTACGAACCGAAGGCAAGCGACGTGCTGTGCGCGTTTCGCATCACGCCGCAGGACGGCGTCGATCCGATCGAAGCTGCTGCCGCGGTCGCCGGAGAATCTTCGACGGCAACCTGGACGGTCGTGTGGACCGACCGCCTCACGGCGCACGAACGCTACCAGGCGAAGGCGTACCGCGTCGACCCGATCCCGGGAGCGGCGGGCCAGCACATGGCGTACATCGCCTACGACATCGACCTTTTCGAGGAGGGCTCGATCGCCAACTTGACCTCCTCGATCATCGGCAACGTATTCGGGTTCAAGGCGCTCAAAGCGCTGCGGCTCGAAGACATGCGAATTCCCACGCAATACATCAAGACGTTCCAAGGACCGGCGCACGGTATCGTGATGGAGCGCGAGTACCTCAACAAGTTCGGGCGGCCGCTGCTCGGCGCGACGGTCAAGCCGAAGCTGGGTCTGTCGGCCCGGAACTACGGGCGCGTCGTGTACGAAGCGCTGCGCGGGGGCCTTGACTTCACCAAAGACGACGAGAACATCAACTCGCAGCCGTTCATGCGGTGGCGCGACCGCTTCCTGTTCTGCATGGAGGCCGTGAAGCGCGCGGAGGCCGCGAGCGGCGAGATCAAGGGCCATTACCTCAACGTGACCGCCGCCGACATGGAGGCGATGTACGAGCGGGCCGAGTTCGCGAAGGAACTCGGGAGCATCGTCGTGATGATCGACCTGACGATCGGCTATACGGCCATGCAGTCGATGGCGAAGTGGGCGCGCCGGAACGGCGTCCTGCTCCATCTCCATCGCGCCGGGCACAGCACCTATACTCGGCAGAAGACGCACGGCGTGAGCTTCCGCGTCATCGCGAAATGGTGCCGGCTCATCGGCGTCGATCACGTTCACGCGGGCACCGTGGTCGGAAAGCTCGAAGGGGATCCGCGCACGACCGCCGGCTACTACGACACGCTGCGGGAGAACGTCATCCCGCTCAATCCCGGCAACGGCATCTACTTCGAACAGGAGTGGGCGTCGATGCCCGGCGTGATGCCCGTCGCGTCGGGCGGAATCCACGCCGGCCAAATGCACCAGCTCCTCGACTTGTTCGGCGACGACGTGGTGCTCCAGTTCGGCGGGGGCACGATCGGACATCCGGACGGCATCGCCGAAGGCGCGACCGCAAACCGCGTCGCGCTCGAAGCGATGGTCCTCGCGCGCAACGAAGGCCGCGATTATCTCGGCGAAGGTCCGGAGATCCTCAAAGACGCTGCCAAATCGTGCAAGCCGCTGGCGCGCGCGCTCGATCTGTGGCGGGACATCTCGTTCAACTACGAGTCGACCGACACGCCCGACGCCGTCGCCACCCCGTCGTACTAGGAGCCGCCGCACATGCGCATTACGCAAGGCACCTTTTCCTTTCTCCCCGACCTCAGTGACGAGCAGATCGCCCGGCAGATACAATACGCGCTGGACAACGGCTGGCCGATATCGCTCGAGTTCACGAGCGATCCCCATCCGAGGAACGCCTATTGGGAAATGTTCGGTTTGCCGATGTTCGACATCCGCGACGCATCGGCAGTGATGCGGGAGCTGCAGCGCGCGCGCGAGGCGCATTCCGACGCGTACCTCAAGCTCAACGCGTACGACGCGCGCTACGGCCGTCAAACGACCGCCTTGAGCTTCATCGTCGCGCGGCCCGCAGTGGAGCATCCTTTGCGCCTCGAGCGGCAGGAAGCGCACGATCGCGTGCAGCGATACTCGATCGTCCGTGATGAACGCTGAGGAAGCGCCGGGACTGAACATCACCTCCGCGTACGCGGAGTCGAACATCCAAGAGATTTTCGACCGGCTCGATCGCGAGCTCGTCGGGCTCGCTCCCGTGAAGGAGCGGATCCGCGAGATCGCTGCGCTGCTGCTCGTCGACCGGCTCCGCGAACGGATCGGCCTGACAACCGAACCGCCACCGCTGCACATGTCGTTCACCGGCGGCCCCGGCACCGGCAAGACGACCGTCGCGTTTCGGATGGCGGAGATTTTGCACCGCTTGGGCTACGTGCGAAAGGGTCATCTCGTCGCGGTGACGCGTGACGACTTGGTCGGTCAATTCATCGGGCACACGGCGCCGAAGACGAAAGAGGTCCTCAAGCGAGCGATGGGCGGCGTCCTGTTCATCGATGAGGCGTACTACCTCTACAAGGCGGAGAACGAGCGGGACTACGGGGCCGAGGCGATCGAGATTCTGCTTCAAGTGATGGAAAACGACCGGCGCGACCTCGTCGTGATCTTCGCCGGTTACAA
>JAQBPM010000414.1 GCA_028287525.1 Vulcanimicrobiota bacterium | reverse complement strand
ACTTGCCCTGTGCGATCGTGCTCGGCGCGCCGCCGGTGGTCTCGTACGCGTCGGTGCAGCGCATGCCGATCGAGCTCGACGAGATCGGCGTCGCCGGCGCGCTCGCGGGCTCGCCGATCCGCATGGTCCGCTGCAAGACCGTCGACCTCGAGGTGCCGGCCGACGCGGAGCTGGTGATCGAGGGCTTCATCCGCACCGACGTGCTCGAACCCGAGGGGCCGTTCGGCGAGTCGCACGGCTTCGTTCACCCGCGCTCCGAGAGTCCGATCGTGGAGGTCACCGCGATCACGCATCGCCGCGACTATGTCATGACGTCGTTCATCAGCCAGGTGACGCCGAGCGAGTCGAGCACGATCAAGCTCGTCTCGTTCGAGCCGATGTTCTTGGACTTCTTGCGCAACACGGGCGGCGTGAAGTCGCTCAAACGCGTGGTGATGCACGAAGCGCTTACGAACATCCGTCCCGTCATCTTCCTGCAGTTCGATAAGGCGCCGGAGAGCGAGGTGTGGCGCGCGCTCAAGCTCGCTGCCGGTTGGAAGAACGGGGTCGGGAAGCTCGTGATCGCCATCGACCGCGACATCGATCCCGACAACCTCGACGCGATCTTCTGGGCGTTGGCCTATCGCATGACGCCGCACGTCGACGTACAGATCGTGCGCGGCTACGACAAGGGACACGCGCCGCCGTTCCGCGAGGTGCCGGCGATGGAGAACTCGGTGATGCTGATCAACGCGACGCTGCGCGAGAAGCTGCCTCCGATCTCCCTTCCGAAGCGCGAGTACATGGAGCGCAGCCTCGAGCTCTGGCGCGAACTCGGCCTCCCCGCCGTCACGCCGCAGGCGCCCTGGCACGGCTACTCGCTGGGCGAGTGGTGGGACGAGCTCGACGACGAGGCCGACCTCGCGGCGCAGAGCCGCTACACCGAAACCGGCGACAAGCTCGCCGGCCGCCGCGTTTCTACCGGTAAAGGACCCTCCACGTGAGTTTCTCTCCCCAAATCGCCATCGCGGAACCGTCGACCGTCGTAGCGACGGGAACCGGAACGGAGATCGCGCGGCGCGGCGTGTCGTTCGACGGCAACTCGGTCGTCCTCGTCGCCAGCGCGTGCACGGCGTGCGACGCGGTGGCATGGCCGCCGGCGGCGCGTTGTCATGCGTGTTGGGCCGCGGTGACGCCGCGGCGGCTCGCGACGAGCGGAACGCTCTACGCGTTCACCACCGTCCACACCGCGGCGCTGGGTACCGAGGTGCCGTACGTCATCGGCTACGTCGACCTGCCCGACGGCGTGCGCGTCTTCACGCCGCTGCGCGGTGACGCGTCGCGTTTGCGCATCGACGGGCCGGTAACCCTGCACGGCGCCGCGGGCGCGCCGGGCGCGGGCTTCTGGTTCGAGGCGGCGCGATGAACGGGCGGCACGTCGCCGTCGTGGGCGCGGGGATGATCCGCTTCGGCAAGTATCCCGACGCGAGCTATCCCGATCTCGCGCAGCCGGCCGTCGTCGACGCGATCCGCTCGGCCGGAATCGAACCGCACGAGATCGACGCTACGTTCTGCGGCCACTCCTTCGGCGGGATGCTGACCGGCCAGCGCATTCTCAAAGGGTTGGGCATGACTGGCGAGGCGATCGTCAACGTCGAGAACGCGTGCTCCAGCGGCGCGGGCGCGTTCCATCAGGCGCAGGCGGCGATCGCGAGCGGCGAGATCGAGACGGCCCTGGTGATCGGCGTCGACAAGCTGACGCAGTTCGCTGGCGGAACGCTCCCGCTCAACGTCGAGGATCACGAAGTCGCGAGCGGCATGGTGATGCCCGCGCTCTACGCGATGCGCGCGCAGCGGTATCTGCACGACTACGGCTACGACGCGGACGACCTCGCCCGGGTGAGCGTCAAGGCACGCGCGAACGGCGCGCTCAACCCGTTCGCGCAGTTCCGCAAGCCGGTGACGCTCGAAGAGGTCCGCGCGTCGCGGCCGATCGCCGAACCGCTCAATTTGTTCCAGTGCTGCCCGACGGGGGACGGCGGCGCGGCGGTGGTGCTGATGTCGGCCGAGCGCGCGCGGCGCAGCGGTGCGACGCCGGTGTGGGTGCGCGCGTCGGTCTTGCACAGCGGCCGCTATATGACGGGCTTTCGCGATTTCACGCTGCCCGAGATCACCGTGCGCTCCGCGAAGGACGCCTACGAGCAAGCCGGGATCGGACCCGACGACCTGGACTTCGCCGAGGTGCACGACGCGTTCACGATCGCGGAGCTGCTCTACTACGAAGCGCTGCAGCTGTGCGAACGCGGCGAGGCGCCGCGGCTGGTCGCTGACGGCGTCACGGCGCTCGGCGGACGCGTTCCCGTGAACCCCAGCGGCGGGCTTTTGGCGAAAGGGCATCCGATCGGCGCGACCGGTGTGGGACAGCTCGCCGAGGCCTACTGGCAGCTCACTGGACGATGCGGCGATCGCCAAGTCGCGGGCGCGCGGATCGGTCTAACGCACGTGACCGGCGGCGGCATCGCCGGCTTCGATCACGGCGCCTGCGCGATCACGATCCTCGCCGCGTGACCGAACGCAACGCCACGGGTGCGCTCGCGGGACTGCGCGTCCTCGACCTCACCCAGTTCCTCTCGGGTCCGTTCTGCACGATGATCCTCGGCGATCTCGGCGCGGACGTCATCAAGGTCGAGACGCCGGACGGCGACCTCACGCGCACGCTCCCGCCGCACTTCGTCGGCGACGACAGTGCATACTATCTGCACGTCAATCGCAACAAGCGCGGCATCGTCGTCGATCTCAAGCATCCGGACGGACGCGATCTCCTGGCGTCGCTCATGCGCAAGAGCGACGTCGTGGTAGAGAACTTCCGCCCCGGCGTGCTGGAGAAGCTCGGCATTCGCTACGAAGACGTCGCGGCGGAAGCTCCAGGCGTCGTGTGGTGCTCGATCACCGGCTTCGGCGCGACGGGACCGTACCGCGATCGCCCTGCCTACGACATGGTGGTGCAGGCGCTCTCCGGAGCGATGAGCCTCACCGGCGAGCCCGGTGAACGGCCCGTGCGGCTCGGTATCCCGGTCGGCGATCTTGCGGCTGGAATGTACGGCACGATAGGCATCCTCGCCGCATTGCGCGAGCGCGAAACGAGCGGACGCGGACAGCGCATCGACGTCAGCATGCTCGACAGCCTCGTCTCGCTGCTGAGCTACCAGGGCGCGTACGCACTCCGTTCCGGCGAGCCGCCGCAGGCGCAAGGCCGCGCGCACGACTCGATCCCAACCTATCGCGCGTTCGCGTGCGCCGACGGCAAAGACGTCGCCGTCACCGCGAACACCGAACGGATGTGGACGGGCATGTGCACGGCGCTGGGCCTCGAGGAGCTGCTGGACGATCCGCGCTTCACGACCAACCGCGAACGCTTCGCGCACCGCGACGATCTCGTTCCGATCCTCGACGCCCGGTTCCGGGAGCTGCCGGCTGCGGTCGCCGCCGAACGTCTGCGCGCGCACGGCGTCCCGGCCGCCGCGGTGAACGACGTGATCGAGGCGGTCAATGACGAGCACGTCCGCGCGCGAGAGATGGTCCTCACGCTCGCCGCCGCCGACGGCCGGTCGATCGAGGTCCTCGGAAACCCGATACGGCTCGAGCGTACGGCGCGCACCGAGCACGCGTATCCGCCGCGCCTCGGCGAAAACGCGCGCGAAGTGCTCTACGACGTGCTCGGCATCGACGGCGATGAGGCCGAGCGTCTTGCTGCGAGCGGCGTCCTGGGATCCCTCGCGCCCGCCGGCTGATCGCGCGTTACACGCCGGGTGCCGGGATGGTCCTCCGCTTCGCGGGTGTCCGTTCGGCGTTCGGGTCGGCATCGGCGAAATCGAGGGCCGCGCCCGCGAACAGCGTGGCGACGTACGCGAAGATCGGGATCATGACGATGCGGATCACCGGATACGCACCCCAGGGGATCCCACTGCCGAATCGTCCGGGTACCGGTATCGAGAAAGGAGACATGCCGGCCGGGAACGTTCCGGCGGGCAACGTGCCGGGCGGGAACGGCGTCCGGAACGTGACGAGTTCGGGCGGGAAAATCTGGTTCGCGATCCACAACCAGATCGGCGGCGGAGACTGCTCGATGAGCGCAATGAGGAACGCGAACGCGCACACGATGCCGAGCCCGGCATAGCCGGCACGGCGAAACGCGTGCCGTAGCGCGACGAGCGGCCCGGTTCGTTCGACCACGGCACCCGCGAACGCCAATCGGCACACGAAAGCCCACGGGACCATGACCAAGCTCACCACGAACGTGAGAACCGAGCGCGTTCCCCCGAGAAGAACCCCGAGTGCGATCGCAGGACCCCATTGCGCGAGGGCTGCGACGATTCGCACCACAACGAGCCGCGGCGCGTCGCGAAAGGCGGCGCGGAGCGCGTCCGACGCCCGCACCGGGTCGGCCTCGGTGACCAGGAGCACCATCGCCGCCGTGCAGAGCAGCAGCATCAGCTCCTCCAGCCCGGCGATGCCGACGCCGACCCACGGATGGAAGGCCTTCCGATTCCCGTGTTCGAGCACCATCCGGATCACCGGCACGGTCTGGGCGAGTAGGGCGATAGCGAAGAGCCCCGGCCAATGGGCGGAGAACCGTCCGTTGGCCCACGTAAAAACCGCTCGAACCGAAGGCTTCAGCGTCAAGGCAACTCTCCTTTGGCGCCGATCTTCCGGGTTCGTCGGCGCTCGCCTTTTCGTTCTAGCGCTTCAGAGCCTCGAGCTCTTCCAACGTGCGCGGCCATTCGGACTTCAGGAGACGCGACAGAGCGCGATCGGCTAGGACGGTTCCGCCAGTCTGGCAGCGAGGGCAGTAGTTGGTTTCGTTGTCCGCGTAACGGATGCGCTGCACCGGTTCTCCGCAGGTGGGACATGCTTTTCCGTAGCGACCGTGCACCGCCATGTCTTTGTGAAACGCGGTAACGTGCTCCGGAAACCCACCGCCGGACTCAGCGTGCAGCCGGCGTATCCAGAGTGCAAGCGTCTCGCGCGTCGCGGTGAACAGACGCTCCCACTGAGACGGCGTGAGTTTATGCGTCAGCAAAATTGGCGAGAGTTGGGCCGCGTGCAGAATCTCGTCCGAGTATGCATTGCCGACGCCGCTGAGGATGCGTGGATCAGTCAACGCTCGCTTCAGCGTGCGGTTTTCGGCCATAAGGGCGGAGCGAAACGCATCGAGGTCGCACGAGAAGACATCGATGCCGCCGGGATCGAGCGAACGTAGCGCGTCTTCGCCGGCGAGAAGGTGCAGCGAAGCGCGACGCTTCGTACTGGCTTCGGTAAGCATCAGAGAGCCGTTCGGAAAGTCGAACGCCGCCAAGGCGTTCCGCCCGCTCAGTTTTGCGCCCGCGGCTTTCCAATGCAGCCGGCCCGCGATCATCAGGTGAAGGACGAGCCAGAGATCACCGTCGAGTCCGATAGCGATGCGCTTCCCGATGCGTCTCAGCGCCCGTACCGTGCGGCCTTCGACGCTCGAGATCGGCGGCTCGGCGGTTCTCAGCAAAAAGACGTTCGCTATCCTGACGTGTTCCAGCGTCCCGCCGAGGATGCGATCCTCTAGCGCGCGGCTGTACGCGGCGACGTCGGGCAGTTCAGGCACTCTTCGCTATCAGTCGCTGTCGCGAATCCCCTCTACGTCGAGGACGATGTCGATGTTTCGGCTGACCACGACGCCGCCGTTCGGGAGAGCGCTGTTCCAACTCACTCCGAAGTCGTAGCGGTCGATGCGGGTTTTCGCGACGAATCCGGCGCGCAGCTTGGGACCCTTGTCCACGCCGTCTTCCCACCACGGTGTGTCCCAGGTTCCGTGGAAGTGCACGGCGAGGGCGACCGGACGCGTGACGTCTTTGATCGTGAGGTCTCCAGTGAGCTCGTAGTCGACGGGGCCCACGAGCGCGACGCCAGTGCTGCGATAGCGGATCTCGCCATAGCGTTCGCAGTCCAGGAAGTCCTCGCTGCGAAGATGCTGGTCGCGAGCAGGTTCACCGGTCCAGCACGTGCGCGCGTCGATGGTCGCCTCGACGCTTAGCCGCTCCGGATGCTCGGGATCGAAGTCGAGCCGCCCGTGAACGTTCTTGAAAGCACCGCGCACCCAGGTGACCATCATGTGCCGTGCTCGAAACTCCGCGGCACTGTGGCCAGGCTCGAAGAACCACTTCATCGTCGACACTTCGGCC
>JAQBPM010000154.1 GCA_028287525.1 Vulcanimicrobiota bacterium | reverse complement strand
CTCGTCGCCATCAGCTCGTTGCCCATCGCCGGCTGACCGCCGCGAATCGGCACGATCAGCGCGCCCGCGAGTCCCGCCAAGCCGACGCCGATCCCGAACACGATCGTGAACAGCCGCTGGACGTCGATCCCGATGCAGTCGACCATCTCCGGATCGTCGATTCCGGCGCGGATGATCGCGCCGTAGCGCGTGCGTTCGATACCGATCCACAACCCCGCGATCACGACCGCCGAGATGGCGACCAGGAACAGCCGGTAGATGGGAAAGCTGACGACGCCGAGCGGAATGCCGCCGGACAGCGCCGCCGGCACGCTGACGCTGGTGGGATCGGCGCCCCACAGCAGGACGATCGCTTCCTGAACGATCAGCACGAGCCCGAGCGTGAAGAGAATCTGGTAGACGTGGCCTGCGCGCGCCAAGCGGCGCATCGCGAGCGCGTCGACGACCAAGCCGAGCACGGCGATGACGATGGGGACGATCGCGATCGCCAGCCAGAAGTTTCCGGTCGACGACACTACGGTGAACGCGACGTACGCTCCGAGCGCGTAGAACGCGCCATGCGCAAAGTTCGGAATGTCGAGCATCCCGAAGATCAGCGTGAGCCCCGCCGCGACCAGCGCGTAGATCATCCCCTGAACGATGCCGTTGAGCAGCTGGATCTCGATCAGGCCCGACATCAGGCCGCGCGTTCCCACACTTTCTCGCCGCCGACATACGTGGCGACGACGCCGAGCGAACCGAGCGTCGCGGGGTCGGCGGTCAGCGGGTCGCCGTCGAGAACCACGAAGTCGGCGACGTAGCCCGGCGCGACCCGACCCTTCACGTCGTGTTCGTCCGATGCGTAGGCGGCGTTGACGGTGTAGAGCGACAGCGCTTCCGCCGGCGTGACGCGCTGCGAAAGGCCCAGCGGCGCACCGTCGAAGCCGGTGCGCGTGATGCACGACTGCAGCGCGAGCAGCGGCTGATACGGCCCGCACGGGTAGTCGGACGATCCGGCGACCGCGACGCCCGCGTCGAGGAACGCCCGGTGCGCGAACATACGCTCGAGCCGCTTGGCCCCGTACCACTCCAACAGTTTAGCGCCGTGATAGTGCACGTAGCTGCCGAACGGCACCGCGATCGCGCCGACCGCCTTCATCCTGCCCAGGATGTCTTCGTTCACGACGCTGCAGTGTTCGATGCGGTGGTGCAGGTGCGGGCGCGCCTTCTCGCGCTGCGCCGCTTCGAGCTGGTCGAGGAGCTTGCCGATCGCGCGGTCGCCGTTGGCGTGGACACAGACGCGGTTGCCGTCGAGATGCACCATCCGCACGATGTCGCGTAGGTCCGCATCGGACGTCGTCTGCATCCCGTAGTCGTCGCTCGTCCCTTCGAACGGCTGCTCGAGCAGACACGTGCGCCCGCCGATCGCGCCGTCGACGAAGCCTTTGATTCCGCCCAGGCGTAACCGGTCGGTGCCGGAGCCGGTGCGCACCGCGAGCTTTGCGAGCAGACCGTAGTGCTCGTAGTGCAGCAGCATGTTGATGCGCATCGTGAGCGCGCCGCGCTTCTGCGCTTCTTGGAAGAGCGCGATGTCCGCCGGGCCGACCATCGCATCGGTGACCGAGGTGATCCCGGCGGCGTGGAAGGCGTCCATCGCGCGGCGGAGGCCGCGCTGCCGGTCTTCCGGCGTGCTCGCCGGAGCGATGGTCTGCGCGCGCTTCGTCGCCTGCGGATAGGCGAAATCGAAAATCGCCTGTTCGAACAGAATCCCGTTGAGACGGCCGTTTCCGTCGCGGCCGAATTTGCCGCCGAACGGCTCCTCCGTCGACTCGTCGATCCCGCCGAGCTCGAGCGCCTTTGAGTTGACGACTCCCCAATGGCCCGCCACCTGGAGGATGAGGATGGGATGATCGCGGCTGATCTCGTCAAGATCCCAGCGCGTCAGAACGCGGCCTTCCGGCATCTTCGCATCGTCGTACCGGCTTCCCCGAATCCACCCGCCCGCCGGCGTATTCTTCGCCTGCTCGCGCAGCAGCGCGGCGATGTCCGCTAGCGAACCCACCGCATCCATCGACAGATCGAGGTGCAGCATGTCCTCCGCGGCGATCGCGAGATGCGCATGCGCATCGTTGAACCCCGGCACGATCGTCGCCGACCCGAAATCGACGACCTCGGCATCGTGAAATCGCCGGCGCAGCTCACCGACCGTGCCGGTCGCGACGACCCGCTCACCGGAAGCCGCGAACGCCTCAGGCGAATCGTCCCCCATCGTCACGACACGCCGAGCGCGAAAAATCGTGGTGGTCATGGATTCGCTTACCGCCCGCTCCGAGGCCGTTCCTTCAACCAAACGGATCTGCCCTCACCGAGCGACGCGTCAATCATCACGTCGCAAGGGAAAAGCCGCCGAGTCTCCTCGGCGGCTCTGTTCTCATTCGTGCACGACGCGGTCGCCGCGCTTGACGTTCGTTTCCAAGGGATAGCCCGCGCGGCGTTTGCTAGAGCGCGTAAAAGCTGGGGAGTTCGTCGTAGTCGTCGTGTCGCATGATAGAACTCCTTGCAGACAACGGGTAGGATCGTACAGCAGCGTACGTCTGCGTCAACCGAGCGACGTGGAAAGGCCGTCCGACGACAAGCAACCTGCGGTACAGGAAGCGCCGCCCGCTCGGGCGCAGAGATTGGTTCGGATCCAAGGAGACTCGCCATGATCGCTTCACGAACCGCGCAGACCCTCTTCGTCGACGGACGCTTCGAGGAGGCGCGTTCGGGCGCGACGTTGCCCGTGGTCGATCCGGCGACCGGCGCGATTACGGGCGCCATCTCGGCCGGCGATTCGGCGGACGTCGATCGGGCGGTGCGCAGTGCCGTCGGGGCGTTCGAGGGCGCGTGGGGCGCGCTGCCGGCGGTCGAGCGCGGGCGGCTCCTCGCGAAGCTCGGGGCGGCGATCGTCGCGAACGGCGAGCGGCTCGCGCAGATCGAGTCCGACGACACCGGGAAGCCGATCTCACAGGGCCGCGCCGACGTCACTGCGGCGGCACGCTACTTCGAGTTCTACGCCGGCGGCGCGGACAAGCTGCACGGCGAGACGATCCCCTATCTTGCCGGCTATGGCGTCCAGGTGCTGCGCGTCCCTTCAGGCGTGAGCGGCCACATCATTCCGTGGAACTACCCGCTGCAGATGTTCTCGCGTTCGCTCGCACCGTCGCTCGCGGTCGGCAACGCGACGGTCATCAAACCGTCGGAGGATGCATCGCGTTCGATCGTCGCGCTGGCCGAGCTGGCTGCCGACTGCGGTTTCCCGGCGGGGACGATCAACGTCGTGACCGGATTGGGTGAAACCGCCGGTGACGCGCTCGCGCGGCATCCCGGCGTCGACGTGCTCTCGTTCACCGGCTCGCCGGAAGTCGGTACCTTGGTGCAGGCAGCGGCGGCCGAACATCACGCGCGCTGCATCCTCGAACTCGGCGGGAAATCGGCGCAGATCGTCTTCGCCGACGCCGATCTCGACGCAGCGATTCCGGCGATCGTCAAGGCGATCGTGCAGAACGGCGGACAGACGTGTTCGGCCGGCAGCCGCGTCCTGATCGAAGCGAGCGTCTTCGACCGCGTCTCGGCGCTGCTCGCCGAACGCTTCGCGACGTTGCGGGTCGGCGTCCCGGCGAGCGATCCCGATGTCGGGCCGCTCATCAACCACGCGCAGTTCGAACGGGTGAGTGGCTACGTCGAGCGCGCGAAGCGCGACGGCGTCGCCGTTCTCGCGCAAGCGCCGCTGGCCGGCGATCTGCCCGCGGGCGGGTACTACATCGCGCCGGTGATGTACGGTCCGGTTCCCGAACGGCACGAGCTCGCGTGCCGTGAGGTGTTCGGCCCCGTACTCTCCGCGCTGCCGTTCTCGAGCGAAGCCGAAGCGATACGGCTCGCGAACGCGACCGACTACGGTCTGGTCGCCGGGGTATGGACGGAGAACGGCGGGCGCCAGGCGCGCGTGTCGCGAGCGCTGCGCGTCGGCCAGGTGTTTGTGAATTGCTACGGCGCCGGGGGCGGCATCGAGCTCCCGTTCGGCGGCTTCAAACGCAGCGGCCACGGACGCGGGAAAGGCTTCGAAGCGATGCGCGAGTTCAGCACCCTGCAGACCATTACGACGAAGTTCGCGTGAGCGGAAAACTGGACGGTAAGGTCGTCGTCGTCACCGGCGGCGGCTCCGGCTTCGGCGAGGAGATCTGCAAGAAGGTCGTCGAGGAGGGTGCGACCGTCACCGTGCTCGACATCGACGACATCGGCGGCGAACGCGTCGCGGCCGAGATCAACGCCAAAACGCCCGGGAGGGCGCGCTTCCTGCACTGCGACGTCAGCCGGCGCGACGAGGTCGCGACGATCGTCCGCGACGTCGTGGCGTACGAAGGCCGTATCGACGCGTACGTGAACAACGCCGGGATCACGCACCGCAACCAGCCGATGCTCGACGTCGCCGAAGAATGGTTCGACCGGATCTTCGCCGTCAACGTGAAGGCGCTCTACCTCTCGGCGCTCGAGCTCGTGCCGGTGTTTCGCGCGCAGGGCGGCGGCGTGATGATCACGATGGCGTCGACGGCCGGGATCCGGCCGCGCCCCGGTCTCACCGTCTATAACGCGTCGAAAGCGGCGGCGATCCTGTTCTCGAAATCGATGGCGGTCGAGTACGCCGCCGACAACATTCGCGTGAACTCGATCTGCCCGGTCGCCGGCGAGACGCCGCTGTTGACCGAGTTCATGGGCGGCGACACGGAAGAGCTGCGCGCGAAGTTCGCCGGCAGCGTTCCGCTCGGCCGCCTCTCGCAGCCGCGCGACATCGCGAATGCCGTAGCGTTCTTGGCCTCGGACGAAGCGGCGTTCATCACCGGCGTCGCGCTCGAAGTGGACGGCGGCCGCTGCGTCTGAGCCTG
>JAQBPM010000136.1 GCA_028287525.1 Vulcanimicrobiota bacterium | reverse complement strand
ACCAGCGCGCGTGGCCGGTCGGGTCGGCGAGTACCGCCGAGGCGTAGGCGTGCGCGCCCGCGAGCAGCGCGGGATCGACCGAAATCTTCGCATCGCGAGCGCGTGCGAGCGCCGCGAATGCCGGAAGGGAGTCCCACGGATCGGAACCGTTGGCTTGCCAGTACGCCGCGAAGCCGCCGTCGCTGCGGCGCAACGAGCGCAGCGTCGCGATCTCTTGCGCAGCGCGTGCGCGAGCGGCGCTCGCATCGTCGCCGGTGCGCGCGGCGAGGACCGCGAGATCGCTCGCGATCGCAAGACGGCTCGCCGCTGAGATGGTCAGTCGCTCGTCGCCGAGCAGCGCCGCTCGAGCCGCGACGGTGATCTCCGGGAGGAGCGTCGAAGCCAGCGCGACGTCAACTCCGCCGCTGTCGCGCGGTGCGTCCGCAGCGACGTCGAGGCCGACGGCTGCCCGCGCGTCGGTCGTCCCCGTCTGCGCCACCGCCTCGGAGGTTTCGTTGTCGCGAACTGGGAGCGGAACGGCGAACGCGTCGCCCGCGTGCGCGCCGCGTACCGTGACCGTCGCGGTCGCATCGCCGGTGCCCGTCGCGACGATCGGGAAGCGGTACGCCTTGGTGATACGCTCCAGCGGCGCGTCGAGCATCGCCGTCGCGACCGGCTTGTCGTTCACGAGGAACGCGAGCGGCCCGCTCAGCGCAGCCGCGACATGCAAGGTTCCTTGCGCGCCGGTACCGTTGGTCACCGCGACGCCGCCCTCGAAGCGATCCCCGGGCCGCGCGAACTGCGGCAGCACGGGATTCGCGACGAGCGGTTTGGTCGTGCGGAACGTCGCTTCACCGTTGCCGAAGCGCCCGTCGGCGGTCGCCGAAACGACCATCACGCGCCAGGTGGTCAGATCGTCGGGCAGCGTGAAGGTCGCGCTCGCGTCGCCGTTCGCGTCGGTGCGCACCGCGCCGGCGAAGTACGCCAACGCTTGGAACTTGCGGCGCACGCGCGGATCGACGTCCTCGCCGGAAAGTCCGCCGCCGAAGCCCCAGCCTTTCTCGAGCGGCCGAGCCGGCGTTGCCAGGACGAGCGTCGCGCGATTGTCGGCGTAGCGCGTCGAGATCGGCTGCTCCGCGTAGACGAGTTTGACGAGATCAGGCGGACGATATCCCGTCAGCTGCAACACCGCGTCGTTCACGACCATCAGCGCGGCTTGACCGTGCACTGGATGGCGCGCGCCGTCGGCGAGATGGAACCGCACCGTCTGTTTTGCACCGGGTTCGAGCACGCCGGCGTCGGCCTTGACCGTCGCGACGACATACTTCGCATCGACGGCGACCGAGAACGCCGCGAAGCCGACCCGCGCGAGCGCGTTTCCGTTGTCGGCTGGATTCGCCGCCGGAAGCGGACCCCGCCGCACCAGGAACGCTTCGACCGCCGCGTTAGGCAGCATCTCGGGCGTCACGGTAAAGCGCACGGTCGGCGCGGCGCTCGAGGTGATCTGCGTCGTCTCGAACAGCACGCCGTGACGGACGACGGCGAAGTGAAGCTCCGCGTTCGGGAACGGCGACTGCACGAGCGCGGTCGCGGTGTCGCCGGGTTTGTACGACGTGCGGTCCAGCTTCACGGTGAGCTGGCTCGGGTCGCGCGCGAACCACGCCGTCTCGCCGCTCCCGCCGACGTACGCTTCCACGTCGGTCTCGGCAGCGTCGTCTTTCGCGCCGCCGACATTCGCGCGAATCCGGTACGAACCGGGCTTCGGCGGAGTCAGCTTGAGGGTCACCGGCGCATCGGCGGTGGTGACGTCGCCGCTCGCGACGGTCTCGTACGACACCGAATCGACGGCCTGTTCGGCACCCTCCGCGATCTGCGTCGCGCTGGCGTATTTCGCGATCTGCAATTCGACGTGCAGGGGCGTCCCGGCGTGCGACGCGCCGCGCGCATCGGTCGCGATCACGGCGACGGCCAGCGGCGATCCCGCCGTGCCGACGTCGTCGGCGCGCAAGCCGATCAGCGTTTCCGCGGGGAGCGCGGTGAACGTCTTGAGATCGGAGACCGCGACATTCGATGCGTCGGTCGTTTCGGCGTCGACCTCGTACGTCATCGGATACGGGAGATCGGCCGCGACGGGAACCGTGACCGTGCTCTTCCCGGCGTCGTCGACGGTCACGGTCGTCTGCAGCACGTCCGTCGCGGCGTCGGGCTGCTGGTCCGGCCAGAACCAATGCCGGCCGAAGCGATACGCGTCGCGTCCCTTCGGCGTGAAGTCGGTTGGCCGCCGGGTCACCGTGAACGCGGTCGATGCGCCGGTGAGCGGTGCGCCGAAGAGATAGGCGTTCGTCGCCGTGCCGGCGACGGTGCCGCCGCGCTGCGCGACGTCGCGCTCGAGGCTCAGATCGACTTTGAAGTTCGGCGGTTTGAACTCCGCGACGCGGAACTCACCGTTCAGCTTCTCGCCGTTCCCGGCTTGCGCGTGAACCGTGTACCAGCCGAGCGGCGCGTTCTTCGGCAGCGGCACCGCAAACGACGTCATGCCGAATGCGTCGAGCGACCGGTGCCCAAGATCGCGTTTCGATCCGTCGGGAAGATCGAGCCCGACCGCATACGACGGCGACCGCCCGCGCCGGAGCGCGCCGTCGACCAGGAACCAGCCGACGGCGGTCATCTGCGCCGCTTCGCCGGGCTGATAGAGCTGACGGTCGGAGAAGATCGTGCCGCGCGCGATCGGCGTCGCGGAGGACCAGCCGTTCCAGAAATCGCCGGAGTACGCGCCGCTGTACGCATCGCTGCGCACGTACGTCCAGTCCGCGCCGCGCCGTACGATCGTGACGAACGACGGCGCTTCGTTCTCGCCGCCGTCGCGCGCGGCGCACGACGCGAACGACGCACTCGCGAAGCGCGCGGTGCCCGCGGCGTCCGTCGTCGCGCTCGCGCAGGCGACCGGCGTCGTCTTCGCCTTGCGATCCGCCTGCGAGGGATAGACGTCGACGCGCGCGCCGGCCGCCGGCGTTCCGTCGGCGATGCGATGGACCCGTACCACGCCGCCGTCCGGGAAAAACTGCGCGAACACGCCGAGATCGGTCAGTTGCACGACGCCCGCCGCGACGAAATTCCGGTCGATACCGAGATTCGCGCTGACCCCGTAGGCCAGCACGCCCGCCGGCGAGCCGAGCTTCGCGCGCAGCGGCACTTCAATCGTGCGTTCGACGTTGCGCGGACCGCTCGCGTCGAAGCGCGGCCAACCCGCCGGCGCGGGGAGCACGTCACCGCGGTCCGGCGTGCCGGACGGATCCGGATGCAGCACCACGTCGTCCGGTTTGAGCGGCGTGAAGATCGCGGCGACGCCGGGCGGCGCGTTGACCGCGACGACGTTGAGCCGCACGTCCTTCGTCGCCGGGAACAAGCTCGGGCCGCTCGGCG
>JAQBPM010000128.1 GCA_028287525.1 Vulcanimicrobiota bacterium | reverse complement strand
TGGCAGCAGGATCGCGACGTGCAGGTCCGCTCGGAAGGTCACATCGAGGTCGTCGGCAACGACGGCGAGCGCCGCCGCTTCTCGACCTTGACGATGGTCCCGCAAAACAGCGCATCGCTGCGCGCGGTGTTCTTTCTGCCCGCCGCCGTGTCACCCTGAGCTTGTCGAAGGGCCCTCGTCGCGAACGGTGCCTCGCGTTCAACGTGGACCGCAAGGCACGATGCGTGACGAGGGCCCTTCGACAAGCTCAGGGTGACACGATTTTCTCGCGTGACACGATTTTCTCGCGTGACACGATTTTCTCGCGTGACAGGGTTAGAGCAAACCCATCTCGCGGGCGCGGGAGATCGCTTCGACGCGGTTGCGTGCGCGAAGTTTCTGCATGAGGTTGCGCAGGTAGGCTTTGACAGTGTTCGGACTCAGCTGCATCGCGGTTGCGATCTCGGAGTTTGTCTCGCCGGTCGCTAGGCGGCGCAGGACGTCGTACTCGCGCCGCGCGATCGGCGAGTGGGTGTCGCGTCGCAGCGACGATGCGTTCGGCGCCGGCTCCGTCCCTTCGGGCCGCATCGCGCGCATGATCCCCGCGACGAGGTCCATGCGGCTCGCGTCTTTGGGAAACACGCCGTATGCGCCGGCCTCGAGCGCCGCGCCGACCGCCGGGTGATCGGGATACGCGGTGAACAGCACGACTTTGGCGGCCGGCACCGAGACGCGCAGCTCGCGAATGAGCTCGGGCGCAAGCATGTCGGGAAGCCGCAAGTCGAGCAGGATCACGTCCGGCCGCACTTCCGGCGCGATGCGCAGCGCGTCGTGCCCGCTCGCGGCGTAACCGGCGATCTGAATGTTGGGGTTCGTGCGCGCGAGCATCTCTACGCCGTCGCGGACGACCGGATGATCGTCGACGACCAGCACGCGCACGGTCACGAGCGGTACGGAACCCAGGCGCGGAAGCTGAGGCCTTCGTCGCCGTCTTCGGTCAGCTGCAGGCGGCCGCCGATCTGATCGAGGACGTCGCGGATCGCCTCCAGCCCGAACCCGCGATGGTCGGGCTGCGCGGTACCGAGGCCGACGCCGTCGTCGGTGACGGTGAGCGCGACGCCGTCGTGCATCGTCGCGACGGTCACCATGACGCGCGTCGCTTGGGCGTGCTTCTCGACGTTGAGCAGCGCTTCGCGCGCGGCGGCGATCAGCGCTTTCACGCCGCCTTCGTCGAGCGGCAGCAGCAGGTCGAGCATCACGAGCTCCGCTCCGAGCTTCGAGCGCTCTTCGAAGCTGCGGCACAAGGCGCGCAGCGCGGCACCGAGCGCGAGTTGTTCGGGGGGCGTGCGCAGCGCGCGCAGCGACTCGCGCAGGGTGACTGCCGCTTCGCTCGCCTGCTTCTCGATCGCGAGCAGGCGTTCGCGCATCCCCGCGTCCACGCTGCTCTGCTCGGTCGCGCTGCGCACGCCGGCGGTGATCGCGAAGAGCATCGCACCGACGCTGTCGTGCAGATCGAGCGCCATGCGCTGACGTTCTTCCAGCACCGCGGCGTCGGCCGCTTTGCGCGCGCGTTCCGCGACGCGCAGTGCCTGCGAGGTCCGTTCGGCCGCCGTTTCGACGACGACGGCGGCGCGATTGCCGAAGGTGCCGCCGTCGCGCAGTCCGCCGAGCAGGACGCCTACCGGACCGCCGTCGCCGGAGATCGGTGCGGCGATCATGCGTTTGATGCTCTCGGCGGCGACTTGTCCGTCGTAGTGGTGCGTAATCGCCGCCGACCCGATGTAGTCGTCCACCCACTCGACGCCGCCCAGCGCGAATACTTTGCCGCCCAGCCCGTGGCCGGTGCGCAGCGTGACGCCGTGGAATTTCTCGGTGCGGTTGCCGCTGGTATGGCGGATCAGCACGCCTTCGGTGCCGACGCGCTCGGCGATCCACGCGCAGTGCAGGCCGAACTCGTCGGTGAGCAGCCGAACCGTCTCGTGCAGCACGACGTCCCGATCGAGCAGCGCAATCATCAACGCGAGCTGGCGGTCCAGGTCGGCGAGCTCGTTCGCTGCCAGGTGCATCTGCGAGCGGGCGTGGTCCAAGCGCGGCATCGGGAGGCCTCGGATTCGCGGAGGGATTTTCTTGACCTACCGCTACGTTCCGCAAGCGGCAAGTTCGTCCCGTCGCGGACGTCATGCGACGGATATTACCTCCCTTTGGGTGTATCAACGTCCGCAGGCTTCATGCGATAATGGCTGGCGTGTGCCGCCGAGCTCGTATAGCGCCGGCAGAGGCAACGCATTGGCCCGGCCAAAGCGTCTCGCGTAACTGGAGGAACCGTGCTCAGAACCCGTAGCGTCCTCACTCGAGCCGGCGCGGCGTGCCTGACGTTCGCCGTGCTGTCGATCGGCGCGATCGCGCCCTCGCCGGCGGCCGACAAGGCTCCCGTCAACGTCGGCATCATCTATTCGAAGACCGGTCTGCTCGGCATCTACGGCACCGAATACCTCGAGGGCTTCCAAATCGGCCTCGACTACGCGACGCACGGCACGGGCGCGGCTGCCGGGCACAAGATCGTGGTGAGCGATCGCGATGACGCCGGCGATCCGGCGAAAGCGGTCGCGGCGGGCAAAGACTTGATCGGTCAGGGCTACAAGATCCTGGCCGGCTCGACCGCTTCGGGCGTCGCGCTGCAGATGGCGCCGCTGGCGAAGGAGAACAACGTTCTCTTCATCTCCGGCGCCGCCGCTGCTGACGCCATCACCGGCAACAACCGCAACACGTTCCGCTCGGGTCGCCAAACCTACCAGGACGTGCTGACTGCCGGAACGATGATCGGCACGACCGTGCGCGGGAAGAAAGTCGACGTGTTCGCGCAAGACTCCGCGTTCGGCCAGGCCAACGTCGGCGCGGTGCGCGCGGTGCTCGGCGCCAACGGTGCCGAGGTGTCCGGCGTTCTGGCGCCGCTCTCCACCAACGACTTCACGCCGTTCGCGCAAAAGATCAAGGACGCCAAGCCCGACCTGCTGTTCATCGCCTGGGCCGGAACGACCGGCGGCTCGATGTTCAAGAGCCTCGACGACGGGGGCGTGTTCGCCGCGACGCGGACGGTCACGGGTCTGGATCAGCGCGCTTCGTACGTCACCTACGCGCCGATGGCGAGCCGCCTGCAGTTCCTCTCGCACTACTTCTATCAAGCCTCGCACACCAAGGCCAACGCGTTCCTGATCGCAGCGCTGAAGAAGCAAGGAAAACTGCCCGAGATCTTCAGCAACGACGGCTTCGTCGCGGCGCAGATGATCGTCCACGCGATCGAGAAAGCCGACGGCGACGACGTTGCCAAGACGATCCCTGCGCTGGAGGGCTGGTCGTTCGAGGGGCCCAAAGGGAAGCAATTGATTCGCGCGGCCGATCATGCGATGATCCAGCCGATGTTCGTCACCAAACTCGAAGGCAGCGGCGCGAGCCTGGAGCCGAAGCTGCTGCGCACGGTACCGGAAGGCGCAGTCGCGCCGCCGCTGCGGCCGTTCAAGTAGGCGCCTCGACCGGCGCGGTGATGGAAGCGGAGCGTCCGCCGGTGCTGCAAACCGACGGGTTGGGTTTGCGGATCGGCGGCGTCTCCATCGTCGACGGCGTCTCGATCTCCGTGCGCGAGGGCGAGTTTCTCGTCATCATCGGGCCGAACGGCGCCGGCAAAACCACGCTGTTCAACTTGCTCTCCGGCGTCACGTCGCCAACCGCGGGGCGCATCACCTTCGGCGGCCGCGACATCACGCACGCGCCGCCGTACGTGCGCGCGCGGGCGGGCCTAGGACGCACGTTTCAGACCTCCACGGTGTTCGCCGGATTGACCACGCTCGAGAACACGCGGCTCGCGTCGCAAGCCTATCTCGGCGGCTCGGCCGCGCTGTGGCGGCTGGCGGAGCGCGAACGCGCGCCGCTCGAACGCGCGCGCGCCGCGCTCGCGTCGGTCGGCCTCGAAGCGCGCGCCGGCGCCAAGGCCGGCTCGCTTTCGCACGGTGAGAAACGCAAGCTGGATCTCGCGATCCTGCTGTGCGGTGAACCGCGCGTCGTGCTGCTCGACGAGCCGACGGCCGGGATGGCGGTCGAAGACGCGCCCGGGATGATGGAACTGATCCGGGGCATCCACCGCGATCAGAAGAAGACCGTGCTGATGGTCGAGCACCGGATGGATCTGATCATGGGGCTCGCCGACCGCATGGCCGTGATGCATCACGGATCGCTGCTGGCGATCGACACGCCCGAGCGGATCGTCGCCAACGAGACCGTGCAGTCGGCGTATCTGGGAGATCCGTTGTGAGCGAGCGCGACGTCCTCCTCGCGCTGCGCAACGTCGACGTGTTCATCGGCGAGTCCCACATCCTGCAAGGCGTTTCGTTCGACGTGCGCAACGGCGGCATCACCGGTTTGCTCGGCCGCAACGGCGTCGGCAAGACGACGACGCTGCGCGGTATCCTCGGCCTCGCGCCGCGCACCGGCAGCGTTACGCTCGCCGGCGAGGAGCTCACCCGTCTGAGCGTGCACGAAGTCGTGCAGCGCGGCGTCGGCTACGTCCCCGAAGACCGTGACGTCTTCGCCGGGCTCACGGTCGCCGAGAACTTGCGGCTCGCGGAACGGAAAGGCTCGGAGCTGCGCTACGATTTGATCTACGAACTGTTCCCCGAGCTCAAGCAGCGCGCGGCGCAAAAGGCGGGGACGCTCTCGGGCGGTCAGCAGCAGATGGTCTCGCTCTCGCGCGCGCTCCTCAACGCCGACAACCGCATCCTGCTGGTCGACGAGCCGACGAAGGGCCTCGCGCCGCTGGTCGTGCGCAACGTGACCGAAGCGCTGCGGCGCGCCGCGGAGGTCGCCACGATCTTGCTGGTCGAGCAGAACCTCAGCGTGGCGCACGCGCTGGTGCGCGACGTGATCGTGCTCGATCAAGGACGCGTCACGTTCACCGGCGACGTCGACGAACTGATGAACGATCCGGCGCTCGCGCGCCGTCACTTGGGATTGGCCGCCGCGGTGGGACACTGAATGAGCACGACCGTTCTGCTCCTCATCACGGGCCTGGGCCTTGGAGCACTGTATTTTCTGATCGCCGCTGGGCTCTCGCTCATTTGGGGCCTGATGCGCGTGTTGAACTTGGCGCACGGCGCATTCTTCACGGTCGCCGCGTATCTCGGCTGGTCCGCGAGCCTCGCGCTGAGCGGCACATCGCCGTGGGTGCAATGGGGCGTCTCGGTCGTCGTCGCCGTCATCGCCGGCGGCGTGTTCGCGACGCTCACCGAAGTCGTGTTGATTCGCCCGCTCTACGCGCGTCCCGTCGGCCAAGTGCTCGTTACGGTCGGCGTCGCGCTCGCGGCGGTCGCGCTCATCGAGGGCGGTTACGGCGGCGATCCCAAACAGCTGACGCTCCCCGCTTGGCTGACCGGCACGACCGCGATCCTGGGCGCGAACATCCCCAACACGCGCTGGGTCGCGATCTTCGCGGCGGCCCTCGTGCTGGCGCTGCTGCTGTTCTTCCTGCAGCGGACGCGCTACGGCCTGATCGTGCGCGCCGGCGTCGAGAATCGTTCGATGGTCGAAGCCCTGGGCATCGACGTGCAGCGCGCGTTCACGCTCGTGTTCGCGATCGGCGGCATGGCGGCCGGCCTCTCCGGCGTGCTCGCCGCCGCATACTACGGCACGATCGATCCGGTGCGCGGCACCTCGATGCTGATCTTCGCGTTCATCGTGATCGTCATCGGCGGGCTCGGTTCGGTCGCGGGCTCCGCGCTGGCCGCGGTGATCGTCGGCGTGCTGCAGCAGTTCCTGAACTTCTACGCAGCGGCCGGCGTCGGCGATTTCGCGGTCGTGCTGCTGCTCGCCGTCGTGCTGCTGGTGCGGCCCGGCGGTTTGACCGGAGCGACCTCGACGTGACCGCCGCACGCGGACGCATCCTCTTCGCCGTCGCCGCGCTGCTCGTGCTGGCAGCGTTGCCGCAGATCGGGATCACGATCCCGGGACTCTTCGAACGCCCGCTCTCCGCACCCGGAACGCTCAGCCTGCTCGCGCTGTGCTTCGTGTTCGGTGCGCTTGCGCTGACGTACGATATCGTATTCGGCTACGTCGGGCTGCTCTCGTTCGGGCACGCGCTGTACTTCGCGACCGGCGCGTATGCGGCGGCGATCGCGCTAACCCGCTGGCACTGGCACCTGCCGCAAGCGATTCTGCTGACCGCCGTCGTCGCGATCGTTCTCCCGCTCGTCTTGGGTGCCGTGTGTCTGCGCATGCACGACATCCCGTTCGCGATGGTCACGCTCGCGTTCGCCGAAGCCGGATCCGTTCTCGTGCTGCAGAATCCGTTCGGGCTGACCGGCGGCGAGGAAGGCTTGGCGCTCGGGTCCGACGTGCTGCCGTCGTATCTCGTCGGCGTGCCGAACACGCACAACCTGTATTGGATCGCGCTCGCCTTCCTCGTCCTCACGTACGCCGTCGGCTGGTGGGCCGTGAACTCGCCGCCCGGAC
This sequence comes from Vulcanimicrobiota bacterium, assembly GCA_028287525.1. Classification (GTDB taxonomy): domain Bacteria; phylum Vulcanimicrobiota; class Vulcanimicrobiia; order Vulcanimicrobiales; family Vulcanimicrobiaceae; genus Vulcanimicrobium. Next base: position 761 of record JAQBPM010000128.1, on the reverse strand, counting down.
GCGTGTGGCAGGCGATCCGCGAAAACGAACGGCGGGTCGGCGTGCTGGGCCTCAACCCGTACTTGTACAAGCTGGGCGCCTTCGTGCTCTCCGCATTCCTCGCGTCGGCCGCGGGCGTCGTGTACGTCCTCCTGCAGGGCGGCGCGAACCCGCAGATCACCACCTCCAGCTTCACGCTCGCGCTGCTGGTGATGGTCGTGCTCGGCGGCGTCGGCACGCTGTGGGGCGCGGTGCTGGGCGGGATCGTCTACGAGTACCTCGACTTCCGCCTCGTCGCACTCTCGAACGCGCCGGCGCTGCAGTCGCTGCCCGCGATCGTCCGCGTCCCGCTCTCCGAGCCCCTGTTCATCCTCGGCGTGCTGTTCATCGTGCTCGTCCTCTTCGTGCCGGGCGGCCTCGGCGGACTGCTGCGCCGGCGCGCGGCGGCGTAGCAAAGCAACCTGATCCGAAAGAAAGTTACCTTCTTTCGGGCGTAGCCTCGGAACATGCTTGCATGCGATACTGACCCTTACGGGTTGATGCCGGGGAGTCGTGATGTTGGACGTGCTCGCGCCTGAATCGCAATTCGACGACGAGGCGGCGTTTCTCGCCATCGTCGATTTTTTCGGCCGCCTGATCGACGCCGACGCGGTCGCGGATCTCACCCAGACGCTGGCGGTGCCGAAGGGGTGCAGCGAGGCCGCCCAGGCCGCGTGCCGCACGCTGAACGCCTTCCTCGAACGCACCCGCACGACGCTCTACGAGATGTGCCGCGTCTCCAA
>JAQBPM010000124.1 GCA_028287525.1 Vulcanimicrobiota bacterium | reverse complement strand
AAGACGTACGGCAACTACCCGGCGCCGCGCGCGATCCTTTCGTGCGTCTTCGAGGGTCTGCAGCTCACGATCGACGCCGGTCTGCGGGTCGAACAGCGCTATTTCATCGAGCTGCTGCGCGGGCCGGAAGCGAAGGCGATGGTCCGCACGATGTTCTTCAGCCTCGGCGCCGCGAACAAACTCAGCAGCCGTCCGGCCGGCATACCGCCGGCGCACATCCGGACGGTCGGCGTACTGGGCGCGGGGATGATGGGCGCCGGCATCGCGTCGGTCACGGCGAAGGCCGGAGCCCGAGTCGTGCTGATCGATCGCGATGCCGAGCTCGCCGAACGCGGGCGGGCGCGCACCGCGGACGACGCGGTCCGCGAGCGCATCGTCGCGACCGCGGAGTACGACGGCTTGGCGGATGCCGACCTCATCATCGAAGCGGTGTTCGAAGATCGCGCGATCAAAGCAGACGTCACGTGGCGCGCGGAAGACGTCTTGCCCGAACGCGCGATCTTCGCGTCGAACACCTCCACCTTGCCGATCTCGTCGCTCGCCGCGGCGAGTCGCCGTCCCGCGCAATTCATCGGGATCCATTTTTTCTCGCCGGTGGAGAAGATGCCGCTGGTGGAAATCATCCGCGGCGACGTCACCAGCGACGCGACGCTCGCGGCGGCGCTCGACTACGTGCGCATGATCGGCAAGACGCCGATCGTCGTCAACGACAGCCGCGGGTTCTTCACCAGCCGCGTCTTCGCAACGTATCTGAACGAAGGTCTCGCACTGCTGCGCGATGGCGTGGCGCCGGCGCTGATCGAAAACGCGGGCCGCATGGCGGGGATGGCGGTGGGACCGCTCGCCGTAGCCGACGAGGTCAGCTTGTCGCTAAGCCATCATGTCCGGCTGCAAACGGAGGCGGATCTCGGCGCCGCCTACGTCGCGGGGCCCGCCGACGAGGTGATCGATCGCTTCGTCACCGAGTTCGACCGCCCGGGAAAGCGCGCCGGCAAAGGGCTCTACGACTATCCGGCCGGCGGCCGCAAAACGCTCTGGCCGGGATTGGCGCAGCACTTCCCGCCGGCCCCGCAGCAGCCCGACGTCGAAGAGGTCAAGCAGCGCCTGCTGTACGTGCAGTCGCTCGAAGCGGCGCGCGCGTTCGCTGACGGCGTGATCGCGAGCGCCGCCGACGGCGACGTCGCATCGATCCTTGGGTGGGGCTTCCCGGCCTACACCGGCGGCGTGTTCTCGCTGATCGAGCACGACGCCGCGGCGTTCGTGACCGCCTGCGAACGCCTCGCCGCCGCGCACGGCGAACGCTTCAGCCCGCCGCCGATCGTCCACGAGTTGGCGCGCAGCGGGAAACGCTTCGCCGACCTGGACCGTGCTGCACCGCGCGTCGCCGTGACGCGGGCGTAGGGCGGAGGTCAGCCGCCGCCCTCGGCGCTCGGCCCGTTCGTCTGGAAGGTCCCGTTCGGAACGAAGACTGGCGTCCATGGCGTAGCGGTACGATCGTCGCGCCGCGTTCGATTCTGAATCTCGAGATACTCGACGGGCGCATCGATCTCGTCGGCGTCGAACGTACCTCCCGCTGCGCGTCCGGAGATCGACACCCGCATCCCGGGCTTGAGCTGCAATCCGGTCGGGTTGATGATCGTTCCGCGATGCATCGTTACGCCCTCGAGGTTGACACGGCCGTCACGCACCGTGAAGGCGTACTTGCCGTCGATCGAGTTGATCGTGCCGTGAATCGCCTGTTCGTACGTCCGCGCCGAAAAGTTTGACGTGTCGGCCCGGGCTGCGACGGGGAGGACCAGCGCGGCGAGGGTCAAGGCGGAACGCATGAGCCGTTTCATCACGATGCTATTGGTGCGCACCGGAACCTGTGCATTCGAGAAACGCTCGCTGACGTACCAGCATTCGCAAGCCATCTCGCGAACGTTGAGGCGCGACGATTGCTCGTTCCCAGATCGTCGAATCGTATCCGTGCTCGATTTGGGGATAGGCGCGCTGGAAGCCAAGCTCTCGTAGAGCAGCGGGATTGTCGGTGATCGGCGTCAATCCGCGCCGGAGGAGGTTCTCGATGTCAATGGTGTTCACGGGCGTCTCCGATGTTCGTTTCCCTGTATACGACGCTCGAAGTCGGCGCGGTTCTTGACGAAACGAGTCCGGAACTTTGGTAACCGCTGGAGAGCGTCAACTGTTCGAACGAGACCGTGAAGTCGGTGAGCAGCCCGTCGCGGCCATAGTCGACCGGCTCCAGCGCGGTCTCACGCGCGATGTACGAACCGCCCTGGACTTGGGTGAACTCGACGCGCCAGCTGACCTTCGTCAGCGGCGGACGGGTCCCAATCCCGACGACGACGGCCTCCTCGGGAAGCATCGTCGTGCCGTCGACCCAGAGCTCGCGCAAGCGGTGGTGCTCCGGGTCGCGCAGCGGCCGCAGTCCGAGATGGTACTCCGGTCCCTGCGCGTCGGTCAGCGTCTCGACCAGCCTCGCCTCGTAGTCGCGCTCGTTTATGGCCGTCCCGAACCTCTCATCGCCCGGTGCGAGACCGTAGTCCTCATCGGCCGCGAGCTTGAGCTCGCCGACGGGATCGTTCGGTCTTGCGCGATTGACCTCGCCCAGAAACGGAACCACGACGTTGATACCGTGCGGCGCGTTCTGCTCGCGACCGAGGGCGTGTAAATCCACGATTCGCTCGCGCAGGTCTTCGGTCGTATGCCAGGTGCGGCGCACGCGGTTCGATCCGTTTTGGAACGAGACGACGACGGCGTACATCGCATAGCGCGGATAAGTGCCCGAAGCCCAGGCGTTGCGCGCCGCGCCGAAGATCGAGTTTGGATCGGTCAACGGTGGGGACGCCGTGTGCGGGGATGATGCGCCGGTCGCGGAGGTGAGCAGTGCTGCTGCGAAAAGCCAAGAACGTACCTGCGCTCTCATTCCACCCATACGGCGGACGTGACCCCGCCGGTTCGGTTGCGTGCGTCGCGCTGCGGCGGACCTGCCAAGCCGGCGTTTCAGAACGGTGGCGGGCAGTCGCCGAAGGCGGTGCACCAGAGGGGAACTGCGGCCGTGCCTGCGGCCAACACACCGATCGTCGCGACGCAAATGGCAACTCCGATCGCCAGGGCGACGATTGGGGCGATGCCGCACACCGTCTCTCGGCGGGATTGACGGCGACGTGCGGCGTGCGCGATTGCGATTGCCTCCGGGAGTGCGTCGGGGAGGCGCGTGTTCCGCATGTCGCTCGGCTGGCGCTCGCGGCTCGGCCCGCGAGCGCGTAGCTCTGCCAGGCAGCGAGGGAGCGATGTCTTCATGCGGCGCATCGTAACTCTCGTACGATGCAACCGCCGTCCGTAGTTCTGCGGTGCCTAGAGTGCCTCTGAGGGCTGGTACTTTAGCCCCGTATCGCACAGTACGGTGGCGACGATCGCGTCTGTTTGCAGGCGTCCTCCCGCGAGCAGCGTGCGGGCTGCGACGACGTTCGCGGCTGACGAATATCCGACGTAGAGGCCGCGGCGGCCGAGTGCCGCGCGTTCAGTGGCCGCGTCGTCGTCGCTGACCGCAATGAACTCATCGACGAGGGAATCGTCCCAGAGCGGCGGTCGCGCGCCGTATCCCGTGCCCTGCAAGAGATGCGCCGGTTTCGTGACGGGCTCGCCGGCGAGGACTGCCGCACCGCGCGGTTCGACCGCGACACCGAGCACGCGCGGATCGTGCCGTTTGAGGTCGCGCAACGTGCCGATCAGGGTCGCGCCGGTCCCGACGCAGGCGACGAATGCGTCGATGCGTTCCAACGCCGCGCGCAGTTCCGGGCCGGTGGTGGTCTCGTGTGCCGCGACGCAGTCCGGATTGTTGAACTGGTCGACGTAAAAGCCGCCGCGCTCTTCGGCGATCTCGCGGGCGCGATGTGCTGCAGCGCCGATGTCGCGGCCCGTGACTTTGCCGGGCGTTCCCTCGATTTGCGGAACGAGGACGACTTCCGCGCCGAGCCCGCGCATCATCGTCGCGCGCTCGGGGCTGTTCCCAGCAGACATCACCGCGACGAACGGATGACCGAGGACGCCGCAGACGACGGCGAGTCCCGCGCCCATGTTGCCGCTGGTCATCTCGACGACGGTTTGTCCCGGGAGCAGCGAGCTGCGTGCACGCGCGCCTTCGACGGCGGCGAGCGCGGCGCGATCCTTGACGCTTCCGCCCGGCTGGAGATACTCGGCTTTGGCGACGATGCGGCCGCCCGGCACGTCGAGGACGACGTGCCGGGTGCCGCCGATCAGCGCGAGGGCGCCGAACGCGCCGCCTTCGCGGCGGATCAGACCTCCGCGGCGAGATGCGTCGGAGCGATCTTCCAGGTCCCCTCGGGGTTGAGCGTCGCATCCATCGCGGAGATGCCGTCGGGGAAACCGATCTGCGCCGCGTCCCCTAGGGCGGTGACGTCCAACACCTGGCTCGATGCGTACGTTCCGAAGGCGATCCAGTATTGCGTGTGCGGGACGAATTCGTAGATGGTGTTCGGCGCCGCGGGCATGAGAAACGTCGGCTGGCCCGACATCCCGATTCCTGCCGACGCCATCCCCGGCGGGATCGTCACATCCCCGATGATGGAAAGCACGCCTGCGTGCCCGCTCTGGCGCGAGTCGACGAAGGTGAACGCCCGATCATACTTGAGCGTGATCTGGTTGCGCTGTTCGACGTCGGCCGGGATCACCTGCGACGCCTCGGCGACGATCCCGGGGACGAGCGGGCCGGTGTCAGACCAGACGAAGCATAGGTCGTCGGTCCACTCGAAGCTCACGCGCGTTTGCGGATAGTTGTACTTCGTGAACCACGCCAGCGACAGCGCGGTGGGGTTGCCGTCCGGGTTGCGCTGAAAGAGCATGACGCTCCCCGGGTTCGGACCATTGTTGAAGAAGTTGACCCTGAAAAGCCTGGCCACGGCGGTTGTCCTTCTGCGCGCACCCGCGCGCGGTGCCGAATCGTCTTTCTATACGAACTTTGGGAGTCAAGTCCTGGACCTCGCAGCGTGATGCAGCGTATCGAGAGCGTCGATTCGCATACGGAAGGCGAGCCGACTCGCAACGTCGTCGCACGTCGGCCGGAGCGCGGCGCGACGCTCGTGGAGCGGTGTGACGACACGCGCGCGTTTCGATCGTCTGCGCACCGCGATCGTAACGGAGCCGCGGGGACACGACGCGATCGGCAGCTTAGATCGTGAGGCGTGAGGCGGCGGGGGCGTCGACGAACCAATGGAGTTCGCCGGTGCGCGGGCGGATGAGCTGGGCTGGGTAGACGTCGGGTTCGCGAGGGCCGTTCAGCACGGCCTCGAGCGCGTCGGCCTTCTCGGCTCCGCCGGCCGTGATCGTGACGCTGTTCGCGGCGTTGATCGCGTACGGGGTGAGCGTGATGCGCCAGCGATCGAATTTCGGAATGTAGTGCGCGACGCAGAGCTCGCCGCGCCCGATCGCTTTCGTCGTGCCCGGGAAGAGCGACGCGGTGTGACCGTCTGGGCCCATCCCCAACAGAACGAGATCGAGTTTCGGCACGTCGCCGAGTTCGAGCATCAGCACGGCGCCATAATCCGCTGCAGAAGCGGCCGGATCGCCTTCGCCGTGGATACGGTGGACCTGGTGCGAGGCGATGCCGAGCGGATCGAGCAGCGTCTCGCGATTCATCCGATAATTCGACTCGGGATCGTTCGGCGGCACGCAGCGTTCGTCGCCGAACCAGAACACGATCCGGCTCCAATCGAGCGATGAGCGCCGCGGATCGGCCGCGAGCAGCGCGTTCATCGCCCGCGGGGTCGATCCGCCGGCGAGCACGAGGTGCGCGCGCTCGCGGCGCGCGAGCGTCGCGCGAAGAATCTCGAGCGTATGATCGGCCGCTGCCATTGCGAGCGCCGCTGCGTCCGGCAGGATGGTGATGATGCGAGGCTGGGCCATCGCGATTCGTCCGTTCAGTTGGCCGGCGGGATGAGGATCGGTCGTTTGGGGCGACTCATCCAAGCAGCGTACTCACCGTGCGCAGAGAGGTTTCGAAGACTTCGTCCGGCCCCTGATCGAGAATGGCGCGCTCGAGCAGCGATGCCGTGTCGATCAACGGCAGCGGAAAGAGACGAACGTCGCGCGCGTGCTCACCTTCGACCCAGATCGAGACGACCGTGGGGTCCTCCGTCACCTCGCCGTGGTACCATGACGTCTCGCTGTCGAGGCAGACGCTGTGCACCCGGCGGATCTCGCCGTCGATCGTGCGGACGAAAGAGATTTCTTTTCCGCGCGCATCGGTAAACGCGTCGCGTCCGCTCGCGGTCCAGCCGAGGCGGCTGGCCAGCCAGCCGCCTAAGTACAGCGCCTCGGCAGCCGATCCGCTGGTGATGAACAGCTTGCGGATCGTGTAGAGCTCGTTCAGCAGCGCCGGGTTGTCGAAGAAGTTCGCGATCATGTCCTGCCACGGACTCAAGCGCATCCAGGCGAGATCGCGCAGAACGACCGCCGGCCGCGCGCGGTGAAAGTCGGCGACCAGCCGCAACGCCGACTCGTCGCGAACGGCGCCCGACGAATCGACGAGCAGGGTGTCGGAGAGGGCGAGCAGCGCTTCGAATGCGGGCCGGCTGGCTTCGCGTATGCCGCTCCACCAAAGGACGGTCGGGACGCCGCGCGCGCACAGCGTCGTGACGTACTCGACCAAGGCCTCGGCGTCGAGCCGCGACACGTCGATGATGACCTGTTCGTCCTGCACGGTGAAATGGGATTCCGCCTCACGCGGGCACGTCGTCACCGTCGCGCTGCCGCGGTCGGCACCCGTGTTGTCGAGCACCAGCGTGAACGACGGGTGTTTCTGGCTGAGTTTCGCCGCGCGTTCCAGGATCCAGTCGCGGCGGCTCGCGTCGTCGATCCACACGATGAAATTGAGCGTCGAGGCAGAGAGCTTCGTGCGCGAGAGTTCGGCGCGAATCGCGTCGAGCGATGCGGTGACGGTCGACGACTCGAGGCTGCTCATATCTTGCGCCACTCCCGGCCGTCCATAGCGAGCATCCGGTCGGAAGACGGCGGACCTTGGCTTCCGGCACTGTAGTTGGGGAAGCTCTCGTCGATCGTCTCGGTCCAGCGCTCGAGGATCGGCATGACGATCTGCCAGGCGGTTTCGACCGCGTCCCAGCGGGTGAAGAGCGTCGCGTCGCCGCGCATCGCGTCGCCGATCAGCCGTTCGTATGCAGGCGCGGAGACGACGCCGAAGCCCGTTCCGTAGTTGAAATCCATCGACACCGAGCGAATGTGCATCTTCGGTCCCGGCACCTTCGCGTTGAAGCGCAGCGAGATGCCCTCTTCCGGCTGAATCTTCATCACGAGGACGTTGTTGTCGAGCGAGTCGCCCGCCTCGCCGAACAGCCGGTGCGGGAGCGAGCGGAAGCGGATCGCGATCTCGGAGTTCTTGTGGCCGAGCCGCTTGCCGGAGCGCAGGTAGAACGGGACGTCGGCCCAGCGCCAGTTGTCGATCAAGAGCTTCACCGCGGCATACGTCTCGGTGTTCGAGTCGGGCCGCACGTCGGGTTCCTCGCGGTAGCCGGGGACCGGTTTGCCGCCGATCGATCCGGCGTCGTATTGGCCGCGCGCCGAGTCGAGCGTTACCCGGATCGGATCGATGGGGCGAACCGCGCGCAGCACTTTGTACTTCTCATCGCGGATCGAGTCCGCGTCGGAGGCGACCGGAGGTTCCATCGCGACCAGCGCGAGCAGGTTCATCACGTGATTCTGAATCATGTCGCGGAGCGCGCCCGCGTTGTCGTAGTAGCCGCCGCGGCCTTCGACGCCGACCGTTTCCGCCGCGGTAATCTGCACCGAGTCGACGTAGCGCCGATTCCAGATCGGCTCGAAGATGATGTTCGCGAAGCGCAGCGCCATGATGTCCTGGACCGGTTCTTTGCCCAAGTAGTGGTCGATGCGGTAGATCAGCTTCTCGTCGAAGACCTTGGAGACTTCGGCCTGCAGCGCGCGCGCCGATTCGAGGTCGGTGCCGAACGGTTTCTCGACGATGATCCGGCTCCAGCCGGTCTTGTTGTCGCGCGGTCCGAGGCCGGCCGCGTCGAGCTGTTCGACGATCGTCGCGAAGACCGACGGCGGCGTGCTCAAGTAGAAGAGGCGGTTTCCGGCGGTACCGAACTCGCGATCGTTGCGTTCCAGGGCTTCTCGGAGGTTCGCGTACGCGGCCGGGTCGTCGAAACCGCCGGAGACGTACGAGATGTGTTTGGCGAAGTCGTTCCACAGCGGGTCCTTCGGGGGACCGCTGCGCGAGAATTCCTCGATGCCCTTGCGCATCAGCTCGCGGAACTCGTCGTCGCTGAACTTCGAACGGGAGAAGCCGACGACCGCGTAGTTCTCCGGCAGAATGTCGTTCAGCCGCAGATTCCACATTGCCGGCATCAGCATGCGCTTCGTCAAGTCGCCGCTCGCGCCGAAGAACACAACCGAACACGGATCCGTGATCCGGCTCGATGACAGCCCCTTACGCAGCGGATTCGGCGCGAGAGTGGAGGTCATTCTGATTTCACGGGGTGGCCGCCGAATTCGTTGCGGAGGGCGGCGATGACTTTTGCGCTGAACGATTCTTCTTGGCGCGAATAGAAGCGCGACATCAGCGATGCGGTGATGACCGGGGCCGGGACGTCTTCGTCGATGGCGGCCTGCACGGTCCAGCGGCCCTCGCCGGAATCGGCGACCCAGCCCTTGACCTTCTTCAAGTCCGGATCACCCTTGAGCGCGAGCTCGAGCAGTTCGAGCAGCCACGAACGCACGACCGACCCGTAGCGCCAGATCGACGCCAACTGGTGGAGGTCGTACTGGTACTCCGATTTCTCCAGGATCTCGAAGCCCTCGCCGTACGCCGCGAGCATCCCGTACTCGATGCCGTTGTGCACCATCTTCGAGAAGTGTCCGGCGCCGCTGGGCCCGACGTGCGCGTACCCGTTGGGCGGCGCGAGGGTCAGGAAGATCGGTTCGACGCGTTTCACCGCGTCGGCGTCGCCGCCGACCATGAGACAGTATCCGTTCGCCAGACCCCACACGCCGCCCGACGTTCCGGCGTCGACGAACGAGACGCCCTTGTCTTTGCAGCGCAGGTACCGCTGCTTCGAGTCGGTCCAGCGCGAGTTGCCGCCGTCGATGATGACATCGCCCGCCTGCAGCAGCCCGAGGAGCTCGCCGATGGTCGAATCGGTGGGCTCGCCGGCCGGGACCATGATCCACACCGCGCGCGGTGCGGCCAGCTTCCCGACGAGTTCCGCAAGCGAACTCGCACCGGTCGCGCCGTCGCCGATCGAACGCTGCACCGCCGCGGGATCGCGGTCGTACGCGACGACCGCATGCCCGCCGCGAACCAGACGCGTGGTCATGTTCGCCCCCATGCGTCCCAGACCGATCATCCCGAGTTGCAAGCGTGCTCCTATGCTTTCATGGAAACGGCGGCTTCGAGGGCGGCGGCGAGGGCTTCGAGACCGCGGTGGGCGTCGCCCGGGAAGTGGATGCGCGCGCCGCGGCGCTCGCGCCCTTCGAGCGATTCGAAATCGCCGAGGGCCTGCGCGCGCTGCAGCGTGCGGAAGCCGACCATGCCGGGGATCGGCAGATCGAACGGCGCGTCGTAGGTGATTTGGAAGAAGACGCCTTCGTTCGGTCCGCCCTTGTGGAGCTGGCCGGTCGAGTGCAGGAAACGCGGCCCGAAGCCGACGGTCGTCGCGACCTTCTGCGCGTCGCGCACGGTCGTGCGAAGGCCGCGCAGCACGCCTTCATTTTCAGCGTTCATCGGAACGTACGCGTTGAACGCGACGTAGTCGCCGGGCCGAATCATCTCGACCACGGCATTGACCGCACTCTGCAGATCGCTGCCGAGCGCCGCCCCGCGCGACCCGGCAAGCGGGAACACGAGCACGTCGCCCGTCCGCACGCGCGGCTCGGGTTCCGGGAAAGCACCCTTCGCGGTGTATTCGGCCAGCAGCCGCTTCGTGTTGTCCTTCGACTCCTGAACATTGGGTTGATCGAACGCGTCGATTCCCATGACGGAGCCGGCGGCGGCCGTCGCGATCTCCCACAGGTAGAACTGTTCGCCAATGTCGAGCGTGTCGGTCATCGCCAGCCGGATCACAGGATGTCCGGCCGCCTCGAGCTCCGTCAGGCGCGCAAGGGTGGGCGCGTCGTCGCCCGGCAATCCCGCGCCGACGTAGGCGAAGACGCGATCGTCACTGTAGGTGGAAACCGCGCCGAGCGGCTCGCCTTCGACGGGCACGATGCCGATGCCCGATTTTCCGGTCGATTCGGCGACGAGCTGCTCCGCCCACGCGCCGAACGCGTGCACCGACGGATGGGTCAGGATGGTCAGCTTGTCGAGGCCGTTCTTCTGAAGCGATCCGAGCGCGGCGCCGAACCGCAGTCCCGGCGCGTCGAACGGCACGACCGTCGGCGCGTGGGCGTGCATCGCGTTGATCGCGCGATCGAGGATCGCGGTGACGTCGTAGCCCGCGAGCGCGGCGGGGACCATGCCGAAGTAGGACAGCGCCGAATACCGTCCGCCGATGTTGGGATCGTTGGTGAAGACGCGCAGGAATCCGGTGTCCTTCGCCTCCTTTTCCAGCTTCGTCCCAGGATCGGTGACGGCGACGAAGTGGTCCGCGGCGTTGGCGCCGCCCACCGTCTGCTGAACGCGCGCGAAGAAGTAGCGGTAGAAGGCTTCGGGCTCCGTAGTCGTCCCCGACTTCGAGGCCACGATAAATAGCGAGCGCGCGATGTCGAGCGATTCGTCGAGCGCCTGGATCTGCTGCGGATCGGTCGAGTCGAGCACGTGCAGCGTCGGATAGCCGGGCGTGCGGCCGAAGGTCTCGCGCAGGACGTCCGGGGCGAGCGAGCTGCCGCCCATACCGAGCACGACGACGTGATCGAAACGCTTCGCGCAGGCGTGTGCGAAGTCGCGCAGTTCGCCGCTCTGCGCGTGCGTCTGCTGCGGGATCTCGACCCAGCCTAGCGCGTGTTTGATGATCTCGACGTGTTCCGGCGCGGTTGACCAGGGTGAGGGATCGGCTTTCCAGAGCTTGTGCAGGAAGTCGATGGCGGCCAAACGGTCCAGCGCATCCTCCGCGGCCTCAGAAGCGTCGCCCAGGGCGAGCGAGACGCGCGGCGGCGCGTCGCTGCGCAGCTTCTCGAGTTTGCTCTGGATCGCGGCGAGCATCGCGTTGAACGAGTCGGCGAACGACTTGACGCCTTCGGCGACCAGCTCTTCGGTCACGTCGTAGAGGGAGATCTGCTCTTTCGCGAGCGCCTCGACCACGGCGCGCGCGCGGTCGACTTCGTCGAGGATGGTGTCAGGAACGACGACCCCGTGATCGAGCAGCGCCTCGAGCGTGTTCGGCGGGACGGTGTTGACGGTATCCTTCCCGACCAGCGACTCGACGTACATCAGCTCGGGATAGGCCGGATTCTTGGTCGAGGTCGATGCCCAGAGCGGACGCTGCACGTGGGCGCCCTTGGCGCGCAGCGCGGCGAAACGGTCGCCCTCGAACAGCTTCTGGAAACGCTGATAGGTCAGTTTCGTGCTGGCGATCGCGGCTTTGCCGAGCAGGTACTCGACGTGCTCGCCGCGATCGATCTTCGCCTGCAGTTTCTTGTCGACGGCGGTGTCGATGCGCGAGACGAAGACCGAAGCCACCGAGGCGATCCGATCGATCCGCTCGCCGCGCGCGATGCGCTCCTCGAGTCCCTCGATGTAGGCGTTGGCCGCCGCTTCGTAGCGGTCGACCGAGAACAGCAGCGTGACGTTGATGTTGATTCCCGCCGCGATCGAGGCTTTGATCGCGGGGACGCCTTCCGGCGTTCCGGGGATCTTGATCATCACGTTGGGCCGATCGACGGCGTGCCACAGGCGCTTCGCTGCGGCGATCGTCCCTTCAGTGTCGCGCGCCAGCGTCGGCGAGACTTCGAGCGAGACGTAGCCGTCCAGCGCGTTCGTCGACTCGTAGACCGGCGCGAAGAGGTCGCACGCGCTGCGAATGTCGCGGATCGCGAGCGCCTCGAAGACGGCGGTGGGGTCGCGCTCCTCGACCAGCGTGCGCAGCTGCTCGTCGTAGTCCGTCCCCGACCCGATCGCCTTCTCGAAGATCGTCGGGTTCGACGTCATTCCGCGCAGACCGAGGTCGATGAGCCGCTGCAATTCGCCCGAAGCGAACATGCTGCGCCGAATGTTGTCGAGCCAGACGCTCTGGCCGACGGCGGCAAGTTCCCGAAGCTGATTACCCATGGTGGTGTTTCTTCCTCAGACGTTCGCGAGCAGACCCGAGGCGACGTCCGCGACGTGCTCGGGGGTGAAACCGTATTCTTTAGCGATCGCGGCAGCCGGCGCCGACGTCCCGAAGTGATCGAGCCCGTACGCGATCCCGCCGTCTCCGACGTACTTGTGCCAACCGATCGTCGCGCCGGCCTCGATCGACATGCGCGCCTTCACCGCGGGCGGCAGCACGCTGTGCCGATAGGTTTCGTCCTGCCGTTCAAACAGTTTCCACGACGGCATCGAAACCACACGCACTTTGGTCCCGCGCGCGGCAAGCAGCTTGGCGGCCTCGACCGCCAGCGAGACCTCGGAACCGGTTCCGATCAGAATCAGATCGATGTCGCCGCTCCCCGCGGCCGGATCGGAGAGGACGTACGCGCCGCGCGCGACGTCGGCGCGCCGTTCGCCCAAGAACGGCACCTTCTGGCGCGTGAGGACGATTGCGGTCGGACCCGTCTTCGGTTGTACGGCGAGCTTCCAAGCCTCGAGCGTCTCGAGGGCGTCGGCCGGCCGCAGATCGATGACGTTCGGCGTCGCGCGCAGCATCGCGAGCTGCTCGATCGGCTGATGCGTCGGCCCGTCTTCGCCTAAGAACACCGAGTCGTGGGTGAAGACGAACACCTCGCGGATCTCGTTGAGCGCGGCGAGCCGCAGCGCCGGCTTGAGGTAGTCGAGGAAGTTGAAGAAGGTCGCTGCGAACGGGAACAGGCCGCCGTGCAGCGCGATCCCGTTGTTGGCCGCGGCCATCGCGTGTTCGCGCACGCCGTAGTGGATGTTGCGTCCGCCGTAGGATCCGGGCTGGAAATCTCCCTGACCCTTCAGATACGTCTTCGTCGACGGATCGAGATCCGCCGAGCCGCCGATCAGTTCGGGGAGCGCGGCTGCGATCGCGTTCATCACCGTGCCGCCGGCGTCGCGGGTCGCCACGTTGCCGTTCTCGGCGGTGAACGTGGGCCACGGCAAGTCGGCCGGCAGAGCGCCGTCGCGCGCGCGTTCGAACTGCGCCGCGAGGGCCGGGTTCGCGCTCTTCCACGCCGCGTACGCGGCGTTCCAGCTCTCTTCCAGCGCCGCACCCTTCGCGCCGACGGCTTTGAAGAAGGCGGCCGGCTCGGCGGGGACGGTGAACGGCGGTAAGTCCCAGTGGAGCGCCTTGCGGGTCGCCTCCATGTTTTTGCCGAGCGGCTCGCCGTGCGTCTTGAACGTGCCGGCCTCCGGCGACCCGTATCCGATCGTGGTACGGATCGCGATCAGCGACGGACGGAGCGTTTCCGACTTGGCCAGCGCGATCGCACGGTCGATTGCTTCGACGTCGTTCGACGACTCCGGGCCAACCTCGATCGTCTGCCAGCCGTAGGCTTCGAACCGCTCGCGCACGTCCTCGGTGAACGTCAGCGAGGTGGCGCCGGCGAGCGAGACTTTGTTGTCGTCGTACAGGACGATCAGCTTGCCGAGCGCGAGGTGTCCGGCCAGCGATGCGGCCTCCGACGACACGCCCTCCATCAGGTCGCCGTCGCCCGCCAGCGCGTAGGTGAAGTGGTCGACGATCGTCTGCTCGCGGTTGTAGACGGCGGCCAGGTGCGCTTCGGCGATTGCCAAGCCGACGGCGTTCGCCAACCCCTGCCCGAGCGGGCCCGTTGTGACCTCGACCCCGGCGGTGTGGTGGTACTCCGGATGGCCCGGCGTGCGGCTCCCGAGCTGGCGGAACGCCTTGAGGTCGTCGATCGTCAGATCGTACCCGGTCAGATGCAGCAGCGCATAGAGCAGGGCCGATCCGTGGCCGGCGCTGAGCACGAAGCGGTCGCGGTCGAACCACTTCGGATCCGCGGCGTTGAACCGCAGGTGACGCGTCCAGAGGGCGTACGCGGCGGCCGCCGCGCCGAGCGGCAACCCCGGATGTCCGGAATTCGCTTGCTGCACCGCATCGACGGCGAGAAAACGGATTGCGTTGATGCGAAGTTCGTCCGCTGCGGTATTCACGTCGTCTCCTCGAAACCCGGGGTGAGCGCGTTACCCGCCCATCGTCCCGCCCCCCTCCAGGACCGCTTGCCGGAAGCGTGGTTTGCGACGCGGAACGCAGTCCGGCGATGGACGAAGCATTAGAGCAGCGGGTTGTTGACCTGGAGGAGCGCCTCGCCGCAGAGCCTGAGGCGGTGAAGAAGAAGCCGGGGCGGGTCGTCGACGAGGTGCTGGAGGGGCTCGACAACGGGACCCTTCGCGTTTGCGAACCCCTCGACGGGGAGTGGGTCGTTCACGCGTGGGTCAAGCGAGCGATCCTCCTGTCGTTCGCGCGCTACGACATCGTCTCGATCCACGAGGTAATGGCCCCGCCGATCGTCTTCAAAGACGCGCTCGCCGGCCGCGCCTCGCTCCCGTCCTATTATGACAAGCTGCCCACCAAACGAAATTGGAAGAAGCTCGGCGCGCGCTGCGTCCCGGGCGGGATCGCGCGCTACGGATCGTATCTCGGGCGCGGGGCGATCTTGATGCCCGGGTTCGTGAACATCGGCGCATACGTCGACGACGGAACGATGGTCGACACGTGGGCGACCGTCGGCTCGTGCGCGCAGATCGGCAAGAACGTGCACCTCAGCGGCGGCGTCGGCATCGGCGGCGTGCTGGAACCGGCTCAAGCGATGCCGGTCGTCGTGGAAGACGGCGCGTTCGTCGGCTCGCGCTGCATCGTCGTGGAGGGCGTGCGCGTCGGCACGGAAGCCGTCCTCGGCGCGGGCGTCGTGCTGACTGCGTCGACGCCGATCGTCGACGTCCGCGGCAGCGAACCGGTCACGACCAAGGGAGAGATCCCGGCCCGCGCCGTCGTGATCCCCGGCACGCTCCCCAAACGTTTCCCCGCCGGCGAGTTCGGCACGCCCTGCGCCCTCATCATCGGCGAACGCACCGCCTCGACCGACACCAAGACATCGCTCACCGCCGCATTACGCGATTTCGAGGTCGCAGTATAACGCCGTGAATCCCCTGGTTACGGCAATTGAGCCGTCGCTGATTCGTGCGATTGCGGCGAAGAAAACGGCGGACTCGATCGATCTTGGTTTGGGTGAGCCGACGCTGCTGCCGCAGCAGCGGTTCATCGAGGCGGCGGCACGCTGGGCGGCGGAGTTCGGCGTGAAGTATACGGTGAATGCCGGCGACCTCGGCTTGCGCGAGCGGATCGCCGCGCACTATGCCTATCCCGGCATGAGCGCCGCGCGCAACGTGGTCGTGACGACCGGTTCGCAAGAAGCGGCATACGTCGCGATCAAGACGATGCTCGACCCGGCCGGCGAAGAGCTGCTGATCGTCGACCCGGCCTTTCCGGCCTACGCGAAGATGGCGCAGCTCGAGGGGATCCCGTATCGCCACGTCCACCTGCGCGAAGACGACGCATATCGCTACGACGTCGAGCTGATCCTCGACGCCGTCGATCGTGCGACGCGCATGATCGTCATCGCCTCGCCGGCGAATCCGACCGGCCGCGTGCTGCGTGACGCGGGCGCCCGCCGCCTCGCCGAAGGACTGCTCGCGCGCGGCGGTCCGCCGGTGTGGGTCCTGCAGGACGAGATCTACCGCGAGCTGACGTACGTCGACGATCCGGGCAACGTCGCGAAGTATTACCCCTACACGATCTCCGTCAACTCGCTCTCGAAATCGAACGCGCTGACCGGGATGCGCATCGGGTGGCTCATCGCACCGGACGACGCGATCGACGCGATGAACAAAACCCACAGCTACGTCACGTCGACCGCGAGCGCGTTCGGCCAGCGCGTCGCGTACGAGATTTTCGGCGAACCCGGCGCGCTGGCCGAGCAGTCCGCGTGGTACCGGGCACAGCACGCCCGCGTGACGGCCGCGCTCGAGGGGAGCGGCCTGCGCTACGTCCCGATCGACGGCGCGTTCTACGCCTGCGTGAAGCTTCCGCACGGCAACGACTCGCTCGCAGCGGCGCTGGACCTCGTCGAACGCCGCGGCGTCGTCGCGATACCCGGCCGCATCTTCGGCGACTCGCTCGAAGGCTGGCTGCGGCTGAGCTGGGTCGCGCCGATCGATCAAGTGGAAGAAGGGTTGCATCGCATAGCGCGCCTGTAGCGCTCGCCGCCGCCATCCCCCTAGGAAAGGGTGATGGCCCGGCGCAATCTCCGGTCATGCTGCGGGTCCAGCTGTTCGGGCGGCCGCGGTTGTTGCTCGACGAGATCGCGCTCTCCGGCGGCGGCCGGCCGAAAGTCGTGCCCTTACTCGCCTACTTGTTGTTGCATCGCGGGACGGCGTTGCCGCGTCAGACGATCGCGAATGCGCTGTGGCCGGACGAGCCCGAGAACGAGGCCCGCGCGAACCTGCGCCGCCACCTGAACTATTTGCAGCATCTGCTGCCGCAAGCCGCGGAAGGCCGGCCGTGGCTGCTAGCCTCGGGTGGTACCCTGCAATGGAATCCGTCCAGCGACGTGTGGATCGATGTCGAGGAGTTCGACGCGCTCTCGGCGCTCCCGCACCGGCGTCGTGATGCGATGGCGCTCTATGCGGGCGAACTGCTCGCCGGCGTCGAGGCAGAGTGGATCGAGGCTGATCGTGAGCGGCGACGAGCGCGCTACCAGGAGACGCTCGCCGCGTACATCGCGACCCTGCGCGCTGCGCGCGAGTTCGCGCCGGCGATCGCGGCGGCGCAGCGCCTGCTCGCCGATGATCCGTGGCGCGAAGACACGCTGCGCGCGCTGGTGCTCAGCCGCTACGAACTCGGCGACCGAGCCGGGGCCATCGCCGAGTACGAACGCTTTGCGCAGAAATTACGCCACGAACTCGGCGCCAACCCGATGGCGGAGACCATCGCGGTATATGCGGTGATCATGCGCGACCACGGTTCGCGTGAAGCCGCCCAGGACGCGGCACCGCCGGCAACCGATTCGCCGCCGCCGATAATGCCGTTCTGCGGCTGGTAAGTCAGCGTTCTTCCCGCAGTCCTGAGCGCAGCATTTCGCGCAGTTCCGGACCATCGGCGTGACCGTGGCCGGCGACGGCGTGCTGGACGGCTACGGTCAGCACTTCTTCCTCGGTCCCTGAGATCTTGAGCGAGCAGTTCTTCTCGCTCGGGAATTCGCGGCAGTCGATCGACTTGCGGGTGGATGTGGTCGCGGATGATGAGGTGGCCATGACGCGCCTCCGAGGTTCGTGGGGGAGCGGGCTCCAAGTCCCGCTCCGTCCAGCCTAGGGAGGCCGCGTCTCAAAAGCGTCTCAGCCGAGAATCAGGCCGACGCGTTCGGCCCGCGCAGACGCTCGACGTGGCGCGCGAACGCAACGAACCAGAGATCGAGCAATTGCCGGTCGCGCACGTCGGAGAGACCGGATGCCTCGGCGTGCGGACGAAGCAAGGTGATGATCCGGCGGTCGCTGAGGCGCCCGAATTTATGGCGTCGCAGCACACGCCGGGCGGTCCGCTCGGCATCCTCGTCGAGGATTCGCTGCAACTCGTCCACAGCGGGAGGTTCGTGTACCACCGTGCCGGGTCCCGCGCCCTCCGACCGCACCGGGTCGCTCACGAGGCCTTCGGCCCGGTGCGCACTTCGATCAGCTGCTCAGGATGAAAGTACGTGCGCGCAGCGCGCTGGACGTCCGCCGGCGTGACGCGCGCGAACCGCTCGGCCAACGTCGCGTAGTAGTCCGCCGCGTACGCCTGCGTCCCGATCGTCATCAAATCGCCGGCGATCGTCGCGGTCGCCTGCTCCTGGAGGATCGTGCGCGCCGCCTGCCGCGTCTCGCAGCGGCGCAGTTCTTCGAGCGGGACCGGCTCGGTCTGCAAGCGCCGGAGCTGATCGCGGACGACTGCCGCCGCCGCGTCGACTTTGGCGGGGACTGCGCGGAACGAAGCCGTCCACGTTCCGCGATCGGCGGTCGACGAGTACGTCGTCCCGATGCTGTACACCAAGCCGCGTTTTTCGCGCGCTTCGCGGAACAGCCGGCTCGCGAACGACTGGTCGTCGAGCAGCGCGTCGGCGATCAGGAACGCGTCGGCATCGGCGGCGCCGTCCGCGGGAGCCGGCTGGCCGAGCTGAACCGTGACGTCTTCGCTGACGGTCTCCACGAGCTTGCGAACCGGTGCGGGGAGGGGAATTGGTGCGAGGTGCGGATCGGGCCGCGGGCCGGCGACGCGCCAGTCGCCGAAGGCGCGAACGACGCTCGCGCGCACGGCGTCCGGATCGATGTCGCCGACGACGACCAGCGTGGTGAGATCGGGACGGTCGTAGCGCGCCGCGAACGAACGCACGTCCTCGATCGTGATGGATCCGAGCGAACCCTTCGTCGATTCGCGCAGAGCCGGGTCGTCCACCGGATAGAGGGCTTCGGCAAACGCGCGCTGCGCGCGGTACGCCGGGTCGATCGCGCGGCGCCCGATCGCGGTCAGGCTGGACTCGCGGATCAGCGTGAAACGATCGGGCGGCAGCAGCGGACGGCGAACGTCGTCGGCGAGTGCGTCGAGCAGCGCCGGAAAGTCGCGCGCCAGACCGTGCGCTCCGAAGCTGGACCCGAAGCGCAGCTGCGCGCCGGAATCGTCGGCGAGCCGATGCTGCGCGGTGTAGTCGTAGCGCGCGCTGCCGTACGACATCAGCGTCGAGGCGATTGCCGCCACGCCCTCTTTCCCGGGCGGCTCGAAGGTCGCCGAACGCCGCATCGACCCGGAGACGAAAACGGTCGGGTTGTCGGCGACCCGCTGAACGAGCAGATGCAGGCCGTTCGGCAACGTCGTCTCGATCGGCGCGACGCGGCTGTGCAGCGCTAGCGGACGCGCGAGGTCGTCGCGCATCCACTGGGGCTGAACGAGCGGACCGTCGGGCACCCGGCCGCCGAACGCATCGCTCACCGTGTTGCCGAGGTCGGCGGGCGGTTTGGCCCGGCTCGGATCGGTGGTCGTCGGTTCGAGGATCGCGTCGGCGTTCGGGGCGGCGAAGACGCGCCGCGCGACGGCGTTCACCTGGCTCGCCGTCGCCGCGTCGATGTCGGCCGCGAACGTGCTCGGATCGCGGTCGCCGGGGAAGGCGTACGCGCCGCCGTAGATCGCCGCCAGCCCGGAGATCGAGTCGCGCGCGTACACGAGGCCCGTCAGCGCGCTGCGCTTCGCCGCGGCGATGTAGTCGGGGTCGATGCCCCGCGCGAGCGTCGCGGCGACCGTCGCGCGGAACGCCTTCGCCGCGGCCTCGGCGCTGTGCCCCGGCGCGACGATCAGAAACGCGTGAAAGGTCGCGACGTCGCGCTCGAGCGCGGGCTGCATGCCGAAGCCCAGCGTGAGGCCGCTGTCGACGAGTTCATGACGAAACGGACCGCGCGCGTTCTGCATCGCGATCAGCGCGATCACGGCGCGCAGGCTCTCCGCTTCAGTCGCGCCGCTGCTCGGCGGTGCGGCGTAGGCCAGATCGACGACGGTGAACGGATAGTCGGCTTTGAGCCGGGTCACGACGCCGCTGGCGGCCGTGGGCCGCCGCAGCGTCACCGCCGGCACTGGGCGCGACGCCAGCGGTGCGAACCAGCGTCGCGCGGACGCGAAGACGGCCTGCGGATCGACGTCGCCCGTCACGACGACGGTCGCGTTGTTAGGCACGTACCACGTTTCGTAGTAGGCGCGCAGGTCCGTGACGCTCGCGTGCTCGATGTCGGCGCGCGTGCCGAGCGCGCTCTTGCCGAGCGGCGAATCCGGATAGAGTTTCTCCTGCAGACCGGTGCCGAGCTGGAAGAGCGGGTTGCTGTAGTCTTGCGCCCACTCTTGCAGCACCGCACCTCGCTCTTTCTCCCAGTCGGCTGCATCGAGCTTGAGATCGTGCATCCGGTCGGCTTCGAGATGCAGCGCGGCGTCGACGCGGTCGGCGGGCAGGGTGAGATCGTACCGGGTGTACTCGTTCGTCGTTTGCGCATTGACCGTGGCGCTCAGGCGCGCTCCCCAGTCGTCGAGTCCGGACGACGACAGAGCGCGCGTGCCCCGAAACATCATGTGCTCGAGCGCGTGCGCCAACCCCGTTTTGCCCGGCGTCTCGTACGCCGCGCCGAAGCGGTACCACACGTTGACCACGGCGACCGGCGCGGCGTGATCCTCGACGACGACGACCCGCAGGCCGTTCGGCAGCGTCTCGACGTGGGCCGAGACGTTCGGGGCGGGCGTTGCGGCGCGACTCGGGGTCGGTGCCGCACACGCCAAGATCGCGGCCGCGAGGGCGGCGGCGATGCGGCGGAAGATCATCCGCGGGAGTTACGGGTTCCGCTCTCCGCCGCCTCGTACGCGCGGGCGACGCGTTCGACCGCCCGGTAGGGGGCAAGTCCGATCAGCTCGCTGCGCGCGACGGAGACGCCCGAGCGTGCCGCGGCGCGCCGGACCAATTCGGTCACGCGGTACAGCGGCACCGCGTCGACGTCCGTCACGTTGCACGATACCTGAACCCGGCCGGCGTCGAGCCGCAGGCCCAGGCATTTCAGCGTGCGCATGCCGCCGCTCGAGCCGCGCAGCGTGCGGGCGATGCGACGGGCGAGTGCAAGGTCGCCGCTCGCCAGCTCGACGTTGAACGCGATGAGGAACGGCCTCGCGCCGACCGCGATAGCGCCGGCCGTCGGATGCGCCGCGTCGCCGTAGTCGAACTGCCACTCTGCATCCGCGCCGAGTCGTGCGGTGAGCCCTTCGAACTCGCCGCGCCGGATGGCGGCGAGGTGCTCGCGGTGCGGGGCCGACGCGGCTGCGCCGTACAGATACGCGGGGATGCCCACTTCTCGCCAGATCCGCGCCGCCGCGCGATGCGCGAGCGTCACCGCATCGTCGAGCCGCGCCTCGCCGAGCGGAACGAACGGCAGCACGTCGAGCGCGCCGATCCGGGGGTGTGCGCCGCGATGTTCGCGCAGGTCGATTCGCTCGCGCGCGATGCGAGCCAGCGCGACCGCCGCCGCGACGACCTGCGAGGCGCGGCCGACGGCGGTGATCACGCTGCGGTTGTGGAGCGGGTCGCTTGTCCGGTGCACGACCCGCGCGCCCTCGGCTTCCATCGCCGCGACGCACGCCGCGATGACGTCGAGATCGCGCCCTTCGCTGAGGTTGGGGACGATCTCGAACTCCAGCGGGGGCGTCACGGCCGGATGCTAGGTGCGCGGGCCGATGCGGACTCCGACCAGGTTGTCGGGATGGAAATAGGTCTGCGCCGCGCGGCGGACGTCAGTCGCGGTCAGGTTCGCGTACCGCTGCGCGAGGGTCGCATAGTACGACGGCGAGAGGTCGTCGAGCGAGATGCGCAAGAGGTCGGCCGCGATCGTCGACGTCGCCTGTTCGGCGTTGAGCTGCGTCGCGACCACGCGCGTCTTCGCGCGCGCCAGCTCGTCGGGCGTTACGTCCTCGTCCTGCATCCGCTTGAGTTCGGAGCGCACCAGGTTCTCGGCCGCGTCGATCTTCGAAGGGACCGCGCTGAACGAGACGGTGAACGTGCCGCGATCGCGGTCGGCACTCAGCGAACTCGCCGCTGTGTACACCAGACCGCGCTTCTCGCGCACCTCGCGGAAGAGCCGCGTGTCGAGCGATCCGCCGCCGTAGATCGCGTTCGCGAGCGCGAGCGCATCGTAGTCGGGCGAGGTCCGCGAGGCCGCGGGCGCGCCGAGTTCGACGCTGATCTCCTGGGTCGCCGTTTCGACCAGCGCCGTGCGCGGCGTCGGCAGCGGAATTGCCGGCAGACGCGCCTCGGGCGGCGGCCCCGTCGCGGTCCAATCGCCGAACCGCGCGTTCACCTGGCGGGCCACCTCGGCCGGATCGACGTCCCCGACGACGACGAGCGTGACCAGGTCCGGCCGCACGTATTGCGCGCGGTACGCCGCCACGTCGTCGATGGTCAGCCGGTCGAACGATGCCGAGCTCGGCACGCGCAAGACCGGATCGCCGGCGGGATAAAGCGCCGCATCGAAGATGCGCTGCGCATGGAACCCGGCTTGCAGCGCCTGCTTTCCCGCGTAGGCGCTGAGCTGCGAGCGGATCAGCGCGAGTTTGTCGGCAGGCAGCAGCGGGTGCCGGACGTCGTCGGCGAGCGCGTCGAGCAACGCTCCGAAGTCCCCCGAGCGGCCGTGCGCGGAAAACGCCAAACCGAACTGCAGGTCGGCAGCGCGGTCGTCGGCGAGTTTGCGCTGCGCGTCGAAGCCGTACTTCGCACTGCCCCATTGCATCAGCGCCGAGGTGAGCTCACCCACCCCTTCCTTCCCCACGGGATCGAACGCGGGCGACGTGCGCACGACGCCGTTGATGAAGACGGTCGGGTTCGTGGCGACGCGCTGGACGAGCAGCCGCATGCCGTTGGGCAGCGTGGTGAGCACCGGGTCGACGGCGCTGCGCAGCGCGAGCGGCTTGGCAAGCGCGGTACGCATCCATTCCGGCTGCTGCAGCGGACCGTTGGGGACGCGCGCGCCGAAATCGTCGGTCACCGAGGACGTCACGGCGGCCGGCGCCTTCGCTTTCGCCGGATCGAACGCGGTCGGCTCGAGGATCGCGACGACGCTCGCCTTCCCGTAGACCTTGCGCGCCACCGCCGTCGCCTCGTCGCGCGTGATCGCGCCGTAGAGACCGTAGAATTGGGTCGGCGGCGTATCGCCGGGGAAAACCATGTTGGCGCCGATCGCCGTGCCGACGCCGACGATCGAATCGCGCGCGTACGTCATCGACGCGAGCTGCGAGCGTTTCGAAGCCGCGAAGAGTTCCGGATCGAGTCCCCCTGCGAGCACGCGCGCCATCGTTTTCTCGTATGCGGCGCGGACCTCGGCGGCGGTGTGACCGGGTGCGACGATCAGCAGGACGTGGATGACGGAAGCGCGGCGGTCCTCCATCGGCATCGGCTCGTAGGCGAGCGCGAGCCCGCTGTCGACGAGCGCGTGGCGGAACGGGCCGCGATCGTTGAAGATCGCGCCGAGCGCGACGTCGTTGCGCACCTGATCGTGCTCGAAGGGTTTGGCGTTGCCGGGCGCGGCGTAGGCTTCGTCGACCATCGTGTACGGATAGTCCGAGTTCTTCGTCCAGCGCACGCCCGACGCGGGCGCGAGCGCGTATTGGCGACGCTTCGGAAGCGGCGCCTTCGCGAGCGGACCGAACCAGCGCTGCGCTTGATCGAACACGTCCGCCGCGTGAACGTCACCCGAGACGACCAGCGTGGCGTTGTTCGGCCGGTACCACGCATCGTAGTAGCGGCGCAAGTCCGCGACCGTCGCATGCTCGATGTCGGCCTTCTCGCCGAGCGACGTGCCGCCCAGGCGCGATCCCGGGTACACGCGCTGGTTCACGTCGAAGACGAACGACGACACCGGATCGCTGTGCTTCTCGGCGTACTCTTCGAGCACCGCGCCGCGTTCGAGATTCCAGTCCGCGGGGTCGAGTTTGAGTCCGCGCATGCGGTCCGCCTCGAAGTGGACGATCGTTTCGACGCGATCGGCCGGCACGACGAAGTAGAAGTGCGTCATCTCGTTCTCGGTCTCGGCGTTCACCTCGGCGCCGAGCCGAGCCGTCATGTCATCGATGCCGGCGCTCGAGACGTCGCCGGTTCCGCGGAACATCATGTGTTCGAGCGCGTGCGCCAACCCCGTCTTCCCGGTGGTCTCGTCGAGCGCGCCGAAGCGGTACCAGATGTGAACCTGGGCGACCGGAGCGGCGTGATCCTCGATCACGACGACGCGCAGCCCGTTCGCGAGCGTCCGCTCCTGCGTGCTGGTTGGGCCCGGCTGGGCGGAGGCTGAGAGCGGGGGGACCGCGGAGCCCAGCAGCGCAAGCGCGCACGCGATGACGAGAGAACGGAGCATCCGGCCTAGTACGACGCCGCACGGCGCGGGACATAGCTAGCGCAGAAACGCCTCGATCGACTCGTCGGGCCGGGCAGGTTCGGCCCGGCCACCGAGGTTGTCGGCTAAGAAGCGCTCGACTGCCGCGTTGAAGCGCTTCGCGTTCTCTGGGCGGGCGAACCCATGCCCTTCGTCCTCGAAGACGACGTACGTCACGTCGAGCTTGCGATCGCGCATCGCCTGGACGATCTGGTCGGACTCGGCGATCTTGACGCGCGGGTCGTTCGCCCCTTGACCGATCATCAGCGGCGCACGGATCTCGTTCGCTTTGTGCAGCGGTGACGCTTCGGCGAGGAAGGCCTCCGTATCGCCCATCCGCCGGGTGAACGTTGCGCGCAGCGTCTCCCAGTACGTGGGGATCGAGGAGATGAGCGTGTTCAGGTTCGACGGTCCGACGATGTCGACGCCGCACGCGAAGGCCAGCGGTTCGAACGCGAGCGCGGTCAGCGTGGCGTAGCCGCCGTACGATCCGCCCATGATCCCGACCCGCAGCGGATCGGCGAACCCGTGCTGCACGAGCCATGCTTTGGCGTCGAGCAGGTCGGTGCGCATCGTGCCGGCCCATTGGCGGTCGCCCGCGTTGATGAACGCTTTCCCATAGCCGGTCGAACCGCGGAAGTTCGGTTGGAAGACGGCGTAGCCGCGGTTCGCGAGCCATTGTACCGTGCCGTTGTAGCCCCACAGGTCGCGCGCCCAGGGCCCGCCGTGCACGAGGATGATCGCGGGCAGCCGCTTCGCCGGAACGCCG
The DNA here is from genome assembly GCA_028287525.1 of Vulcanimicrobiota bacterium. Taxonomy (GTDB): domain Bacteria; phylum Vulcanimicrobiota; class Vulcanimicrobiia; order Vulcanimicrobiales; family Vulcanimicrobiaceae; genus Vulcanimicrobium. The sequence goes on along the minus strand of JAQBPM010000124.1, from coordinate 6,448 downwards.
GCCGGAGTGGTGAGATATCCGTGAATCGTCAAGCCGTCGCGCGCGGTGTAGCTCACCGGCGTCATGGGCGCGAGCGTGTACGCGTCGAGCGCGGGCCGGGTTGCGAACAGTTTCGTCGCGCGTTTGGTCGACCGGTCGTACGTCCAATACGACGGCGAGCCGGTGTCGATCAACGACGATACGAGCCAGGTGCGGTCCTCGCGGTCGATCGAATCGATCCCGATGTCGCCGGGGATCTGTTCCTCGATGGCGCGGAAGTCGTCGGCGTAGGCGGGATCGAGCACGATCCATTCGGTCCGATCGCGCACCACGGACGCGGCGATCGGCGTCTTCGTCTTCGGCGAGAAACGCACGTCGCTGACGTCGTACTGCGGATCGCCGGCGAGTTCGAGCATCGCGCCGTTCGCGAGGTCGTATCGCGCGAGACGCGCCGCGTTGGCACCGACGCTGGTCACGGTCAGCAGACCCGTGCCGTCCGTCGTGAAGCCCGCCAGCAGCGGCGTCCCGTCGTCGGGTTCGAACCGGGCCAGCGTTCGCCACGGCGCATCGACGCCGTCGCGCACGACGATTTCGGTCGACGCGTCGGCGTGCTGGATGACGCCGGCGCGGATCCGCATCTCGGTGTCGTCGGCGAACGCTGAGATCGTCCCCGGATTCTGCGTGTCGAGCGTTGCCGTGCCGCTCGTCGGGTCGAGCCGGTAGATGTCGAACACCTGTGGATCGCGGCGGTTCATCGCGACGAGCATCTCGTCGGGCCGCGTGAAATCGAGCGATTGGACGTCGACGCGCGTTCCGGGATACGGCGTCAAGTCGACCGCTTCGGTCTCTCCGCTCGGATCGGCCGCGAACAAGTGGAAATCTTCGTCGCCGCCGGCATCCTGCAGAAACAACACGCGCGAGCCGTCGGGCGACCAGAAGGCGTTGCGGATCGGCCGCGCGGGATCGCACGCGACGACGCGGTCGTCCTGGGCACCGATCGTGCGAACCCACACCGCGAGCACGCCGTCGTGCGGGCCTAAGTACGCGATGCGGGTCCCATCGGGAGAAAGTGCGGGCGCTGTTTTCTCCGGGTTCCCGAACAACACGTCGCGCGGAATCAGATCGGTCACGTCACCCGGCTTTTTGCGTTGGCTTCTCGTCGGCCTGTGTGGCGTGACGCCTCCCGCGCCATCTAATCAAACGCTAGGCGTATCGCCGCGGCTATGTCGCGCGCATTCTCCGGTGCGAGCAGGCGGGTGAAGCCCAGCTTCGTCGCTTCGGCCGCGCGACGCGCCGGTTGCGAGACGCTGCGCACTTCGCCCGAAAGTCCCAGTTCACCGAAGGCGACGGTCCCCGCCGCCAGCGGAACGTCGCGAAACGCCGACGCGATCGCGAGCGCTATGCCGAGATCGGCACCGGTCTCGGAGACGCGCAGTCCGCCGGCGACGGAACAATACACGTCGTGACCGGCGAGCTGCAGGCCCGCGCGGCGTTCGAGGATGGCGATGATCATTGCCAGGCGGGCGGCGTCCACGTTCGCGGCGAGCCTGCGCGCGGTGCCGTACGCGGCTTCGCCGACGAGCGCTTGGATCTCGACCAGCACCGGGCGCTGGCCTACGAGCGTCGGCACGACGCACGACCCGCTCGGCCGCGCGCCGCGGCCTTCGAGGAAGAGCGCGGACGGATCGGCGATCTCGTGCAGGCCGCGGTCGTCCATGGCGAAGACACAAATCTCGTCGATGCCGCCGAAACGGTTCTTGTAGGCGCGCACGATGCGGTACTCGCCGGACTGATCGCCCTCGAAGTACAGCACGGTATCGACGAGATGTTCGAGCAAACGCGGTCCGGCGATCGCTCCGTCCTTCGTGACGTGGCCGACGACGAAGGTCGCGCAGCCGGTCCGCTTCGCGAACTCCATCAGCACTTGGGTACAGTCGCGAATTTGCGAGACGCTCCCGGCGAACGAGTCGACGTCGGGCAGCCACATCGTCTGGATCGAGTCGATGACCATGATCTCGGGGACGTCGCGCTCGAGCGCATCGAGCACCGCGCGCAAGTTGGTCTCCGCGAAGACGAGCAGCGAGTCGACCGCGCCGACGCGCTGCGCGCGCAGCTTCGTCTGGGCCGCGGATTCTTCGCCGCACACGTACACCGATCGCGCGCCGTCGCGGGCGAGCGTGGTCGCCAACTGCAGCAGGAGGGTCGACTTCCCAGCGCCGGGCGGCCCGCCGAGCAGCACCAGGCTCCCCGGGACGATCCCGCCCCCGAGGAGTGCGTCGAACTCGGCCATCCCGGTACGCCGCCGCGCGATACGCGAATCGTCGATCTGCGAGAGCGGCACCGGCCCCGCCACGCGCAGCGGCGTCGCGGCGGCACGCGCCGCCGCCGCCTTCACCGGCCGCACGACCGGCGCGTCCTCGAACGTGTTCCACGCCTCGCACGACGGACAGCGCCCGATCCAGCGCGCCGACTCGAACCCGCACGCGGTACAGAAATAGACCGACTTCGGCTTCGCCACGGCACGATCTTCGCGGACCAGCGTGCCAGGTGCCTGGCACTATTGCATGTCACCCCGAGCTTGTCGAGGGCCCCGGTGGTCATCCTGAGCGAAGTCGAAGGATGACGCCCTCATCGTGGAGGTCACGGTTCGTTGTCGCGCTCGGCGCGACGACGAGGGTTGCTCGACAAGCTCGCAATGACAGAGTGTCGTCACCCCGGCCCAGAACGGCTTGAGAAACCTAACAGTTTGGTTTATTATGGTACAAGGTGGGTACCGTGCGGGGGCGGCAAGCCAAATTTCGGGTGTATCCGGACGATCATCTGCCGGTCCATGCGCATGCTCGGATCGGGCGGGGCGAGGTGATCATCGAATTCCGTCGCGACGGGTCGGTCGCGTTGTCGAGCATTCATCGCGACGCGGTGGTCGGCATCGTCACGAATCGGGAGATCGTTCGGGCACTGGAAGAAGCAGCGGAGTTCTCGTTGGCGGTTCGTGCCGAGTGGAAGAAGATGCATCGATGACCAAAGCAGGACGAATCGTGACGACGGGCGCGGAGATTCGCGAGGCAGGGAAGCGCGCTCGAGCGACGGCAAAGACGCTCACGGCGATCGTTGAAGCGCGGTATTCGCGTGCGCAGGATGCGTTCGTCATCCGGCTCAATACGGGGTCATCGTTCACGATCCCACGTGGACGCATAACCGGACTCGCGAAGGTAGCACCGGCGGAACTGCGTCGGCCCGAGATCGAACCTCCCGGCAATGCGTTGTGGTTCGAGGCAGCTGACACGGGCGTTCGTCTCGAAACGCTGATGATCGCTGCGGCAGGCGAGAACACGGTGCGCAGCGCCGCGTCGCAACTCCTCGGTTCACGGACGAGCGCGAAGAAGGCGTCGTCGTCCGCGGAGAACGGCAAACGCGGCGGGCGTCCCCCGAAGAAGAACGTCGCGGCCTAGCCGGCAACGCAAGATACCCGGAACACGGGGAGCGGGCGGCGAACGTGCGGTCCCGGCATGGCGAACGATCACGTCGCGATCGACGGAACAACCAGCGCGGGGAAAACCACCGTGAGCCAACGGCTCGCCATGGTGACCGGGCATCTCTATCTCGATACCGGCGCCATGTACCGCTCCGTCGCGTATTTGGCGCTCAAGAACGGCGTCGATCTCGATAACGAGTCGGGGCTGGTCACCATGCTGGCGCATCACAAGATCGTGATCGTTCCCGATTCCGGCGCGGCGGCGGGATACCGCGTTCTGCTCGACGGCCATGGGACCGGCGACCGGCTCTTCGATCCCGACGTCGCGGCGGCGGTCTCGACCGTCGCGGCGCTGCCGGCGATCCGCCACGAATTGGTCGAACGCCAGCGTCGCATCGCGGCGGAAGGCCCGGTCGTCATGGCAGGGCGCGACATCGGAACCGTCGTGCTCCCGGATGCCCGGCACAAGTTCTTTCTGACCGCGTCGATCGACGAGCGCGCGCGGCGGCGTCAGGCCGAATTCCAGGAGCGCGGGATTGACATCCCCTTCGACGAGGTCCGCGCGCAGATCGCCGAGCGCGACCGGCTCGATTCGACCCGGGCCGCCTCGCCGCTGCGGGCGGCGCCCGACGCGATCACCATCGACTCGACCGAGCTCGAGGCCGACGAAGTCGTGGCGCAGATGCGCGCCGTGATGGCGGCTGCCGCTACGTGACCGTCTACGACATCGCCAAAGCGGCGGTGCACGCGTTCGCGCGGCTGACCTTCCGGTATCGGGTCATCGGGGCGGAGAAGGTGCCGCGCACCGGCGGCCTGCTCGTGGTCGCCAACCACATCTCGAACCTCGATCCGCCCCTGCTCGGCGTCGCGGTGCCGCGGCCGATCTCGTACATGGCGAAGAAGGAGCTCTTCGCCATGCCGGTCCTCAAGCAGCTCCTCCCCCGCCTCAACGCCTTCCCGGTCGACCGCCAAGCCGGCGGGACCGCCGCCTTGCGGGCAAGCCTGCGGATGCTCAAGGAAGGCCGCTGCGTCGGGATCTTCCCCGAGGGCGGTCGCAACGTGACGGGGACGAACGAGGAGAAAGCGGGCGCCGCCTTCCTCGCCGCGGCCTCGGGGGCGCCGATCGTGCCGGCTGCGATCGTGGGGACCCGGAAGCTCCGGCCCTTCGGCCGGGTGACGGTCGTCTTCGGCGATCCGTTTACCGTGGAGCGGAACCGGCAGTCAGATGAAGGTGATCTGGAGAAGAAAGCAACGGAGATCATGCAGCGGATCCGCGAGCTCGAGGGGAGCACCCGGTGATCATCAAGCGAGCCAAGACCCAGGGCTTCTGCTTCGGCGTAGCCATCACGGTCAAAAAAGCGGAAGAAGCGATCGCCCGTCCAGGTTCGAACGTGACGACCCTGGGGCACGTCGTGCACAATCCTCAGATGGTCGCGCAACTGGAAGCGCAGGGCCTCAAGAACGCGGGCTCGGTCGACGAGATCGAGAGCGGCACGATGTTCGTGCGCGCCCACGGGCTGCCGGTCGAGACGTTCGAGAAGGCGCAGGCTAAAGGTCTCACCGTGATCGACGCGACTTGCCCGATGGTCACCAAGATTCACGTCCAGGCTGAGAAGCTCCGCGACGAAGGTTACAAGATCATCGTCGTCGGTGATCCCACGCATCCCGAGGTCAAGGGAACGCTCTCGCACGTGCCGGGCGCATGGTGCATCACGAGCGCGGCCGACATCGACGCATTGCCGCGCGCGAGCCGAGTCGGCGTCGTCGTGCAGTCGACGTGGAACGGCGTCGGTTTTGCCGACATCGTGCGCAAGCTCAGCGAGAAGTACTACGAAGTCCGCGCGATCAACACGATCTGTACCGACACGAAGAACCGCCAGTCGGAAGTCGACGGTCTCTCGCGCGAAGTCGACGTGATGGTGGTAGTCGGCGGGAAGACCTCGGCGAATACGAAGCATCTCGCCGAGCTCGCCGCGATGAACGGCGCACGCTCCTATCACATCGAAGGGCCCGATGAGCTTGCCGCCGAGTGGTTCGAAGGCGTCGAGACCGCGGGTTTGATGTCGGGCGCTTCTACACCGGGCTGGCTGGTCGACAAAGTGGCCGATCGGATGGAATCCCTCGCCCACGGCAGCCGATAAGCTGAATCTGGAAAGCGCGCTCCAGCGCGCCGTTGCGCGCTTCGACGACGGGTCGGCGACCGCGGCCCAGATGCGCTACCAGCTCGGCTTCGACGGCACGGGCGAGCAGGAGCGGCGGCTTTGCCTGCGGCTCGCGCTCGCCGTCGCCGAGGCTGAGGGCGGGCGTCCGGAGGACGCGCTCGACGCCGCGTGCGCGGTCGAGATCGTCTATCAATTCTCGCTCGTTCACGACGATATCGAGGACGGCGTTCCCGTTCGCTCGGGTCGCGACGCCGTGTGGAGCAAGTTCGGCCTGGCGCACGCCATCAACGCGGGCGACGCGCTGTGCGCCGTCGCGTACCTCGCGCTGCTCGAGGGGGCCGCGCCGCGATCGCCCGAGCAGACGGTCGCGATGACGCGGGTCCTGCTCGAGGCGCAGCTGGCGATGTGCGGCGCGCAAGCTCGCACGATCGCCGGCGCAGCGATCGATGCCAAGGTTGCCCTGCTGGGCGCGGCGTGCGAACTCGGCGCCGTCTCGGCCGGCGCCGGATCCGAGCGGGCGAACGCGTATGCTCGCCTCGGTCGCGCCTATGCGACCGCCTGCACGACGGCGTCCGCCGAGGCGGACGCGCTCGCCGCTTCGTTCGGGCTCGACCGTGACGGACGCGTGCGATCGCTCTTCGCACACCCGCCGGGATGACCGGCGCGGCGGGTCGCGAAGCGAGCATCAAGGTCCCTCACCTCTCTTCCTGGTAGGCTGCATGTCAGGTCATTCCAAGTGGCACAACATCAAGCTGCGCAAAGGTAAGGCCGACGCGCAGCGCGGTGCGCTGTTCACGAAACTCAGCAAAGAGATCATCCTCGCCGCCAAGAA
>JAQBPM010000123.1 GCA_028287525.1 Vulcanimicrobiota bacterium | reverse complement strand
TGCCGGGGATGAAGTACAGGCAACCCGAGAACTCCGTCGCCTCCTCGAGCATGACCAAGAACGAGACGACGTTGGGGGTCGGCAGCGCGTCGCCCTTGCTCCAATTCGCGTAGTCCTGGTGCCACTGCCAAACCTGACCGTCGATCGCGGTCTTGATGTTCGCCTTGCTCTGATAGATATAGAGATCGTCGTCGCGCAGCACTTGCTTCATCGGCTCGATGAGACGCGGCGCATGCGCGAGCGCGCGAAACGCGGACGAGGCCGTCGCGAGATGCTTCTCGTGGAATCCCCAGACCGAACGCGGCTCGCCGTTCTTCTCGCGCGTGATGGGATCGGCGTCGAGACCCTTGATGCGCTGCAGCTCGGAACGCAGGACGGCGAGCTCGGCCGCGCTCACGACGTCGGGGAACATCAGGTAACCGTCGCGGTCGAACCGTTCGACCTGTTCGTGAGAGAGCCTCATCGTGTGACCTCCTCGGTGCCTTCGCCGCTGATATCCCATAATATGGGATGCTATTCCATAATCAGAACGTTTCGTCGGCGCAAACGGCCTTCCCTTTCCCCGCGGAGACGCGAAAACGGCACCCGCCGTTTGGCGGATGCCGTTCGTGTGCTCGGACGCTCGAGCGTGCTAGCTGCGGCGCTTGCGCGCGGCCGCGCTCTTCTTCTTGCGGCGGACGCTGGGCTTCTCGTAGTGCTCGTGCTTGCGCGCCTCGGCCAGAACGCCCGCTTTCTGGGTCGCCTTCTTGAAGCGACGCAGAGCGCTCTCGATCGTCTCACCGGGTGCAACTCGAATCTCCATTGCTACGAAACACCTCCCCTCGCCACGGCAAAAAGCCGCCTTACTCGTCCCCGAAGGGACCGACGAAGAACGATACCACGGATCCCCGCTGCTGTCACGTTTTCTCTCAACCCCGTCATTGCGTGCTCACATGAAGGGCGCCTACCCCGGCGGCCAGGACATGCGGCGACCGGCTAGGACGTGGGCGTGGAGGTGGTGCACGGTTTGCCCGGCCTCCGGGCCCTCGTTCATGACGACCCGGTAGCCGTTGGGTCCGAACCGCGCCCCGAGCTCCGCCGCCGCCTGCAGGAAGCGGGTGATGTGCGCGCCGTCGGCCTTCGCCGCAAAGTCGCTCAAATGGTCGGCGTGCAGCGTCGGGACCACGAGAACGTGCGTCGGCGCCTGCGGGTTGAGATCGCGAAACGCCACCACATACTCGTCCCGCAGCACCTCGTTCGCCGGGATCTCTTTGCGCACGATCTTGCAGAAGAGGCAATCGGGCATGGTCACGATCCTGACGGCGCTTGGACCAGTGCGAAGTGGTACGAGGTGTTCGGGCTCGGGACGAAGCCTTTGATCGTCGACTTCATCACCAGCGGCACCGTGGTGTGGACGAGCGAGACCGCGGGGACCTGGTCGTGGACCATCGCGTTGGCTTGCTCGTAGATCGGCTTGCGCTTCGCGTCGTCCGTTTCGGCCTGGCCGGCGAGCATCAGGGCGTGGAACTTGGGATCGCGCCAGAACGAATAGTTCTGCGCGGTGCCGTCCTTGTGCGCCGAATCCTGGTCGAGCAGCGGATAGAAGAAATTGTCCGGATCGCCGTTGTCGCCCGTCCAGCCGATCAGCGCCATCTCGTGCTCTCCGTGCTTGATCTTATCGAGGAACACGCCCCACTCGTACGGCTGCAGCGTGACCGCGATGCCGATGTCGCGCAGGTTCGCCTGAATCGTTTCGGCCACGCGGCCCGGCTCCGGCAGATACGGCCGCGGCGCGGTCGAATAGAAGAGCGTCGTCGTGAAACCGTGCGGAAAGCCGGCGGCGGCGAGCAGCGCTTTGGCAGCCGCGATGTCGTGTTTGTACACGTGGACCCCCGGGCTGGCGCCGAGCATTCCCGGCGGCGTCCAGTTGTCGGCGACGACGGCTCCGGTCGAGTAGAGGCTCTTCGCCATTGCGGCAACGTCGATCGCGCTCGCGACCGCTCGCCGCACGCGCACGTCGCCGAACGGCTTCTTCTCCACATCCATCGCCAGGTAGCTGACGTTGTTCGACGGCTGCTGCACGACGGTGATGTCTTTTTGCGACGCCAGCCGCTTCGCGTCGTCCGGGCTCGGATCGGTGAGCATGTCGATGTCGCCCTTTTCGATCGACGATACGCTCGTTGCCGGATCCGGGATGTCGCGGATGATCACGGTCGCGTAGCCCGGCTTCGGCCCCGTCCACTTCGGGTTCGCTACGAGCGTGATGTGGTCGTCACGCACCCACTCGGAGACCGCGTACGGTCCGCTGCCGACCGGCTTGATCTCGAAGCCTTTGGGATCGGCCGCGATCGCCTGCGGCGAGCCCAGGCCGAATGCCTGTTCCGCGAGATCGCGCAAGAACGGTCCCAGGGGCTTTGCCAGCGTCACGACGACGCGGGTCGGCGTCGGCGCCGACACGCCGGTGATGATCCCGGGGAAGCCGCCGAAATCGTCGGCGTAGTAGGAGTACGCGAACGAACCGTGGGCCGGGTTCGACGTCAGCCGCCAGCGGTCGAAGTTGTACTTCACCGCTTTGGCGTCGAGCGGCGTGCCGTCGGCGAAGACGAGATTCGGTTTGAGCTCGAACGTCCAGGTCTTGCCGCCGGCGCTCGACTTCCACGATTGCGCGACTTCGCCGGTCAGCTCGAACGACCCGGGCTTGAAGGCGACCAGATTCTGCATCACTTCGTTCGTGACGTTGAGCGAGAGCCCGTCGGTCGCGTGCGATGGATCGAGGACCACCGCATCTTTGACGCGCGCCATGACGAGCGCCGGGCCGCTCGAGCCGGGGCCCGCACTCGCGCCGCCGCCGCACCCGCTCAAGAAGAGCGCAACGGCGCCCGCGGTCAGGATATTCTTCAAACCCGAGCCTTCGATGATGAGTCTCCTCACTTAGTGCGAGCGAATGGTGAACGACCAGGCGCGGGTCGCGAGGTTCCCGGCGTTGTCGGTGACCGAAACCTTCACGGCGACGTTGCCGTCGCCGAGCGCGACGCTTGGGCTGTACGTGATGAACGAGTCGGTGCGGGTCGCCGACGGCGTGACGTCGAGACCGTTGACCTCGATGCGCACCGAGGAGACGTTGATCCCGACGTCGGTCGGGGAGCGGAATGTCGCGTAGATCGACGGCCGGTTGCTGTTGACCGTCATGCCGTAGGTGGGCGCGATGTCGACGATTTGCGGCGGCGTCGTGGTGACCGCGACGAGCTGAGGCGCCTCCGCGCGCGGCGCCGCCGTCGAACCGACCGTCAGGTGACCGTACACCGCGGTGCGTCCGAAGTTCACGCCCTCGGGGATCTTGTACGTCGTCGCGTACGTCCCGGGCTGCGCGCTCGACTCCGGCATCGGCAGCGCCGTCACGTACGTGCCGATGTCGAACGTCGCCGTGCCGCCCGGCGTGCCGTGCATCGTGACGCCGAACGTGTCGCCGGCGCGCAGCGGCCCGCGTGCGCTCACCACGATGTCGGTGATCTGCGCCGCGCCGGCCGGTGTCGGCGTCGACGCGCCGGCGCGCGACACGATGATCTGCCGCTTTTCGCCGGTGTCCGGGTTGAGGCGCACCGTCGCGCTGTCGCCGACCTTGAGGTCGCCCATCGCGGCTGGTTGCCCGTTGAGCGTGATCTGCGTGCTCTTGTCGGATTGCACGACGTAGCCGCTCTGCAGAACGAACGCGCTCGGCGAGACGGCGGCGATCGTACCGGCACGCGAGGCGTACCGGGTGACGACCTGGTCGACGCGTCCGTCGGAGCGCAGCACGATGCTGGCAGCGTCGCCGACGTGCACGTCGGCGAGCGACCCCGGCATCGACGTGCGGGTGACGACATCTTGGATGATCACCTTTGCATCGGAGGTGATCGCGATCGTGCGCACCGACGGCCCGCGCGTCACGGTGACCGACTCCGGCGACGAGTTCAAATCCACCGCGCTTACCGTGCCGACGATCTGCGTCGTACCGCGGGTGTGCTGCTCGAGTCCGGGCGTGCGGCCGACGATGAGCGACGTGACTTCCACTCGCTCGGCCTTGGAGTCGTAGGACACCTGCGCGCCGAGCGAGTCGGCGACGAAGCGCAGCGGAACGTAGGTCGCGCCGCCGATCTCCTGGGCCTGCGCGTCCATGACGACCGAACGGGAATCGACGGTGGCGCGGCTGGAGCCGACGTGCAGCACGATGCGGCGCGACGGCGCCGACGCGACGACCTCGCCGCCGTTGCGCGCGACGTTGATCCCGAGCGCGCTGTAGATGCGCACGACCGGCACCATCAAGCGCCCGCTGATGATGCGCGGCGCCGGATCGCGCGGCAATTCGTCTCCGTTGACGACGATCGCAATCACCCGAACCAGCGTTTCGTCCTTCTTCGGGGGCGCCGCAGCCGACGCCGGCACCGACCACGCGAGCGCGCTCGCAGAAAGGACGGCGGCGAAACAGCGAGCGGACGGGATCAGGGACATACGACCTCGCGATAGACTGCGGCCGTGGCGGCCGCGAACCGATCCCAGGTATACGCCCGGAGATCGGCTGCGCCCTCGGCGGCCCGCTCGCGCGCGCGTTCGGGATCGCGCGCTATGCCGGCGAGCAGCGCCGCCAGCGCGCCCACGTCGCCCGGTGCGAAGGCGCCCGCATACGGCGCGACGATCACCGGCATCCCCTCGGGCGTGGCGAGCACCGGCGTCCCCGCGACGGCCGCCTCCAGAGCCGGGATCCCAAAGCCTTCGGAGAGCGACGGCTGAACGTAGGCGAGCGCTCCTCGATAGCGGCGTGCCAGCGTCGCCTCGTCGAGGTCGCCGAGAAACGCGATCGTCCCGTTTGCTCGAACGTAGCGCGCGCGAACGTCGGGTTCATCGGGTCCCGTCAGCACCAAGTCGATCGCGACGTCGTCCGGCAGGGCGGCCCAAGCGGCGTACAAGGTCGTCAGGTCCTTGTGCGGCTGATGGTTTCCGGCGTAGAACGCGTAGGGACGAGCCGCCGTCCACGGCGTCGCGCCGGCGATCGCATCGCCGTAGCCGAGCGGCACGACGCGAATGCGGTCGCGCGCGACGCCCAAGCGCATCACGCAGTCCTCGGCGACGCGCGGGTCACTGACCAGCAGCCGCGCTGCGCCGCGATACAGCGGCGCGGCGACGATGCGCCAGTACGCGGCGGTCGCGCGCGAGAACAGTTCCGGATGACGCAGGTGGAGCAGGTCGTGCACCATCGCCACGTACGGTCGCTGGACGAACGGACTCACCTCGAGATACGGGAGGTGCGTCACCTGGGCGCGCGCGGCGCGCAGTGCGAGCGGGTGCAGCGCGACCGGTGCCGTCACCGGGATCAGCTCGATGTCGGGCGCCACGCGCGGCAGGCGCTCGAGCAGCGCGCGCGTGTACGCCTGCATCCCGGCCGACGCACGCCGGGTCGGACGCGCGGCCAGCGCGACGCGAATCACGCCAGCAGCTCGCGATAGACGTCGGCAGTTGCCCGCACGGTTCGCTCCCAGGTCAGCGCCGCGATCGCGTCGTGCACCGTCGCGTCGTTGACCAGCGCGCGCAGCGCCGGACCGTCGAGCGCGAACGCGAGAAACCATGCGAGCCCGGCGACGTCGCCGGGGGCGAACGCGTCGACCATACCCGAGAGCACTGCTGGAACCGCTCCGCTCGCGGCGATGACCGGCGTGCCGGCGCGCAGCGCCTCCAGCATCGGCAAACCGAATCCTTCGCGCAGCGCCGGATGGACGTAGGCGACCGCACCACGGTGGAGCGCCCACACGTCCTGCGCGCTGCACTCTCCGGCGAACACCAGATCGCCGCGCGCGTTTCGCCCGCCGACGGCGAGCAGCTCCGCGTTCTCGGATCCCGTCATCACCAGATCGACGTCGTACTGTTCGGGAAGCGACGACCAAGCGCGAACCAACGTCGCCAGATCCTTGTGCGGACGATGGTTGCCGGCGTAAAAGAAGTACGGCCGCGATCGGACTGCCGCGGCGGGCTGGGGCTGCGGCGGATCGACGCCGAGCGGAACGACGCGCACGCGGGCGGGATCGACGCCGAGGTAGCGTCGCAGCAAGTCGACCGTCGTCTCGTCGTCGGTGATGACCGCGCGCGCGTTGCGTAGGACGGGACCGACGATGTGCCGCCAGTACGGCCCGACCTTGCGCTTCGCGTACTGCGGAAACTCCAAGTCGATCAGGTCGTGGACCGTCACGACGTGCGGCACCGGAACGAAGCGCGGCACGAACGGCGTCGGAAAGTGCGCCAATCGCGGACGCAGGCGCGCGAGCGTCGCGGGGATCCCGACCTGTTCGGCGAGATCGAAGTTGTCGCCGCCGCCGAACTCGGCTACCGCCAAATCGGGGGCGACGACCGGCAGCCAGCGCCGCAGCGCGCGCACGTAGGCCAGCATCCCGGCCGAAGTGTGCGAGGTCTCGCGCACGTCGAGCGCGAGATCGAGCCGGGCGGCGCTCACCGTGCGCGCTGCAGTGCTTTGGCCCGAACCACGGCGCGGTAGCGTGCGCTCTCCCAGGCGACGAAGAACCCGCGCCAGCCGTCGCGCCAGCCGCCGTACCGTAGCAGCGACCACGCGAAGCGCAGCGGCATCATCGCGACCGAGCCGAGAAATCCGATCCGCGACGGCGCCAGCGCTTCCGCCTCGACGCTGGTGTACCGATCGAACTTCGCGCGGTACGAGGCCAGGGTCGGATAGGAGTCGTGCAGGATCGCACCGGGCAGGTCGGCGACCGTTCCGTCGACGCTCCACGTTTCGTGGACCTGCGCGCCGGTGCTGTTCGCCGCGACCCGCGCGCGGTCGGTGCGCATCAAGCGCAGCAGACGCTCGTTCGACCAGCCCGCGGTGCGCACCGTTCGTCCGCACAGCATCGTCATGCGTCGCAGGCGGTACCCGGCCACAACCTGTCCTGAGCTTGTCGAAGGATCGTCATCAGTGCGGCCGATCGCGGCGCATAGCGTCTCGTCGAGCAGCTCGTCGGCGTCGAGCATGAGCGCCCAGCGGGTGAGGACGCGCCCGAGCGCATACCGCCGCGCCGTGACGAAGCCCGTCCAGCGGCGCGTTTCGACCTCCGCTCCGTGTGCGCGCGCGACCGCCACGGTATCGTCGGTCGACTCCGCGTCCAGCACGAAGACGTGCGCGCCGGACGGCAGGCACGCGAGCATCACCGGCAGGCGCGCGGCTTCGTCGCGCGCGAGGACGACGACGGTGAGGTCGGCGAGGTTCAGCGCCGTACGAGCGCGCCGTCTTCGACGCCCGCCCGCGCTCGAGCACGTTCGAGCGCCGCGCCGATCCAGTCGCGATACAGCGGAGAGGGACGATTCGGCCGGCTCTTATACTCGGGATGCGCTTGTGTCCCGACGAACCACGGGTGCACGTTCTGCGGCAGCTCGATCAGCTCGACCAGCGACGTACGGCCGAGCGGATGGTGTCCGCTGAACGTCATGCCGTGCTCTTCGAAGAGCGCCGTGTAGCGGTTGTTGAACTCGTACCGGTGGCGATGCCGTTCGCTGATGTGCGTCTGTCCGTAGGCGCGCGCGGCGAGCGACTCGGGCTCGAGATCGCACGCGTAGGCGCCCAGCCGCATCGTGCCCCCCTTGAGGTCGAGGTTGCGCTGTTCGGGGATGAAGTCGATCACCGGATCCGGCGTCGCTTCCTCGACCTCGGTCGTCATTGCTTCCGGCAAGCCGCAGACGTTGCGGGCGAATTCGACGCACGCCAGCTGCATGCCGAAGCAGATCCCCAGGAATGGAATCTTCTGCTCGCGGACGTGCTGGATCGCGAGCAGCTTACCCTTGACGCCGCGCGCACCGAAGCCCGGCGCGACCAGCACGCCGTCGACGTCGTTGAGCGCGCCGAGACCTTCGACTTCGATGCGTTCCGAGTCGACCCGCACGACGTCGACCGCGACGTCGTGATAGATTCCGGCGTGCGCGATCGCCTCGCTGATCGAGATGTACGCATCCTTGAGCTCGACGTATTTCCCGACCAGCGCGACCGTGATGCGCCCGCGCGGGTTCTCGATCCGGTCGACGATCGCGCTCCAGTCCTCGAGCTGCGGCGGATTCGTCTGCAGGCGCAGCTTCCGCACCGCGATGTCGGCGAGACCCTCGGCCTCGAGGTTGAGCGGAACCTTGTAGATCGTGGAGGCGTCGCCGTTCTGCACGACGTTCTGCATCGGCACGTCGCAGAAGAGCGCGATCTTCTCCTTCAATTCGACCGGGATCGGACGCGCCGAATCGGTGCGCAGGACGATCGCGTCGGGCGTGATCCCGATGGCGCGCAGTTCGCGCACCGAATGCTGGGTCGGCTTCGTCTTGAGTTCGTCGGCCGCGCCGAGGTGCGGCAGCAGCGTGAGGTGGACGAACATCACGTTCTCTTCGCCGACCAGGTGCCGCACTTGGCGGATCGCTTCCAGGAACGGCAGCGACTCGATGTCGCCGACCGTGCCGCCGACCTCGACGATGCACACTTCCGCGCCGCTCGATTCGGCGACCCGCGTGATGTGCGCTTTGATCTCGTTCGTGATGTGCGGGATAACCTGAACGGTCGCGCCGAGATAGTCGCCGCGGCGTTCCTTCTCGATGACCGATTTGTAGATCTGGCCGGTCGTCACGTTGTTGTCGTGCGTGAGCGACTCGTCGATGAAGCGCTCGTAATGACCCAGATCCAGGTCCGTCTCGGCGCCGTCCTCGGTGACGAAGACCTCGCCGTGCTGGTACGGATTCATCGTGCCGGCGTCGACGTTGATATACGGGTCCAGCTTCTGGACCGATACCGCGACCCCCCGACTCTTGAGTAGCCTGCCTAGCGAGGCAGCGGTGATCCCCTTCCCGAGCGAACTGACGACCCCGCCGGTGAAGAAGATGAACTTGGCCATGAGGGAATGCTTCGCTTCGCCAACCTAGGGCCCCGGACCCGCCTCGATCGGCTGCTTCTTAGGCTGTTCAGCAAGCCGCCCCCCGTCGGGAGCTACGGCGGGATGACTGCGACGACGAAGCGATCGAGGTCCGCGTAGTCGCGAATCGTCTCGACGCCCGCGTGCGGCAGCGCCTCGCGCACCATCTCTTCGAGCGCGCGCGCATTCGCGGGACCTGCTTCGAGGATCGCGATTCCACGCGGCGCGACGAGCGCAGCAAGATCGGGCACGAGGCGGCGATAGAAGTCCAGACCGTCGGCGCCGCCGTCGCGCGCCATCAGCGGTTCGAACGACACCGGATCGGGTGCAGCGGCGCATTCGGCGGTCGGCACGTACGGCAGGTTCGCGACGACGCAATCGAACGGCGCGAACGGCAGCAGCGGTGCGGCCAGATCGCCCTGCAGAAACGTCACGTGCTGGAACACCGTGTTGCGCGCCGCGTTGCGCCGCGCCACGGCGAGGGCGTCAGCGGAGAGGTCGCTTGCGAACACGTTGAGATCGGGCAGCTCGCCGGCGAGCGTCACGGCGATCGCGCCGCTGCCGGTGCCGATGTCCGCGGCCGTACCGCCGGCGCGGCCGATCGCGCGCAGATGGCGCACGGCCCATTCGATCGCGAGCTCGGTCTCCGGACGGGGAACGAGCACGCGCGGATCGACGCCGAACATGCGGCCGTAAAAGCCCGCTTCGCCGGTCACGTATGCCAGCGGCATCCCGCTCTCGCGCTGCGTGACGAGCGTCTCGAAGCGCTCGGCCGTTTCCGGCGTCAACTCGCGTTCGCGATGCGCGATCATCTCCTGACGCGACACGCCGCCCGCGTGCGCCAGCAGAAACACGGCGTCGAGACGTCCCGTTCCGCCGACCGGCTCGAGTCGCAGAGCCGCGTCGCGGAGAGCTTCGCCGATCGTCACGCGCCGCGAACGAGGATGACGGCCTTGCCGACCAGCTGCCGTTCCAGCATCGCTTCCATCGCGACCGGGACGTCGTCGAAGGCGTACCGGGCGTGGACGTGCGGGTGCAGCGTTCCGGCGGCCATCATCTCGAACATAGCGGCGAAGTTGGCACGGTTGTGCGCCGGCCGGCGCTCGACCCACGGTCCCCAGTACACGCCGACCGCTTCGAGTTCGCGCAGGAGGAGCCGGTTCGCCGGAATCTCGGGGATGCGCCCCCCCGCGAACCCGACGATCAGCACGCGTCCGTTCCATTCCATCGCGCGCAGCGACGCGTCGAAGACATCGCCGCCGACGTTGTCGAGCAGCACGTCGAGAGCGCCGGCGGCGCTCTTGAGCGCGCCGGGCAGCTCGCCGTCGGCGACGATCGCGTGGACCGCCCCCGCGTACAGCGCGGCCTCGCGTTTCGCTTCCGACCCGACGATGGCGATGACGCGCGCGCCGAGCGCGCGGCCGATGTCGACCGCCGCAGTACCGACGCCGCCGCCGGCACCGGTGACGCCGAGCCGCTCGCCCTCCCGCACGTGACCGCGGTCGACCAGACCGTGGTACGCGGTGCCGTAGGTCATCAGCATTCCGGCGGCGGTGACGAAATCCACCGTCGGCGGCAGAACCACGGCGCTGTTTGCGCCGACAAGCGCGGATTCGGCGAAACCGCCGCTCTTGGGCAACGCCGCGACGCGATCGCCGACCCGGATGTCGTGCACGTCGGGACCGACCGCCGTGACGACGCCCGCGACTTCCACTCCGAGCGTGAACGGCAACGGCGGCTTGACCTGATATTTCCCCTGCACCATCAGCGCGTCGGGAAAGTTGACGCCGGCCGCGTGCACGTCGAGCGCGATCTCACCCGGACCCGGCGCGGGCAGCGTGACTTCCGCGTAGACGAGGTCGCGAGGCGAACCGAGCGTGTGGACCTGAACCGCGCGCATCAGCGCGCCTTCGTGACGTACGCGAGCATCTCCGCGACGAGGACCGGCCGTTCGCCGCCCTCGACGAAGACCTCAGCGGCCGTGCGCACGACCGCGGCGTCGTCGCCGCGCGGCTCGACCGCCTTCACCGTGAAGACGCCGCGGATGCGGGAATTCACGGGGACGGGGCCGACCAGCCGCAGGCGGTCGAGACCGTAGTTCACGGCGATGAAACCGTCCTCGAGCTGCAGCAGCCCTTTGGCGAGCGGCGTCAGCAGCGACGCCGTGAGATACCCGTGTGCAATCGGGACGCCGTAGGGGCTATGCGCCGCGCACCACGCCGGATCGATGTGGAGCGGGTTGCGGTCCTCCGTCGTCTCAGCGAACGCATCGATGCGGCTCTGCTCGATCGTGAGCCAGTCCGAGGTATGCGTCCGACCAACGAAATCGTCGAATTTCACGCCCCGGGCTTAGCCGC
>JAQBPM010000116.1 GCA_028287525.1 Vulcanimicrobiota bacterium | reverse complement strand
GCGCGCACGCCGTCGGGGCGCACGATCCCCACGCCGACGATCAGATCCTTCACCGTGCCGTAGCGTAGGCGGCGCCGCCCGTAGGCGCCCGTCGCGATGATCCCGCCGACGGTGGCCTGCTCACGATCGGCGACGTCGATCGGCAGCATTTGCCCGTGCGCGCCGAGCACGCGGTCGAGTTCGGCCAGCGTGACCCCGGCTTCGACCGTTATCGTCTGGTCTTCCGGCGCGTACTCGATCACCCGGTCGAGCGCGCTCGTGCGCACGACCGTGTCGAGCGCGCGCGGCGCGTTGCCGAGCTCGAGCTCCGTGCCGCCGCCGACGAACGCGAATGCCTTTCGGCCGGCATGGAGTTCGCGCACGATATCGGCGAGCTCGTCGATCGTCCCGGGCGTCACGACGTCGCGCGGCGTGACGCCGGCGACGGCGAACGAACCGGTCATCCGCGTCCCGCTTCGCCGCTGATCTCGACCGGGTGGGCGACGTAGACGCCGGGCTTGTCGCCGCACAGTCGCGGCGTCGGGAACACTTTCTCGGGGTTGAAGCGGCGCTCCGGATCGAACGCCGTGCGCATCAGCATCATCGTCTCGAGATCGTCGGGCGAGAACTGCTCGCCGAGGTAACAGGCCTTGTCGTGGCCCACGCCGTGCTCGCCGGTAACCGAGCCGCCGTAACGCAGGCAGACGCGCAGGATCTCGCCCGCGACCTGCTCGGCCGCATGCTCCTGGCCCTCGATTCGTTGATCGTACAATACGAGCGGGTGCAGGTTGCCGTCGCCGGCGTGGAAGACGTTCGCGATGCGCAGTCCGGCGGCCGCGCCGAGCGCGGCGATCTCGCGCAGCACGGGCGCGATGTCTTTGCGCGGGATGACTCCGTCCTGCACGTGATAGTTCGGGGAGATGCGTCCCATCGCGGCGAAGGCCGCCTTGCGGCCTTTCCACGCCAGCGCTCGCTCGGCGTCGTCCTTCGGCGCGCGGATCTCGATCGATCCCGCCGCGACGAGCTGTTCGCGCGCGCGGGCCGTCGTCTCTTCGACTTCGGCGTCGACGCCGTCGACGTCCATCAGCAGCAGCGCGCCGACGTCGAGCGGCCAGTCGACGCCGGTCGCGAGGACGATCGCTTCGATCGCGAGCCGATCCATCATCTCGATCGCGGCCGGAACGATCCCCGCGCCGATGATGCGCGACACGGCGTCGCCGGCTTCGTCGGTGGACGGGAACGTGGCGAAGAGGGTCTGCGTGCGCGCCGGCGTGCGCATCACGCGCACCAGCGCCTCGGTGACGATCCCGGTCATCCCCTCGCTGCCCACGATGACGCCGGCCAGGTCGTAGCCGAGCGGGTCGAGCTCGCCGGCGCGCGATCCGACCTGCACGATCTCGCCGTCCCCCAGAACGATCGTCAGACCGAGCACGTGGTTCACGGTGAAGCCGTACTTGAGGCAATGTGCGCCGCCGGAATTCTCCGCGACGTTGCCGCCGATCGTGCACAC
The DNA here is from genome assembly GCA_028287525.1 of Vulcanimicrobiota bacterium. GTDB lineage: Bacteria > Vulcanimicrobiota > Vulcanimicrobiia > Vulcanimicrobiales > Vulcanimicrobiaceae > Vulcanimicrobium. The sequence continues at coordinate 2,176 of JAQBPM010000116.1, read as the reverse complement.
GCTCTGCGAGGACGGATCCGGAACGTAGTAGTAGCCGCCGGCGGCCAGCGCGCGAGAGATGTCGAGGTTGATCACGCCGGGTTCCACGCGCGCGACGCGGTTGTCGAGGTCGACTTCGAGGATCTTCTTCATCCGCGAGAGGCCGATGACGACGCACCCCGTGCTCGGCAGCGATCCGCCGGAGAGCCCGGTCCCCGCGCCGCGCGGCACGATCGGCAGGTCCAGTTCGCGCGCGAGCTTTACGCACTCCGCGACTTCTTGCGTTGATCCGGGCAGCACGACAACTGCGGGGCGCACGCGATAGCCGAGCAGCCCGTCGGTTTCGTACGTGCGCAGTTCGCTCGGCTTCCAGATCGCGTTCTTCGCGCCGACGATGGCGGCGAAGCGCGCGCTGGCGGCGTCCGGCGCGATCGCGACGGTCACGACGCGGCGTCCTCTTTCAGCTTCTCGGCCGCGGTCAGGCGCATGACGGCGGCGCGCGCGTTCGCGATGTGCTCCGCGGTCCGCAGGCCGGCACCCTCTTCGTCGTGCGCGCGCAGCGCGTCGACGATCGCGCGATGTTCGTCGATCGTCTCGCGGCGGCGCGTCGGATCGGAGAGCGAGAAGAACCGATACGTGATCAGCTCTTCGCGCAGCTCCGTCAACATGCGCTTGAGCCGCTCGCCGTTCGCGACGGAGAGGATCACATCGTGAAAGGCGGTGTCCTGACGTTCCATTTCGCTCGGGTCGTCGAGCGCGTCGGCCATCGCATCGACGTGCGCCTCCAGCCGCTCCACGTGACCGGGCCGGATCGTGCGGGCCGCCCGCCGGGCTGCCAGCGATTCGAGCGCCTCACGGATCTCGAAGACGCACTCGACCTCGTCGCTTTTGAGCTCGCGCACGACGGTGCCGCGCAGCCCGCGCGGCTCCAGCAGTCCCTCGGCCTCCAGCCGGCGGAGCGCCTCGCGGACCGGGGTCCGGCTCGCGCCGAGCCGTGCGGCGACCTCCGACTCGATGACCGGGGTACCGGCCGCCAGGTCGCCGGTGAGGATCGCGTTGCGCAGCCGGTCGTGGATGCGCTCCCGCAAGGGCAGTGCGCGCCGGATCGGCTGCAGCGACTTCACGTGCATGGTTCTACGGTACCCCCCTCCTTGGGTGGCGTCAATGGGATACGGTATCCCGTATTTTGGCGGGAGGACTCCGCGCCGCTTCGAATGACCCTTCGGTACGCGAAGCCTGTCTGCCCGGAGGTCGATCCCATGCCGCGGTTCTCGGCGAACCTCTCGTTCCTCTACCCGGAGTTGCCGTTCCTTGATCGCATCGACGCGGCCGCCGCGAACGGCTTTCGCGGCGTCGAATACATGTCGCCGTACGAGTACGACGTCGCCGAGATCAAGCGCCGCCTGCGCGCGGGCGGCGTCGCTCAGGTGCTCTTCAACCTCCCTGTCGGCGACTTCGCGAAGGGCGAGCGCGGGTACGCGACCGACCCCTCGCGCGTCAAAGAGTTTCGGCGCGGCGTGGAGGCCGCGGTCACGATCGCTCGCGATCTCGACTGCACGCGCGTCAACTGCCTGACGGGGATCGCGATTCCGGGACTCGATCCCACCGTCGCACGCGCGACGCTGGTCGAGAACATGCGGTATGCCGCCGCATCGCTGGCCGCGACGGGCGTGACCCTGGTCGTCGAACCGCTCAACCGCATCGAAACGCCGGGGTTCGTGATCGGCACGACCGCCGAAGGGCTCGCGCTCATCGACGAGACGGGCGCGCCCAACTTCGGCCTGCAGTACGACTGCTATCATGCGCAACGCTCCGAGGGGAACATCATCGCGACGCTGCGGGCGCAGATCTCGCGCATCAAGCACGTGCAGATCGCGGACAGCCCCGCCCGGAACGAGCCCGGCACCGGCGAGCTCGCCTACGAACGCATCTTACCCGTCCTCGACGAGATCGGCTACGACGGCTGGGTCGGGCTGGAATACAAACCCTCGCGCGCCACGGCCGAGACGCTGTCGTGGATGCGCGCCTTCACCGCAAACGAGGTCGCATCTTGAGCAGTCAGCCTAGCGTCGGGTTCATTGGTCTCGGCATCATGGGCAAGCCGATGGCACGCAATCTTCTGCGCGCCGGCTTCCCCGTCGTCGTGCTGAACCGTTCGCGCGGTCCCCTCGACGAGCTCGTCGCGGAAGGCGCGACC
>JAQBPM010000111.1 GCA_028287525.1 Vulcanimicrobiota bacterium | reverse complement strand
GGCGCGGATTCCACGATCGTCACGCTCGTATTCTATGCGGCGTGACCCGCTCGGAGCGTGAACCACCTGTGAACGCGCGCGATGGTTAGAGTTCTCAGCTTTTTCTCACGCGCCCGCCACGATAGGCACATGGCCGCCGCGTTTGCGCACATCACCGTCCCGGTCGACGGCTCGACGACCGCCGCACGAGGTATCGCGTTCGCGTTGGAATTCGCACGCGGCGGAGGCTCGGTGACGTTTTGCAGCGTCGTCGATCCAACGCTCGCCTGCCTTCCGGTCGGCTACGGCGTCGCGGCCGATCCCGGTCCGATGCTCATCGTGCTCGACGACGACGCGACGCTGTTTTGCCGGGCCGCTCAGGCGAAAGCGACCGGCGCGGGCGTCGCGTCGGACACGCAAGTCCTGCACGGGCAGTGCGTCCAGGCGATCGAGTCGCTGGTCAGGCAGAACGGCTCGCAGGCGATCGTCGTGGGCACGCACGGCAGAACCGGTCTGGCGCGCAGCCTGCTCGGCAGCGTCGCGGAGGGACTCCTTCGGCGCTGCGACATTCCGGTCGTCGTCGTGCACGAAGGCGACGTCACGCGGATGGGGCCGATTGCGGTCGCGTTCGATGAATCTCCCGCGGCGCACGCCGCGCTTGGAACCGCGATCGCGATCGGCGCCGCTCGCGGAATTCCCATCGCCCTGATCCACATCTCCGGTGCACCGACCGCCGTCGATAGCGGCCGGGTGGATGCGCTGATGGCCGGTGCTGCGAAGCGCGCCGCGGCGCAGGGCGTGAACGCGGAGGTCGTCGTTCGCAACGGCCGCGCGCCCGAGACGCTGCTCGCTGCGGCGGACGAGCTCGATTGCTCCATGATCGTGATGGGAACCCACGGACGGCCGTTCGTCGAGCGCCTCATGCTCGGCAGCGTCGCCGCGTACGTCGTGCAGCACGCACGCATCCCCGTCGTCACGGTTCGGCGCGCGACTTCTTCCTGAGGGCGGCGCCGTTCCAGCGCTGCGTCATCATGCGCAGGTCGTTCATGCGCACCGGCTTCGAGAGGTAATCGTCCATCCCGGCAGCCAGGCACGCTTCGCGGTCTTCCTTGAACGCGTTCGCGGTCATCGCGACGATCGCCACGTGGCCGCCGGTCATCGCTTCGGCCGTGCGGATCGCGCGCGTCGCAGCGAAACCGTCCATGTTCGGCATGTGACAGTCCATGAAGACGAGCGAGAAGCGTTCCGCCTTGAGGGCTTCGATCGCCTCGATGCCGTCGGAGACGACCTTCACCGTGATTCCGAGTGCTGCGAACTGATGCACCAGGATATCCTGGAGGCTCAGGTTGTCCTCGACGATCAGCACCGTCCCGTCGGCGCCGTGCTCGCTGACCGATGCGGGTTCCGGCTGATGCGGAACGTCGCCGAGAACCTCAGCGATGCGGTCGAACAGGTGCGACTGGCGGATCGGGCTGCTAAGCCGTTCGCCGCGCCCGATCGAGATGATGCGCGCCCGACCGAAAGCGGGGCTCGCGCACAGTGCGTCCATCGCCGGCGATGTCGCTGCGTCGTCGCCGTCGACGATCGCGATCCAGTCGACGGTATCGTCCGTGTTCTCTTCGGCATTACAGGCGCGAATCGCCTCAAACGCCTGGTCGGCATCGCGCACGCAGAAGGGCGGTATCCCCCACGCCTCGACGTAGTGTGAGACGATGTCGCAGAACACCTCATCGGAGCTCGCCACGACGGCGCGCACGCCGTAGACGCGGCGGCTCGATCCGACGGCGCTCGGCCGGCCGAAGCGTGCGGAGAACCAGAACAGCGAGCCCGCTCCGGGCTCGCTGGCGACGCCCATCCCGCCGTCCATCAACTCGACGAGCCGCTTGGAGATCGAGAGCCCGAGACCCGTTCCGCCGTACGTGCGCGACGCCGAACTGTCGGCTTGGACGAACGGCTCGAACAGCTTCGCGAGCGTCTCGTCGTCGATCCCGATCCCGCTGTCTTGGACTTCGAACCGCACGCGCGCGTGGCGGGTCGACGTCTCGGCCAGGAGCGCGCGCACGACGACGCGGCCGTGCTCGGTGAACTTCACCGCGTTGCCGATGAGGTTCAGCAGGATTTGCCGCAGACGGTCCTGATCTCCGCGCAGCGACGGCGGGATCAGCGGATCGACGTACGTGTGCAGCGTCAGCCCTTTGTCGCGCGCCGCAGGTGCCAAAACCGCGGCGGCACCGCCGACGACCGACTCGAGCTCGAAGTCGCGCGACTCGAGATCGACCTTCCCGGCTTCGATCTTCGAGAAGTCCAAAATGCTGCTGATGACGGAGAGCAGCGCCACCGCCGACTGATCGATCGTCTCGACGAAGCTGCGCTGGCGCTCGTCCAGGTTCGTCGCGCTGAGCAGCTCCGCCGTGCCGATGATCGCGTTGAGCGGCGTGCGGAGCTCGTGGCTCATCGTCGCGACGAACTGCGATTTGAGCTGCGACGCATCGATGGCGCGGTCGCGCTGCAGAAGCATCTCCTCGGAGTGCTTGCGTTCCGTGATGTCGATGACGGAGGCCAGCACGAACTCTCCCTGCGGCGTACTCAGCGGGTTGAGGCCGATCTCGATCGGAACCTCCGTACCGTCCTTGCGCAGGCCGAACAGATCGCGGCCGACGCCCATCGAACGCGCGCTCGGCGCTCGGTGAAACCCTTCGCGCAGTCCACGGTGCCCGCCGCGGAAGCGTTCGGGGACGAGGTTCTCGACCGGCGTGCCGAGCAGTTCCTCGCGCGCGTAGCCGAAGAGGCGTTCGGTCTGCGCGTTCACCAGCGCGATCGCGCCGCTGCGGTCGACCATCAGCATCGCGTTCGGCGCCGCCTCGACCACCGAGCGAAAATGGTCCTCACCGCGTCGACGTTCGGTGATGTCGATGACGGCCGCGAGCGTGAACTCGCCTTGCGGCGTCGCAATCGGGTTGAGCCCGATCTCGATCGGCACCTCGGTCCCGTCTTTGCGCAGGCCGAACAATTCGCGGCCGGCTCCCATCGCCCGCGTCACCGGTGCGCCCAGAAACCCCAGGCGCAGCCCCGGATGTGCGTGGCGAAAACGAGCGGGGACCAGCGTCTCGATCGAATGCCCGAGCAGTTCGCCGCGGTCGTAGCCAAAGAGACGCTCACTCAACTCGTTGACGAGCGTGAGGCGGCCATCCCGATCCGCGACGACGATCGCGATCGGCGCGGCCTCGACGACGAGGCGAAGATGTTCGGGGTCTTGCATAGCGCGGTCTCCGAGCTTGGCTCTTCAACCCGCCGAGCGACGTCCCCCCGTGTGAACGCCCGTTCCAACGATCTTCCGCCGCATCGGCGACGATGCCGGAATGACGTCGGCGGTTTCGATCGTACGAAGCGTTCCGTTGAATGATGAGGCGATCGTGCCGCTCCTGCGCGCGCAGCTCGAGATCGTGGAAGAAGCCTCCGAACACGGAACCGTCGTCCTGGCCTCTCGTATTCCGGGGAACGGCAGCGTCGCCGTGGCGGTGCTCGTGCGCGTGAGCTACCCTCCGCCCAGGATTCCGCGATTCGGGCTCACCATCACCGCGCGAAGCGCACCCGAGTTCTACCCACGGTTTTCCGGCGGCCTCGAGGTTGCTC
>JAQBPM010000076.1 GCA_028287525.1 Vulcanimicrobiota bacterium | reverse complement strand
AGGTGATGCCGAACTCCGGCGTACCGCACGGCGTGATCAAGCGGTCGTAGTCGAGGGCGGTGCACGCGTTCAGGGCGAGGCCGTGCAGCGACGTCATCTGCCGGACCGCGAGACCCACCGCGCAGATCGCGTCCGATCCGACGTACACTCCACGATGCTCGCGCCGGCGCTCGGCCTCGATGCCGAATCGCCGCAGCGCGTCGATCACGCTCTCCTCGATGGCGTTGACGAGCGGCTGGATCTCGCGAAATCGCGCCAGCCGGCGGATCGGGTAGACCACTACCTGGCCCGGCCCGTGATAGGTGACATCGCCGCCGCGCTCCACCTCGACGACGTCGACGCCGCGGGCGGCGAGCAGAGCCGGGGACACGAGAACATTGCCTTCCTTGGCATTGCGGCCGCGCGTGACCACCGGCTCGTGTTCGACCACGAGCCACGTATCGGGTTCGCGTCCCGCCGCGACCGCGGCGTGCAAAGCGCGCTGCAACTCCAGCACCGGCGCGTAGCGCCGGCGACCCAGATCGAGCAACCGGGCGCGCGGTATCATTCCGTTATCAGGACCCGCCTACGGCAGGCCGGGATGCGAATGTCTACCGTGCGCCCTCGAGCACGTCGAGCCGCTTCTCGATCCCATCGAAGCCGCGGTCGACGCGGCGCTCCAGCACGTCGATGCGCCCCTCCATCGCGTCGAAGCGTCGGTCCATCGCGTCGAAGCGTTGAAGCATCCTTTGTTCCAGGGCTCCGAACCGGCGGTCTATCGCCTCGAACCGGCGGTCCATCGACTCGAACCGGTTCGCGATAGCATCGAACCCGGTCGCCATCGCCTGGTGCAGGCTCGCAAAACCGCCGAGGATCTCCTCGTCCGTCACGCTTCGATGATGGCCGGGCTCCATTACCGTTTCGTGTCCGTGAGATTTCAGACGGCGGCGGGCTGTTTCGCCGGCTTGGGATTGAGGATGTGGATCGCTTTGCCGTGCATCGCTTCGGCGGCGTCCATGATCGACTCCGTCAGCGTCGGATGCGGGTGGATCGAGAGGCCGATGTCCTCGACCGTCGCGCCCATCTCCAGCGCGATCACGCCTTCGCCGATCAGCGATTCGGCCTGCGGCGCGACGATGTGCATTCCGAGCAGCAGGTCGGTCTTGGCGTCGCCGATCAGCTTGATCAGCCCGTCCGTTTCGTTCATCGTGCGCGCGCGGCCCGAGGCGACCAGCGGGAACTTCCCGACGCGGATCTCGTAGCCGGCGGCCTTCGCTTCTTCCTCGGAAAGCCCGATCGTCGCGACTTCCGGATCGGTGTAGACGCAGTTCGGAATCGCAACCGGATCGAACGCGCTCGCGCGGTCGCCGGCGATCACTTCGGCGGCGACGACGCCTTCTTTCATCGCCTTGTGCGCGAGCATCGGCGCGCCGGTGACGTCGCCGATCGCGAAGACGCCGTCGACTTTGGTGCGGCGCTGCGCGTCGACGTCGAGGAAGCCGCGCTCGTTCGTCGCCAGCCCGGCGGCGGCGAGGTTCAGCGTGTCGGTGACCGGACGGCGGCCGACCGCGACGAGGACCATGTCGAACTCGCGCGTCTCGTCCTTGCCGCTGGTATAGGCGCCGTTGAACGTCGCCTTCACCGCCTGCGGGCCGGTCTTCTCGATCTTGCCGACTTTCGTGTCGAGCGCGATCTCGACGCCTTGCTTCTTGAGAATCCGTCCGAGCGTCTTCGATATCTCGCTGTCGGTTCCGGTCAGGATCTGCGGCAGCGCCTCGACGACGAGCACCTTCGCGCCCAGGCGCGTGTACACGGTCGCGAACTCCAAACCGATCACGCCGCCGCCGACGACCAAAAGGTTCTTCGGAATGCGCTTCATCTGCACGGCGTCGTCGGAGTTGATGATCGTCTCGCCGTCGTGCGGCCACGCGCCGACGTCGATCGGCGCGGAACCGGTCGCGATGACGATCGCCGCGGCCGTGTACTCGTCGGTCGTGCCGTCTTTCTTTTTCAGCGAGACGGTGTTCTTGCTCGTGAACGACGCGTCACCGTACGCGAACTCCACGCCGTTGGCTTTGAAGAGCTGGTTGACGCCGCCGACGTTGGCCTTGACGACCTTGCCGGTGAACGCCGCCACGCCTTCGCGGTCGACTTCGGCTTTCGGCACCTTCAGCCCGATCTCGCCGGCGTGCTCGATCTGGCGCGAGATCTCGCCCACGTGGAGGAGAGCCTTGGTCGGGATGCAGCCCCAGTTCAGGCAGACGCCGCCGACCTCGTCACGGTCGAAGCAGACGACCTTTTTGCCGAGCTGGCCGAGCCGGATCGCGGCATGATAGCCGCCCGGGCCGGCGCCGATGACGAGAGCGTCGACGGTGAACGAAGCCATTGGGTGCGATTGAACTCCTGGACGTGGAAGAGGGCCGTATTGCACGACCCTTCGGTGACGAAAAGCGTTTCGCCGCGCTCTTCGCGCCGCGTCGCGGGAGCCCCCGGGACGCTCAGGGGAGGCCTGGGGCGGTCCCGGCCGCTCGCCCTACCCCGATGCGGAGGCGGGGACGATGCGGTAGGCGCCGAGCTTCTGATCCGGATCGATCCGGATCTGCACGAGCAGGGTCCCTTTGTCGAAGGTCGCCTGATAGTCGTACCGGCCCTTGTCGGGCTCAGCCGCGACTTGCTTGAGGCCGCGATACGTGCCGAGCGCGTGCATCCGGTCGGAAAGCAGGCCGACGGAGGCGCGATTGACCTGCGTTTTGAGCGCATCGTCGAAATGCTCGGTCGCGCGCGCCAGATCGACGTCGTAGACGCCCCGGGTGGTGTCGTCGGCGAGTGCCTGCGGGTCGGCTGTGTGCTGCGCGCATCCCGCCGCCGCGATCGACACGGCGATCGCGGCGGAGAGGAGCTGCCCTCGCACGGGGTTAGAGTGCGCCCCAGCCGTACGACGGAGCATTGGATGCAATGCGCGTACCGCTCGGCGTCCGTTCGACCCGCGCCCCGGCGACCAGCGGTCCGGTTCCACTCGCCGCTGATGCGACGTGGGCGTTGTTGCGCCGGTTCATCGCGATCTCGTGACGCAGCCGCAAGACTTCTTGATGCTGGATCGCGACTTCGTGCTTATATCCGGCCACCAGAGCCGCTTCGTGATTGTAGGCTTGGCGTTCCGAAGCGTACGCGGCTTCGGCGTTATTCGCTTGTGCCTGCGTGTACGCTTGACGGCGATCGTACTCCGCGTACTTCTGGTGAACTTTGCGGTTGTGGTTGATGATCAGCAGCGCTCCGCCGACGAGGGCGGCGCCGCCGATGATGTTGCGCGTGCTGGCTGCGCCGTCGGCGAGTGCCGGAGCGGACGGCATCGCGGTGATGCCCAGTGAGGCCGCCAGCGCGAGGCAAGCAAGATGGCGTTTGGTCATGATGATGATATCTTACCCTCCAGAGGTTCCTTTACCCAACGGAGCGTCAGCCAAGCCCAGTTCCGAGCCGGCAGGTGCGCTCGCGCACAGGTTTCCCTCAGATCGGCTCGAGTACCGCAACGGGCAGCACGCCGAGTGTCTGGGCAAGCGGGAGAGCGAGCGCATCCTCGTGGTGCACCGCAAGCAACTCGCGTCCGCTCAGCACGTCGCGATAGCGTCCCGGCGCGCCGGGCGGCAGATGCAGCACCGTCGTCTCCCAGACGGCACCGACCGGCAGTGCTTCGCCGGCCAGCACGTGCGAGAGACGCGGGACGACCACTATCGCGTTCCCCCGCGTGTACGCGACGACGTGCGCGGCGTGCGTCCCCGCCGCCTCGAGTGCAGCGTACGTATCGGCCGGCCATGCCGCTTGCGCGCGATGGCGCAGCAGCGTTGCCAGCACGTAGAACTTGATGCGTCCGTCGTACCAATCGGCCAGCAGCTCGGCTGCCAAGCGCTCGCGTGGGACGCCGCCTGCGAGCGCGGTGTCGAGTTCCGCCAGCGTCGCCGCCCGCGCCGCGAAGTCGACCGGCCGCCGGTTGTCGGGATCGACCAAGCTGAGCTCCCACAACTCGGAGCCCTGATAGGTGTCCGCGACGCCGGGAGCCGTCGTTCGCAGGACGACTTGCGCGAGGCTGTTCGCGAGCGCCGCCGACGCGAGCCCGCGCGTGAAATCGCGGAGGCCTTCGAGGAACGCGCGAGCGGAGCGCGGATCGAGCACGCGCCGAACGAAGCGCTCGAGCGCTTGTTCGTACGCTTCGTCCGCGTTCGCCCAGCTCGTGCGCAGCTTTGCCTCACGTCCGGCCTTCACCATGTACTCGGCGATGCGGTCCGCGAACGCGGCGAGCGCTTGCGGGTCCGGATGCCGGGCGAGCAATTCGGCCGGCCACGCGCCGACGAGCGTCTGATAGAGCAGGTACTCGGCGAGCGGCGTCGGCGAACGTCCGCCCGGAAGTTTGACGGCGTGACGCGCGTTGAGCCGCGACCAGCGCCCGACGGCGCGCCGCCACGCCTCGGGCATCTCGGAGATCACCGCGAGCCGCGCGCGCACGTCTTCGCCGCGCTTCGCGTCGTGCGTCGACGTCGTCACCATTGCACTCGGACGGGTCGCCGCGCGGGCGGCGTTCTGCCGGTGGAATTCCGCGACCGGCGTGCCGAAGCGCCCCGGATCGCCGCCGACTTCATTGAGCGCGACGAGCCGCACCGAGCGGTAGAAGGCGGTGTCTTCGACGCCTTTTGCGGCGACCGGAGAGGTCAGCTGCTGGAAGCGCATCGCGAATTCGACGTAGCGTTCCCGCAGCGCGTCGTCGTCCGTCTCGGTGAGCAGAGCGCGCCGCAGAAAGGCGTAGACCGAACCTTCGCTGGCGAGGTCGCGTGAGCGCGCGCGGCCGATCGCCCACTCGATGTGCCGGCGATCTTCGCTGTCGACCCCGTCGCCGCGCAAGTACGTGCGGTAGACCGGGAAGGCGGCGATCGTGTTGACGAGCGCGCGGGTCAGCTCGAAGAGCGTGAAGTCGCGCGTGCGCGGATCGCGCTGCGCGATGCGATCGAACTGCAGCGCGAGGACGTTGCGCTCCGCGGCCAAAGCCGTCATCAGCACGAACCGCTTCGCTTCGTACGCCGCCTCCTCGAACGGTGCCGCATCGCCGGTGAGCCGCCGGTAGAGCCGGTCGAAGGCGCGCTCGTTGCGGCCGTCGACCGCGATTCCGGTGACGGCGTTCATGAACTCGTAGCCGGTGGTGCCGTCGACGTTCCACCGCTCGCGCAGCGTCTCGTGCGGTGCGAGGATCTTCTCGATCACCAGATACAACGGCTCGCCGAGCAGTTCCGCGCGGGAACGCAGCAGATCGCAGTAGCCGAGCGGGTCGAACAGTCCGTCGACGTGGTCCAGCCGCAAGCCGTCGACCGCGCCGCGCTCGATCAGCTCGAAGACCAGTTTGTGCGCGTCGGCGAAGGTCGCGGCATGTTCCATCCGCAGCGCGGCGAGGCCGTTGATGTCGAAGAAGCGGCGGTAGTTGATCTCCTCGGCCGCCACCTTCCACGAGGCCGGCCGCCAGTGCTGCGCCTCGACCACGCTCTCGATGAGCGCCTTCCCTTCGGCGCTCGCTCGCTCCGCGTCGAGACGCTCGATCAACGCCCGTGCGTGCTCTCCCTCGGTCTCGGCCAGCAGCCGGCGCAGCGACGTCGCCGCGGTGCGACGTTCGCCGCGGTTCGGAACGCCCTCGAGCGCTGCGAAGAGCGGCCCGAACGATTGCAGCGACGCGGGTTCGGCACCGCTCAGCACGAGCGCGTACGTCGGCGGCGCCAGCGGAAAGCAGTGCTCGTAGTAGCGCAGCGAGATGCGTCCGTCGACGTACTCCCAGCGCAATTCGCCGGCCTCGAGCACCTCGCCGTACTGCTGGCCCAGAAACGGAAGCAGGATCTTGCCGCGCAGCTGCTCGCGCAGCGGTTCCCAATCGACGTCGAAGTAATCGGCGTAGTGCGAGTCGCGGCCCCAGGTCAAGAGATCGAGCCACCAGGCGTTGTCGCAGCCGCCGACGCCCATGTGGTTGGGAACGAAGTCGAGTACGTGACCCATGTCGTGCGCGCGCAGCGCGTCGACGAACTCCGCGTATTCCTCGGGCGTTCCGATCTCCGGGTTGAACGCGTTGTGGTCGACGATGTCGTAGCCGTGCGTCGATCCGGGCCGGGCCTTCAGATACGGCGAGGCGTAAACGTGCGAGATGCCGAGCGTGTGGAGATACGGCACCAACGCCGTCGCGTCGGTGAAACGGAAGCCGGCGTGGAACTGCAGGCGGTACGTCGCGCGCGGCGTCACGATGCGAGGAACCAGCCCACGCTCCACGGCGCCAATTCGCCGCGCTCCAGGCGCGGAGGGACGGCCCCCAGCGTGAAGAGCGGTGCGCCCTCGAACGCATACGAGACCGGCGCCGTCCCGCTTCCCAAGCGCGCGACGACGCCGAGCCGTGCGCCGTCCCCGAAACGCCACCGCACGACCAGCGTGGCGGGATCGAGCACTTCGTAGCCCGCTCCCCACGCACCGCCGGCGAGATGCGGGACGATCGAACGCGCGCGCAGGACGAGCAGCTCGCGATGGTAGGCCAGCGCCTCTGCGTGCGGCGGTGCCGATCGTTCGTCCCAGTGCAAGCGCGACGCTTCCATCGTCGCGGGATCCTGCGGATCCGGAATCCGCTCCCGCACGTTCGCATCACGAAATGCGGGCCACGCGGCGAATTCCCGCCGGCGGCCGCTGGTGACCGCTCCTCCGAGCTCCTCACCGAAATCCGAGAAGAACAGGAACGGCGTCGACGCCGCCCACTCTTCGCCCATGAACAGCAGCGGCAGCGCCGGGGCGAGCAGCAGCACGGCGCTCGCCGCGCGCAACGCCGCCTCGCCGGTCAGCGTCGAGAGGCGCTCGCCGAACGCGCGGTTGCCGATCTGGTCGTGATTCTGCAGGAAGTCGACGAACTTCGTCGCCGGCAGGTCCGCGCTCGGCTCGCCGCGCGGCGCGTCGCCGCGATGCGGCGACGGTTCGCCTTGATAGGCGAAGCCTTCGGCGAGCGCGCGCGCCAGCCGGCGCGCCGGGTCGTCGGCGTAGTCGCGGTAGTAGCCGTCGTGCTCGCCGGTCAGCAGGACGTGGAAGGCGTGGTGCGCGTCGTCGTTCCACTGCGCATCGTACGAGCGCAGCAGGCCGGCGCCGTTGGCATCGTTTTCGAGCACCAGCTGCACGTGTCGCCCGGGCTCCGTGCGTGCCCGCACGGACGACGCGAGTTCGAGCAGGAACGACGGTGACGACGCGTCGCGAATCTCGTGCACCGCGTCGAGCCGCAAGCCGTCGAAGCGGTACTCGTGCAGCCAGTAGAGCGCGTTGTGGATGAAGAACGCGCGCACGTTCGCCGCGGCGTCACTCTCGACGTCGATCGCCGAGCCCCAAGGCGTGTGATGACGGTCGGTGAAGAACGCGCCGGCGAAGGCACCGAGGTAGTTGCCTTCCGGGCCGAAGTGGTTGTAGACGACGTCGAGGAAGACGGAGAGGCCGCGCGCGTGCGCCGCGTCGACGAACGCTTTTAGCTCGTCCGGCGAACCGTAGGCGTGCTGCGGCGCGAACGGCAGCACGCCGTCGTAGCCCCAGTTCCGAACTCCCGCCGGCTGCGCGAGCGGCATCAATTCCAGCGCGGTGACGCCGAGCGCCGCGAGATCGTCCAGCTGCTCGGCCGCCGCGGCGTATGTCCCCGCGCCCGTGAACGTGCCGACGTGCAGCTCGTAGAACACCAGCTCGTGGGTCGGACGGCCGCGCCAGCCGGGATGCCGCCACGCATAGGCGGTCGGATCGATGACGGCGCTGGGTCCGTGCACGCCGTCGGGCTGGAAGCGCGACGCGGGATCGGGGACGCGCGGATCGAGCCCGTCGAACGCGTACGCATAGCGCGCGCCGGCGCGCGCGCCGGGGACGAATCGCTCGAACCATCCCTCGTCCCGGCGTTCGAGCGGATGTTCTGCACCGTCGACCACGACCGTGGCGCCGTCACGCGACGGCGCCCAGATCCGGAACGTGACCCCGTCGTCGCGCAGCGACGCGCCGAACGGCATGACGTGGACGAAGCGATCGGCGGCCTCGTTCACGAACATTCCACGTGCAGAGCGTCGACCGCGGCCGCCAGCGCGGCCGGGCGGCGCGCGACCGCCTCGCGCACGTCGCGCAGCGCGGCCCGCAGCCGGAAGAAGCGGATCAGGGCATCGCGTTGCGCCGGGTCTTGCGGTACCGTCGCCAGATCGCGCGCCGCCTCGCCGTAACGCTCGACGAAGGTCGCGAGCGCGCGCGCGGTCAGATCGCGCACCGTCGCGCTGGTCGCGTCGCGATCGGAGGTTGCGTCGTGCGCGCTGGTGGTGACCGCTTCGCGCGCGACCGCATCGAACGACCGCGCCAGCGACGCGACGTCCTTGAGGGGAGAACTGCGATCCTCGACCGTCTCGCCGAACCCGACGAACACGGGAACCCCCTCGACCAGGAGAACGCGGTGCAGGCTCAGCCGGCCGTGCGCGCGCGACGACGACGCGTCGATCGTCGCCGGAAGCGCGTCGAGCAAGCTCGCGGCGCGCGCGCTCACCGCGACGACGCCCTCGACGCCCGCGCTCACCAGCGCGTCCAGATCCTCGCGGGACTCGGCGCGCCAGCGTGCGACGTCGTCGGAGGTCGTCGGATGCGTTCCGAACGTCGGATCGCTGCCGGAGGTCGCGAGCGCCCGGTGCAGTGCGGCCAAGGCGTCGGCCGTCACGCGCGCGCTGCGCAGCAGCCGCTCGTCCGCCGTTCCGGCGCGCAGGACCTCGCGCAGCGCGTGCTCCGCGTCCTCCGGATGCGGGACGTACCGCTGTGAGGTGGCAGTAACCCATGTCTCACCGTCCCGGTCGACGACCGTCGCGGTGCCGAGCAGTTCCGGCGCCCGCGCGTAGCCGGTTTCGCGCAGGTGCCGCATGAACGCGACGGCGCTGTCCTGCACGCGCGGCATCTGGCGGTGCAGGCTGACGAGCCGCGCGTCGTCGAGGACCCATCGTTGCGCGCCGGTCGCCGAGCCCAGCCGCTGCGAGCTGAGCGCTTCCGGCATGGGCGCGCCCTCGAGCGCGAACGTCAGCACCCCTTCGTCGTGCAGTTCGATGCCCTCGCGCATCGCGCGTTCGATCAGCGGCGCGGTCGCGGCGTCGGTTCCGGCGTCGACGATCCAGCCTTCGCGCGGGCCGCTGCGCAGGCGCGCGACGGCGTCTTCGCGGATCGGTTCGTCGTAGACGAAGCGCAGCGGGAGGGAGACGCGCCGCTGGCCGTCGCCGACGACGAGGAACGCGAGCGCGGGGTCGAGCGCGCCGGCGACAAACGCGTCGCGCACGCGGCCATGCTCGGATGCACCCAGCGCGAGCGGCACGACGTCGCTGTCGATCACGGCGCGCGCCCAGCGATCGAAGGCGAGCGCCGCCCGCGGCACGACGACGGTCGGCAGTTCCGGCAGCGTGATGGAACGGATCGGAGCGGTCGTTCCGCTCGGATCGCGCACGAGCGCAAACCAGTAAAATCCGTACGGTCCGAGGGTGATCGCGTACGGCGACGTCGTCACGGGTGGAAATGCGGTCGAGCCGAGCATCTCGAACGGCGTGCGCCCGGCGAAGGCGGCCAGGTCGAGCTGCACGGCCTGCGCGTTTCGCGAGAGGTTCGCCACCACCAGGATCGTCTCGTCCTCGAGCTCGCGCAGGTACGTCAGCACGCGGCGATTGCTCGGATACAGCAGGGTGAGGCTGCCGCGGCCGAACGCGCGCGTCGCCTTGCGCACTGCGATCGCGCGGCGCATCCAGTTCAGCAGCGAGGTCGGCGTTCGCGCCTGCGTCTCGACGTTCACCGCCTCGTAGCCGTACGTCGGATCGGTCACCACCGGCGCGTAGAGCCGGATCCCTTCCGCGCTCGAGAATCCGCCGTTACGATCCGGCGACCACTGCATCGGCGTGCGAACGCCGTCGCGGTCTTTGAGAAAGAGGTTGTCGCCCATCCCGATCTCGTCGCCGTAGTAGATCACGGGCGTTCCCGGCATGGTCATGAGAAGGCAGTTCATCAGTTCGATCCGGCGGCGATCGTTCTCCAGCAGCGGCGCGAGCCGGCGCCGGATGCCGACGTTGATCCGCATGCGAGGCTCGATCGCGTACACCGCGTTCATCCGCTCGCGCTCGCGGTCGCTCACCATCTCGAGCGTCAGCTCGTCGTGGTTGCGCAGGAACACGGCCCACTGACAGCCCTCGGGGATCGGCGGCGTTTGGCGCAGGATGTCGTGAACGGGATAGCGGTCTTCGTCGGCGAGCGCCATGAACAGCCGCGGCATGAGCGGGAAGTGGAAGCACATGTGGCACTCGTCGCCGTCGCCGAAATACGACGAGAGGTCCTCCGGCCACTGATTCGCCTCGGCGAGGAAGATGACGTGCGGAAACTCCTGTTCCAGAACGGCGCGCAGGATCTTGATGACCCCGTGCGTTTCGGGCAGATTCTCGTTGTTCGTTCCTTCGCGCTCGCAGAGATACGGCACGGCGTCGAGCCGGAAACCGTCGATGCCGGCCTTTGCCCAAAACCGCATCGCCTCGGTGATCGCGCCGATCACCTCGGGATTCTGAAAGTTCAGGTCAGGCTGGTGCGAGAAGAAGCGATGCCAGTAGTATTGGCCGGCAACGGGGTCCCAGGCCCAGTTCGACCACTCGGTGTCGGTGAAGATGACGCGCGTGCCGGCATACTTGCGATCGTCGTCCGACCACACGTACCAGTTGCGCTCGGGGGAATCGCGCGGCGCGCGGCGCGCGCGCTGGAACCACGGGTGCTGGTCGGAGGTGTGGTTGATGACGAGCTCGGCGATCACGCGAATGCCGCGTTCGTGCGCCTGCGCCACGAGCGTGCGCACGTCCTCGAGCGTACCGTACGAGGGGTGGACGCCGGTGTAGTCGGCGATGTCGTAGCCGTCGTCGCGCAACGGCGACGGAAAGAACGGCAGCAGCCACAGTGCGGTGATGCCCAGCTCGGCGAGGTAGTCGAGGCGAGCGGTCAGCCCGCGCAGGTCGCCGATCCCGTCGCCGTCGGAGTCCTGGTACGCTTTGACGTGCGTCTGATAGACGATGGCGTCGCGATACCACTGCGGATCGTCACGGCCCGTCATGCTGCGGTCAGCGGAGAGGCGACGTCCTCCAGCGATTTGCGTTCGGCGTCGACGCCGAGCACGAGCTCCACGATGCCGCCGATCATCATGAGCGCCGCGCCCGCGATCCAGCCCATGGCAATCATGTGCGGGTCTTTCGTCGCGATCAGCTTCCCGTAGATCAGCGGGGCGACGGCGCCGCCGGCCAGCGTCCCGACCGCATACACGAAGGCGATCGCGGTGGCGCGCGTCTCGAGCGGGAAGATCTCGCTCACCGTCAAGTACGCCGCGCTCGCGCCGGCGCTGGCGAAGAAGAACATCACCGACCACCACAGCGTGATCGTCGCCGCGTTGAGACCGCCGCGCAAGAAGATCACCGTCGAGAGGACCATCAGGACGCCGCTTATCAGGTAGCATCCCGCGATCATCTTCTTGCGCCCCACGGTGTCGAAGAAGTGTGCCAGCGTGAGCGCGCCGAGAAAGTTCCCTACGGCGAAGGGCATCGTGTAGAGACCGACGTCGCCCGGCGCGACCTTGAAAAAGGTCGCCAGCGTCAATCCTTGGGTGAAAAATACGGCGTTGTACAAGAATGCCTGCGTGATCATGAGGGTCATGACGAGAACGGTGCGTTTCGGATACGTCTTCACCATCGTGACTACGGTGTCGATCGGGCCGTGCCGGCGCGTGGGGTCGATGGTGATGGTCTTTTCCGGCGGCGGCGGGAGTTTACGCCCGGTCTCCGCTTCGACCTCGTGCTCGATCGACTGCACGATCTTCTCCGCCTCGTCGTGCCTTCCGTGCGTCAGCAGCCACCGCGGGCTTTCCGGGATGCCCTGCCGGATGAACAGCACCGCGACGGCGAGGATGGCGCCGAGGCCGAACGCGAGCCGCCAGCCGAGCGACGGCGGAATGAAGCGCCCGTCGAGCAGCGGGATCGAGAGTGCGGAGCCCACCAGGGTGCCGATCCACCACGAGCCGTTGATCGCGATGTCGGCGACGCCGCGCCGGCTCGAAGGGATCAGTTCGTCGATCGCTGAGTTGACGGCACTGTACTCGCCGCCGATTCCGGCTCCGGCCAGCATGCGGAAGAACGCGAAGCTCCAGAAGTCCCAGGCGAACGCGGTCAGCACGGTGCTGACGAGATACCAGCTCAGCGTGATGAGGAAGAGCTTCTTGCGGCCGAGCCTGTCGGTGAGAATGCCGAAGACGATCGCGCCTACGCAGGCGCCGATGAGGTACGCCGTTCCGGCCCCCGTCGCCTGAACGTCGCTGAGGTTCAGGCCTTGCTTCGAGGTGAGCGTCGGCCCGATCGTGCCGACGATCGTGACCTCGAGGCCGTCGAGGATCCAGGTGATCCCCAGGCCGATCACGATCAGCCAGTGCCACTTTGCCCATGGCAAGCGGTCCAACCGAAAGGGAACATCGGTGGTGATCTTTGTGGCGGCTGTGACGGCCAACGGACCTCCGGCGCGGGGACAAGCGGCCCTTCGTGTACCCACCCAGGTTCCGCGAGAATCGACCTGGCCCGCGGCCCCGGAGCGGCCGGCATTCGGTAATGCGCCTTACGGCGGCGGTCGGCGATCTTGTCTATGCTGGGCCCATCTCCACGCCCGCTCCTTTTGCGGAAAGGTTCACCATGAAATCACCTCTGGCTGCGCTGCTGGTCGGCGCTGCGCTCCTCGCGATTCCGGGGGCGACCCTGGCGCAACCCACGTACGGGCCGGCTGCGAGTCCAGCGGTGGCGCCCGCCTCGCCTCCGGCGATGGCACCGGCGGCTGCGGGGTCGGCGATGGCACCGATGAAGCCCGCGCCGAACGGCGCGACGATGCTGTGCCGTCCCGCGGCGCAGGGCGAAAAACCCACCGCGATGATGGGCAGCACGGGCATCGTCTGTAAGAAGATGGACGCGATGATGCAGAACGGGATGATGATGGTCCCCAACACCAAGTCCGCCTCGGACGACACCTGGAAGTCGTGGCTCAATTCGGCGTTGGTCATCCCGGTCACAGCGGGCGGCAACGGCTAAACCGGCCGCGTGAGGCGGGCGGCGCCGGGCCGCCCGCCGTCGCTACAACAGCGTGCGGCGGAGATCCGCGAGCGCGTGCTTCACCTCGACGCAGAACCGCGCGGCGGCGGCGCCGTCGATGACGCGATGGTCGTACGAGAACGAGAGCGGTTGGATCAAGCGCGGTACGAACGCGGCGCCGTCCCAGACGGGGCGGACGTCGGCTTTGCACGCGCCGAGGATCGCGACTTCCGGCGCGTTGATGATCGGCGTGAACGTCGTGCCGCCGATCGACCCGAGCGATGAGATCGTGAACGTCGCGCCGCTCATCTCGGCCGGACCGAGCTTCCCGTCACGCGCCTTCGCGGCGAGTTCCGAAGTCTCGCGCGCGATGTCGAGCACGCCTTTCTTGTCCGCGTCTTTGATGACCGGGACGACGAGACCGCTGGGCGTGTCGGCCGCGAAGCCGATGTTGTAGTACCGCTTGAGAACGAGCTCCGCGCCGTCGAGCGAGGCGTTCACTTGCGGATACGCTTTGAGCGCCGCGATCGCCGCCTTCATCAGGAACGCGAGCATCGTCACCTTGACGTCCTTGCGCTCGCCGTTGATCTGTTTGCGGAACGCTTCGAGGTCGGTGACGTCGGCGTCTTCGTTCTGCGTGACGTGCGGGATCGTCACCCAATTGCGCGCCAGCACGGGTCCGCTGATCCGCTGGATGCGCGAGAGCGGGACGCGTTCGATCGGACCGAACTTCGCGAAGTCGACAGTCGGCCACGGCGGAAGGTTCAGCACGAGGCCGCCGCCGGCGGGCGCGCCGCCGCTCGGCGCGGGCGACGTGAGCTTGGTTTTGACGAATGCCTGCACGTCGTCGCGCGTGATGCGGCCGTTCGGACCGCTGCCGCGAACGCCGGCGAGATCGACGCCGAGCTCGCGCGCGAAACGGCGGATCGCCGGCGATGCGTGAACGCGGCCGTTGCTCGGAGCGCTCGTAACCGTCGCCGCCGGAGCGGCGGCGGGGGGCGTTGCCGGAGCAGCCGGCGCGGCAGCCGGAGCGCTCGCGCCGTTGGACGACGGCGGACGAGCGAGAGGTGCGGAAGCCGCCGGTTTCGCGCTGCTCGCGGCGACCTTCGCGACGATCGTCGCGATCGGCGTGCCCTTCGAGACGGTGTCGCCGACCTTGACCTTCACCTCGCGCACGACGCCGCCGCTCGTCGCCGGTACTTCCATCGTGGCTTTGTCGGATTCGAGCGTGACCAGCGGTGCCTCGGCGGCGATCGTGTCGCCGGGTTTGACGAGGACTTCGATGACCGGAATCGCGCTGAAGTCGCCGATGTCGGGAACGACGAGCTCGATCGTGGTCTCTTGTTCGACGGATGCCCCCTCCGCGGCGACCTCCTCGGTGGCCGCGGCGACCGCGCCGCCGATGCCGACGGGATCGGTCTCGGGCGACGCCGCGAGTTCCGGGAGAATCGGCGTCGGCGGCGTCGGGGCGCTCGCGGGCTGTTCCGACTCGACGGTGACGAGCACGCTGCCCTGCGAGACTTTGTCGCCGATCTTCACGCGGACGTCTTTGACGACGCCCGCGGCGGAGGCGGGGACTTCCATCGTCGCTTTGTCGGACTCCAGCGTGA
>JAQBPM010000038.1 GCA_028287525.1 Vulcanimicrobiota bacterium | reverse complement strand
GGCGCGCCGGGGCCGCGGCCGCGGCCGCCCGGCAGCGGCGATCCGGCCGGCGCCGGGGTAGCGCCCTGGTCGACGCCGTAGACGCTCGACTTTCCGCCGAGCCGGGCCAGGATCGAGTTGAGCTTCTGCGTCGCGGCGTCGACGTTCGCCATCGTATCGCGCAGCTGGGCCTGCGTCTGCGGGTTGCCGGTGATGTTGTGGAAATCACCGGCGATCGAGGCGATGGTCGTCGCGGTCTGTGCGAGCCCGCGCGTCGTCTCGATCAAATTCGCGCTCACCTGCGGATTCTGCGCCAGCCGCTGGACCGCCGTCGCGGTCGCGTTGAGCGATTGCGCCGAGGAGTCGAGCGAGGCCAGCAGTGAGTCGACCTTGCCGCTGTTGCGGCGCACCGTCAGGTCGAGCTGCGAGGTGAGGTCGTTGATGTTGGCGCTGCCCTTCGTGAGCGCGACCTGCATCGTGTCCGTCAGCGTGTCGACCTTGCCGGTGAGGTGATGGATCTCTCTGTTCAGCGATATGCTGACGTCGTTGGCGTTGTTGAGCGCCGATTGCATCGTGTTGAGCAGCGCGGGTTCGCGCTTTTCGAGCTGCGCTAGCATCACGTCGAGGCGCTTCACTTCACCCTGACCTTGATCGAGCAAGTCCTGGATCGTCGCCGGGTTCGTCCCTTGCGGCTCCTGCGGGCCCAGCAGCGGTTCGTGCGGCAAGATTGCCACTGCGCGCGGCGCGTTCGTCGGCGAGGTTTGGCCGGCGGGCTGATCCGCCATCGGCGGCGGGACGATCTCCAGCGACGAGTCGCCCGTCAACGGCGCCTGGATCAGAAACTTCGCGGTGCGCGGAATGTCGACGTTGTTGTTGATCGCCAAGTACACGTCAACGCTGAAGTCGTCCGGCCGCAGCACGGTCGAATCGACCAAGCCGACGACGACGCCGCTCTCATACACGAGTGCGCCCTTGTGCAGGCCGGCCGCCGACTTGAAATGCACGGCGATCTTGTACCGTCCCTGCGTTCCAACGTTGGTCAGCACGAAGAAGACCCCGAAGAGTCCGAGCAATGCGAGGATGGTGAAGAGTCCGACGATCGCTTGTCTGTTCATAACGATTAGATCGGGATCGGCCCGACTTCGCTCCCCTGCAAGAATTGCTGGACGATCGGATTCGGCGAACGGCGAATCTCCTCGACCGTTCCGTACGCCACGATCGCGCCTTCGAACAGCATCGCGATGTAATCCGCCATCATGTAGATGCTCTCGAGATCGTGCGAGACGACGACCGCCGTCCCGTTCAGCCGCCGGCGCAGCTTCACGATCGTGTCGGTGAGGACGTGGGTGATGATCGGATCGAGGCCGGTCGTCGGCTCGTCGTAGAGGACGGCTTGCGGACCGGTGACGACCGCGCGGGCGAAGCCGGCTCGTTTCACCATGCCGCCCGAGAGTTCCGAGGGGTAGCGCTCTTCCACGTGCGCGAGCCCGACCGAATCGAGCGTCGCCGAGACGAGCTTGCGAATCTCCGCGTCGGACATCTTCGTGTGCTCGCGCAGCGGCAGGGCGACGTTCTCGCCGATCGTGAGCGAGTCGAAGAGCGCGGAGAACTGGAAGGCGAACCCGATCGACCGGCGCAGCTCGATCAGGTCGCGCTCGCGCATCTCGGTGATGTCCTGGCCCTTGACGATCACGCGCCCGCTATCGGGCTTCTTCAGCCCGTTGAGCAGCCGCAGAATCGTCGACTTCCCGGCGCCCGAGAGGCCGATGATGCACGTGATCGCTCCCTCGACGACGTCGAGGGTGAGGTTCTGCATGACGATCTTCTCACCGTACCGGACGCAGACGTCGTCGAGGTGCGCGTAGATGTCCATCAGCTGTTCCCGTAGAGCAAGTACGAGAGCAGAAAGTTGAAGATGAAGATCAGGATGATCGAGGTGACGACGGCGCCCGTTGTCGCCTTGCCGACGCCGGCCGCGCCGCCGCGCGTCTGCAGACCCTGATACGCGCCGATGATCGCGATGATCACGCCGAACACGAGCGACTTGACCAGACCCTTGAGGACGTCGCCGAACGGCAGCACGGAGCGCGCCGAGGTGATGAACGACTCGGTCGAGATGTGCGCGTAGATGTTCGCGACCCACATCCCGCCGACGATCGAGACGATGTCCGCGAAGATCGTCAGGAGCGGCAGCATCACCACCAGGGCGACGAGGCGCGGGACGACGAGCATTCGCGTCGGCGAAAGTCCGAGCGACTGGAGCGCCTCGATCTGTTCGGTGACGACCATCGAACCAAGTTCGGCCGCGATCGCCGCACCCGTCCGGCCGGCCACGACGACGGCGGAGAGCATCGGCCCGAGTTCGCGCGCCGCCGAGAACGACACGGCACCGCCGACCAGGTTTCCGACCCCGTACTGCACCGCTTGCACGGCGCTCTCGAGCGAGAACACCATGCCGGTGAAGAGTGAGGTCAGCAGGACGATCGTCCACGATTGCACGCCGAGCAAGTAGGCTTGATCGAGCGTCTCCCGCACGCGGATCCGAAGCTGCGCGATGAAACGAACGGCATCGGCCAGCAGTTCGGCGACCCCGCCGGCGTAGGAGAAGACGTTGATCGTCCCCCGTCCTACGTCTTCGAGCATCTTCATCCCGGGCCGAGTTCCGCGACGGCCTCCAGGACGCCTCGCACGGCATCGACCCGCTTGGCCACGACGCCGCGCTCGGCGGCGAAATTGTACTGCAGCTGGTAGAGGCGCTCCAACTCGCGATCGACGTGCTTCAGCTGGTCGCGCGCTTCACGCTCGTACGGTGCGAAGTAGCGCCGCACGGCGTCGAGGTATCCCGCAATCGCCGCATCATCCGCGTCCCCCGCCGCGAGGCGCGCTTCGATCCGCTCCTGCGCGGCGCGCAGCGTGCGGTCGGTCACGTGAAACGCTCCGACCGAGCCGACCAGCTCCGCCAGGCGGGTGCGGTCAGCCGGCACTGCGCGCTCCCGAAACGGACGCGAGAGCGCTGCGCTGCGCCTCGAACAAGGCGCGGATTCCGCCATCGGCGAGACCGAGCAGAACGTCGAGTTGTTCGCGGCTGAACGGATCGCGTTCGGCGGTCCCCTGGAGCTCGACGAACCCGCCGGCATCGGTCATCGCCACGTTCATGTCGACTTCTGCCCGGCTGTCTTCCTCGTAGGGAAGGTCGAGGACCGGGACGCCGTCGACGATCCCGACCGAGACGGCCGCGATCTGCCCCGTCAGCGGCCACTTCTGCTTCTTCTCCGGGTCGAAATGTTCGCGCAGGGCAAGACTGAGCGCGACCCACGCGCCGGTAATCGAGGCCGTCCTCGTCCCGCCGTCGGCGCCGATCACGTCACAGTCGACGATCACCGTGCGCTCCCCGAGCTTTTCCATGTCGACGACCGCTCGCAAGGCGCGCCCGATCAGCCTCTGGATCTCGTGGGTCCGCCCGCCGAGCCGGCCCTTCGCGGCCTCGCGCTGGTTCCGCTCCGGCGTCGCGCTCGGCAGCATCGCGTACTCGGCGGTGATCCAGCCGGTCCCGCGCCCGCGCATCCACGGCGGAACCCGGTCCTCGATCGTGGCGGCGCAGATCACGCGCGTGCTCCCGACGGAGATCAGGCAGCTCCCGGTCGGAAACTTGAGGAATCCCGGTTCGATCGAAATTGGACGAAGCTGATCTGGAGAACGACCATCGGCACGCACGAAGCGTGCGGGTTCTGCCTGGCCGAGCGCTCTCCCGCCGCTCAGACTCCGTACTCGTCGTGGCGGCGAACCCAGGACTGCGACCTCTCACCTTCGTCGCGACCCTTCGGGGTGAGGTCGATGTAGTTGTAGGCGCCGTTCAAGATGTCGATGCCGCGCCCGTACGACGAGTACGTGTGGTACACCGCGCCGTCACCGTCCCGGAAGAACACGCTGACCCCGGGCGCTTCCGTGTCCGGGAAGCCCCGCAGCGCGTAGTTGTAGTTGGCGCGGCCGCCCTCCACTTCGTCCTCGATGAACGTCACGCCGAAATCGCGGTTGAAATCGGTTCCGTACGACGAGAGCCACTTGAAGCTCCAACCCATCCGCTTCTCGTACGATTCGAGCGCAGCCAGCGGCGCGTGCGAGATTGCGGCAAACGTGATGTCGCGCGCTCGGAGGTGGACGGGAATGCCGTTGAAGTTGTCGGCCCAGAACGAACAGCTTTTGCA